>JAGTSG010000020.1 GCA_018261655.1 Pseudomonadota bacterium | reverse complement strand
TTCGCGCGCCACGCGCTCCGTGAGTTCGTCGGCACGCACGAAGTCACGTTGCGTGACGTACAGCCGTCCCAGCTGGATCTCGGCGTAAGCGGCGCCTTCATGGAAGCCTGAGGCACGAAGGACACGGACCGTCTCGAGCAGGAGGGGGAGCGCCTCGTCGAGCTCGCCGCGCTTGACCAGGATCTCGCTGATGTTTGATGCGGTGGTCGCCGCGCCGACCACGTTGCCCGCCTTCAGTCGCGCCTCGCGGACGCGGCGGAATCCCGCCAGCGCTTCCTCCCACTGTCCTTCCAGGAACGCACCGCAGGCCAGGTTGCTGCGCGCCAGGGCGGATCTTGAGAGGTCGCCCAGTTCCTCATAGATCGCGACCGCCTCGAGCAGCTTTTCCGTGCCGCCGGCGCCCATGAAGAGCTGGGCGGAGGCCGCGGCGTTCAGCGCCTCGGCCAGGGCCTGCTTGTCGCCTGCCTTGCGGGCCGCCTCGGCCGCGGCGAGCCCCTGTTTCACCGCCTCCTGCGGGCGCTCCTGCGCGAAGCGGATCATCGCGGTGACGGACGCGAGCCGTGCGCGCAGGCGGTCGGCCTCCGGCGCCAGGATGCCGTCGAGCTGCCTCGCCGCGGCGGACAGATCGCGCAGCGCCTGCGGGAAGGCGCCGGCGCGGTCCCTGGATTCGGCGCGCAGCCTCAGCAGGTCCGCGCGACGCAATGGATCTCCCTCGGCCAGCCTGTACGCCTCGCGATAGGCGCTCAGCTCGTCGTCGAACAGCCCTGCCAGCCGGCAGACCGTACCGCGGTCGATCCACGCCTCGATCCGCTGCTGGACGTCAGCACCCGGCAGGCGCCGCGCGGCCTCCAGCGCCATCAGGTAGAAGCGCGCCGCATCCGCGTTGGCATACGCCCGCGCCGCCCGCGCCGCCGCCTGCCGCGCATAACGCCAGGTGCGATCGAGATCCCCGGCGATCGAGAAGTGCATGGCCAGGTGGTCGGCGATCGCGGCCGGGTCGATCGCCATCCGCTCCAGCGCCTCGCCGGCCTTGCGGTGCAGCTGCACGCGCAGCCGGTAGGCGAGTCCCTCGTAGATCGTCTTGCGCAGCAGGCCGATCCGGAAGCGCAGCCCGTCCTCGCCGTCCCGCTCGAGGAAGCTCTCGAGGCGGGCGAGCACGGCATCGTCCGCCGCCAGTCCCTCGGCCTCGAGCAGGGCGTCGAGGTCGCGCCGGCTGAACCGCCGGCCGAGCACGGTCGCGTAACGCAGCACGCGCCGCGCCTCGGGGTCGAGGCCGTCGACCTGGGCCGCGATGGCTGCCTCCAGCGAGTCGGGCACCGCCTCGAATGAGCCCACCTGGCGCGCCGCGCGGACGATTTCCTGCGCGTAAAGCGGGTTGCCGCTGGCGCGCCGGACGACCAGGTCGAGTTCATGGGGCCGGAGGGGTGCGGCGGCCGTCGCCTGGTTGACCAGCTCGGCGAGGTCCGCCGCCGGCATCGGGCCCAGTTCGATCTTCTTCCCGGCCCCCGGCGCGAATCCGGGTCCCTCGTCGCGCCGGGTCACCAGCATCAGCCAGGGTCGCGTTGCGCAGGCCGACGCGAGTCGCTCGAGGAGGTGGGTCGAGGCGCCGTCGGTCCACTGCGCGTCCTCGACGACGATCACGCGCGGGCCTTCGCGTGCCGCGTCGAGCAGCCCGATCACCGTGTCGGCGATCCGGTCCTGCCGGAACCGGGGCTCGATCGCCGCGACCGCGGGCGTTGGCTCGACGCCGACGTGGACGACGTCCCCGAGCAGCGGCGCAAGGGATCGCAGCACCGGGTCGAGCCGCGCCGTCCCGCGCAGCAACTGCGCGCGCATGACCGCTGGATCGCCGCGCTCGATGCCGACCAGCGCGCGCATCGGCTCGCGGAAGACCTGGTAGGGACTGCTGGCACCGTAGAGCTCGGCGCGCAGCTCCATCACAGGGATGTCGCCGAGGCGGCGCAGCGCCTCGTGCAGCAGCCGGCTCTTGCCGAGGCCGGCGGCGCCGGACAGGGTCAGGACCTGGCCGACCCCCGTGGCGAGGGCGTCGATGGCCTCGCCGAGGAGCCGCAGTTCCTCCTTGCGGCCCACCACGGGGAACTCCGTGGCGACACCCTCGGTGGTGCCCGTCGGCTCGCCGACCCGGTAGACGACCTGCGGGACCTTCTTGCCCTTGAACTGGAACGGGCCGGCCTGCTCGGTCTGGTACTGGCTGCGCGAGTGCATCAGCACCGCGGGGTGCGCGTAGACGAGGCCCGGCGGTGTCTTGGAGCAGATGCGCGCCGCAGTGTTGGTCGTGTCGCCCATCGCCGAATAGGCGGCGCGCCTCGGCGTGCCGACCTCGGCGGCGAACACGTGCCCGCGGTTGACGCCGGCCTGCAGCGGCAGCGGGACGCCCGCGGCCACCAGGCGGGTCAGCGCGCGCAGCATGCGGCCCTCGTCGTCCTCGCTGGCCTGGGGCACGCCGGAGCCGAGGAACAGCTTGCCGCCGTCCCTGTCGATGTCCACCGCGAGCAGCGTGATGTCTTCGTCGGCGAAGATGTCCATCGCCGTGGCCAGCGTCGCCTGCAACGCGGACGCGACGGCATCGGCGCCCTGCTGCTCCAGCAGGGCATCCGTGCCCGAGAAACGCACGAAGGCGATGCAGGCGACGCGGTGCTCGGGCTCCGGCCGGCCGCGCGCGAGCACCTCGCCCAGCGCCCGCGGGAACAGGCCCCGCAGCAACTCCTCGCCGGCCTGCCGGTCCGGGCTGGCCCCGGCCGGCGGCGCGGGCGGCTTGTGCCAGCGCAGCAGCAGGAGTCCATCCTCTCGCGGGCGGACGGCGGAGGCGGGCAGCAGCGCGGCCGTCGAGGGGCTGATGCCGATCTCGCCCGCGCTGGCCGCGGACTCGGTCGCGGCGGCCAGCGACGCATCGGGCCCCGCCAGCACCAGCTCGCGGTGCTTCGAGCCGACCAGGAAGAAGTGGATCCGGCCCGAGTGCAGGCCGACCGACATGGACAGGTTCAGCGGGCCGACCGAGGTGGGGATCTCCCTGGCCTTGCGCAGCGCCTGGCGCATCTCGACGGCCGTGCTCGCCGCCCGCACGGCGTGGTCCGGCCCCTTGAACAGGAACAGGAGCGCGTCGCCGCCGAACTTCAGCAGCATGCCGTCGCGCTCGCGCGCCGCGTCCAGCATGCCGCCGAACACGCGGCTCAGCGTCTCGACGAGCTCCTCGCCGCCGATGCGCCCGCGGCGGGACAGCTTCTCGGACAGGGCGGTGAAGCCCGAGATGTCGGCGAAGCACAGCGTGCCGTCCACCGCCTGCCAGAGCCTGTCGGGCGCATCGAGCGCCCACTCGATGGCGAGTTCCGGGATGTGTCTGCGCAGGCCGGTCATGGGTAGCGAATGATGCGCTGCAGCGACCGGGCCTGTCACGGGGCATGCGGTGGCGCAATCCACCGATGAGCCGGTTTCCGACGAGCCTGCGCATGGAGCAGCAGGGGCCGTTCCGGGCCCCGGGAATGCAACGACTCGAGGGGGGTCATTTCATGAAGAGGTTTGCGATATTTGTCTATGGCGTTCTGTCCTACGGGACCTTTTTCGCCACGTTTCTCTACCTGGTCGGGTTCATGGGCAACCTCTGGGTGCCCAAGTCCATCGATGCCGATCCCACGGTGCCGCTCGGTCAGGCCTTGCTGACCAACCTGGCGCTCCTTGCCATCTTTGCCGTGCAGCACAGCGTCATGGCGCGTCCCGCCTTCAAGCGCTGGATCACGCGGTTCATCCCCGAGGCCGCGGAGCGCAGCACCTTCGTGCTCGCCGCCAGCCTGGCGCTGATCCTGTTGATGGTCGAATGGGAGCCGATGGGCGGCGTGATCTGGCGCGTCGAGGCGGGCCTGGGACAGGCGATTGCCTACGGGGTGTACGGGTCCGGCGTCGTGCTGGTCCTGGTCAGCACCTTCCTCATCAACCACTTCGACCTGTTCGGCCTGCGGCAGGTGTGGTTGAACCTGACCGGCCGGGAGTATGAGCCGCTGCCGTTCAAGTTGCGGTCGTTGTACCGCTACGTCCGGCACCCGCTCTACCTGGGGTTCTTCCTCGCCATCTGGGCGACGCCGGTCATGACCGTGACACACCTGGTGTTTTCGGTCATGTGCAGTGCGTACATCCTGGTGGCCACGCGGCTGGAGGAGCAGGACCTGCGCCGCGCCCACCCGGAGTACGACGCCTATGCCCGCAGCGTGCCGCGCTACCTGCCGCGGCTCGCCGGCGAGCGGCCGACGGCCATCGCCGACCTGGGCTGATCCGTCGCGATGATCGGCGGGACGGCGGCCTCGTGGCGCCGTCCCGCCTCGACCGAGGAGGGGCGCATGAATGCGATCGCGTCGGTGAGGGGCACGGCTGCCGCGGGCCGGTCTGGCGCAGGGCTGGCGCAACGGCTGGCGCGGGCCGGGTTCTGGTTCTTCCTGGTCAAGGGGCTGCTGTGGCTGGTGGCCCCGACCCTGGCGTGGCTGGCGGTCTAGCAGGAATTGATGACTCACAGGGGCCAGGCGGCGGGTCGCCCCGGCGTTGAGCCGGTTCTCCCCCGCTTTGCGCATGGGCAGGAAAGGGGGCGCCCGCTCTCACGGTTCAACTCGAGGGGACTGACTTCATGAGATACGACAACATCCTGCAGACCATCGGCAAGACGCCCGTCGTGCGGCTCAACCGCATGGCTCCGCCGGGGGTCAACGTGTACGTCAAGGTCGAGGCCTTCAATCCGGGGGGATCGGTCAAGGACCGCATGGCGCTCGCGATGATCGAGGACGCCGAGCGGACGGGCGCCCTGAAGCCGGGCCAGACCGTGGTCGAAGCCACCAGCGGCAACACCGGCATCGCGCTCGCCATGGTCTGTGCCCAGAAGGGATACCCGCTGGTGGTCACCATGGCGGAGAGCTTCTCCGTGGAGCGGCGCCGGCTGATGCGCTTCCTCGGCGCGAAGGTCGTGCTGACGCCGGCCTCGGAGAAGGGCAGCGGCATGCTCGCCAAGGCCGTGGAGCTGGCCGAGGCCCATGGCTGGTTCCTCTGCCGCCAGTTCGAGAACGAGGCCAATGCGGACGCGCATTCGCGCACGACGGCGCGCGAGATCCTCGAGGACTTCGCCGGCGAGGGCCTCGACTACTGGGTCACCGGCTTCGGCACCGGCGGCACGCTCAAGGGCACCGCGCGGGTGCTGAAGGCCGAGAGCCCGCGCACGCGGGTCGTGGTCTGCGAGCCGGACAACGCGCCGGTGCTGGGCAGCGGCATTCCCCAGCCGCGCGACGCCCAGGGCCGGCTCGCGAGCCACCCGATGTTCCGCCCGCACATGATGCAGGGCTGGAGCCCGGACTTCATCGCGAAGCTGACCGAGGATGCGCGCGACGAGGGCCTGATCGACGAGCTCCAGCCCATCGACGGGGCCAAGGCGCTCGAGACGGCGCGGCGGCTCGCCCGCGAGGAGGGCATTTTTGCCGGGATCTCGAGCGGCGCCACGCTGGCCGGCGCGCTGGAGCTCGCCGGGCGCGTCCCGGCGGGCAGCAACATCCTGTGCATGCTGACGGACACCGGCGAGCGTTACCTGAGCACGCCGCTGTTCGCCGACATCGAAGCCGAGATGAACGAGGCCGAACTCGAGGTGTCGCGCTCGACCCCCCACTACCGGTTCGACGCGCCGCCGCCCGCGGCCGTGCCGGTGCTGGCTCCGGTCGTCGTGGCGCCGGCGCTCGACGCCGACGCGGAAAACTTCGTGTCGGAGGTGCTGGCCGACCCGGTGCAACCGGTGGTGATGTTCGCGATGGAGTGGTGCGAGTTCGGCTGGTCGGTGCGCAAGCTGTTCACGCAGCTGGGCATCCGGTACCGCTCCGTCGACCTCGACTCCGTCGCCTACCAGGACGGCGACCGCGGCGGGAAGATCCGTGCCGTCGTCAGGGACCGGACGGGCGCGGCGACGATCCCGCAGGTCTTCGTGGGCGGCCGGCACATCGGCGGCTGCACCGAGGTGTTCGAGGCGTTCAGGGCCGGCACGCTGCAGGACGAGCTGCGGCGCTGTGGCGTGATGTTCGACGAGGGCGCCGGGCTGGATCCCTACTCGCTGCTGCCGCCGTGGCTGCACCCGCGCAAGCGCGCCTGACGCCATGGCTGCACAACTTCACCCGCTGACCGCGGGCATCTCACCGGAGACGGCGGGCGCCGCGCCCGGTGACGAACTGGCCGGCCTGTGGCGGCAGGCTGCGGAACGGGCGATCGCCTACCGCAACGGCATCCTCGACCGCCGCGTGTCGCCCGACCCGCGGGCCGTGGCACAGGTCGTCGAGCGCCTCGGCGGCGCATTGCCCGAGGGACCGACCGACCCGGCCCGGATGATCGAGGACCTGGATCGCTACGGCTCGCCCGCGACGATGGCGAGCACCGGCGGCCGGTTCTTCGGCTTCGTGATCGGCAGCTCGCTGCCCGCGACCGTGGCGGCCGGCTGGCTGGCCACGGCCTGGGACCAGAACACCGGGCTGCTCGTCGCGGCCCCCGCGACGACGCTGCTCGAGCAGGTCGCGCTCGGGTGGATCCTGGAGATCCTCGACCTGCCGCGCGCTTCCGGCGGCGCGTTCGTCACGGGCTGCCAGGCCGCGAACTTCACGGGACTCGCCGCCGCGCGTCACGCGTTGCTGAAGCGGATGGGCTGGGACGTGGAATCGCAGGGGCTGTTCGGGGCGCCAGAGCTGCCGGTGGTCGTCGGGGGCGACGCACACAGCACGATCTTCAAGGCGCTGGCCATGCTGGGCCTCGGCCGTGACCGCGTCATCCGCGTGCCGATCGATTCCCAGGGCCGCCTGCGCGCCGAGGCGCTGCCCGACCTGCCCGGGCCCGCCATCGTCTGCATCCAGCAGGGCAACGTGAACTCCGGGGCATTCGACCCGGCGGGCCCGGTCGTCGAGTGGGCGCGGGCGCGCAACGCGTGGGTGCACGTGGACGGCGCGTTCGGCCTGTGGGCGCGCGCGACGCGCTCTCGCGCCCACCTGGCGCAGGGCGTGGAGGGCGCCGACTCGTGGGCCACCGACGCGCACAAGTGGCTCAACGTGCCCTACGACTGCGGCATCGTGCTGGTGCGGGACAAGTCGGCCTTGCGCGGCGCCATGGGGACCGGCGCGGCCTACCTGCAGGAATCGCCGGTGCGCGAACCGATGCACTACACCCCGGAGTTGTCGCGCCGCGCGCGTGGGGTCGAGGTCTGGGCGGCCCTGAAGACGCTGGGCCGCGCAGGCGTGGCCGACCTCGTCGAGCGCTCGTGCCGGCACGCCGCGCGTTTCGCCAAGGCCCTGCGCGAGTCGGGCTTCGAGGTCATGAACGACGTCGTGATCAACCAGGTGCTGGTGTCCTTCGGCAACGACGCGGTGACGCGCAGCGTCATCGAGCGGCTGCAGGCGGAGGGCACCTGCTTCTGCAGTGGCACGGAATGGCAAGGGCGCGCGGCCATGCGCATCAGCGTCTCGTCCTGGGCGACCACGGCGGAGGACGTGGAACGCAGCCTCGAGGCGATGCGTCGCGTCCACCGCGAGGTGACGGCCGCCTGAGGTCGCAGGAAGCAGGGGCCGCGGCGTGGGCGGCTGGCTTTGTGAGAGAATCGCCCCCGGCCGCGCCCGCGGCAGAAGCTCGTCGGTTACCTCGGCGTCCTGATGTTCTCGGGCCGCTGGGTGGTGCAGGTCCTGTACTCGAAGTACTACAAGCGACCCGTGCTGCCGACGGTATTCTGGTACATGAGCATCTTTGGCAGCCTGGCGCTGCTCAGCTACTTCACCTTCGGCAAGAACGACTCGGTCGGTATCCTGTCGAACCTGTTCCCGGCGTTCATCTCCGGGTACAACCTGTACCTCGACCTGCGCCGGCGCCAGGAGCGGCGCGAAGAGCCGGCGCAGTGACGCGGCGCGGACGAGGCAGGGCCGTGGCTCAACCCAGGGCGAGCACGATCGACTCGAGCAGCACGCGGCGCAGCATCGTCCAGTCGCGCCCGCCGGCCAGCACGTAGCGCTGGTTAACCTCGAGCTCGATGCCTGCGTAGCGACTGGCGGGGAAACGGCGCCGCAGGTCGCGGGCCAGGCCGTCGGCCCGCCCCGTATAGGGGTAGTTCATCCGCACGCGCAGCCCGGGCTGGAGCGCAACCAGCGCCGCCCTCCAGCGGGCCGCCAGCGACCGTTCCGCGGCCCGGCCCGGGTCATAGAGCAGCCCGATGTCGGCGTTGCGGACCTTGCCGTCCAGGACCGGCGTGAAGCTGTGCGACGAGACGTGCACCACGCGTCGTCCCTCGTCGATAAGCCGGACCACATGCCGCTCGACCTCGTCGCGATAGGGCCGCCAGTGCCGCTCGACGATGCGCTGGCGCTCGTCGCGAGGCAGGGAACGGGTGAATTCCGAGTGCAGTCGCCGGTGGCCCAGCGAGCGGTTGAGGTCCACCAGCAGGCGCGTGGTGGTGGACGAGACGAGCGGCGCGCCGAGACGTGCCGCGAGCGCGCGCGCCACGGTCAGCGCGCCCGGGTCGTAGCCGCGGTGGGTGGCCAGCACGTCGGCGTGGGACGCGAAGAGCGCGCGGTAAGCCGCGGGCACCCGGTTGCCCCCGTGTTCCGCGGTCACCAGCAGGGCGGGCGCCGTGGCCCGTCGGCGGGTCATCGCCTCAGGCCTCGAACAACGTCCCGCGCGCGAGGCAGTGGCACAGACGGCCGTAGACCTCGCGCAGGGCCTCGCGGCGATGGTCGTCCCCGACCGCGCGCAGGATCCGCCGTGCCAGCGAGCCCTGCCTGAGGATCAGTTCCAGCGGCCTGCGCCACGGCTCTGCGAGCACGGGGTCGAGGAACAGGGTGGACTCGAGCAGGTGATGCCACAGGTCGCCGGCCGTGCAGCGCCCGCCCGGGAAGCCAAGGCGCGACAGATATCCGGCGTCCTCGATCGTGGACGTGCACGCGCTGCGGCTGCAGGTGGCCAGGAGCGCGGCGAGGCGACGGGAGTCCGTCGGCGCGGCCAGTTCCTGCGCGGCGGCCTCGCCCTCGTACAGCGCACGCACCAGGGCGAAGGTCGCGGCGGCGATCGACAGGTCCGCCCAGGGACATTCCTGCGTGTCGAGCACGCGGATCTCGACCGCGTTGCGGTCGAAGCGCGCGATGGCGGCCCGGGAATTGAGCCACTCGCCCTGCATCGCGGCCTCGTGATCGAGCGGCTCGATCTCGCGATAGATCGGCTCCAGGATCCGCGACTGGTACTCGGCCGCGGAGTGCACCGGTTCCGGCACGACCGGTCCCATCAGGGACGGGACCGCATCCGCGTGGGTCCGGTAGCACTCCATGCGGTAGTCGAGGAAGCCGGTCGGTGCGCCGTCGGCGATCGGCGAGCTGGCCGCGAGCGCCGGCAGGACCGGCAGCGCCAGGCGGATGGCCGCGTGCAGCCGCGCGAACTCCGCGTCGCCGTGGAAGGGCAGGTTGACGTGCATGCTCTGCATGTTGGCCCAGCCATGCCGGTGGCAGTCGAAGATGCGGTCGTAGCTGCGGTAGATCTCCGCGTAGTCGTGCGGCCACACGCGCGTCTCGCGCCGCGGGTCCATCCAGGGGTGCATCGCCCCCGGCATCAGCATGGCGCCGAGCGCGGACAGCCGCTCGTTGATCACCGCGACCTCGCGGCCGAAGCCGTCACGCAGGCGCCCGAGCGGCTCGCGCGGGTCCTCGTTCTTGATCTCGACGAGGTGGGCGGCCAGCTCGTTGGACCAGCCGAAGCCGTCCCGCTCGACGTCGTTGGACCAGCGGCCGTCCGGCGCGCGCAGCAG
The DNA here is from genome assembly GCA_018261655.1 of Pseudomonadota bacterium. Lineage (GTDB taxonomy): Bacteria > Pseudomonadota > Gammaproteobacteria > Steroidobacterales > Steroidobacteraceae > SG8-30. Next base: position 21,464 of record JAGTSG010000020.1, on the reverse strand, counting down.
TTCGTCGGCGATCGGGCGGACGTCGAGCGTCCCGCGATCCACGATCACGTACTCGAGCTCGATGCCGCAGGCGGTGAAGACGTGCAGGGCGGGCGGGCCGGTCATGGCTGGGAGCCGCGCTTGCGCTGCTCGACCCGGCGCAGGAGGGTGCCGACGATCTCGCGGTACAGCGCTTCCTTCATCACGCCGTCCTCGACCCCGGACTCGACGCTCGGGTTGTCGTTCACCTCGATGACCACGACCCGGCTGCCGACCTGCTTCAGGTCCACGCCGTAGAGGCCGTCGCCGATCAGCCCGGCCGCCTTGACGGCGGTCTTGACGACCTCCTCGGGCGCCTCGCCGACGGACAGCGCCTGCCACGGACCCTCCTTCGGCGCCTTGCCGCCCTCGCGGCTGATGATCTGCCAGTGCCCGGGCGCCATGAAGTACTTGCAGACGTACAGCGGCCGCCGGTCGAGGATCCCGACGCGCCAGTCGAACTCGGTCGGCAGCCACTCCTGCGCGACGATGAGCTCCGAACGCCCCAGCAGCTCCTGGCACTTCTGCATCAGCTCCTGCTCGTTCTCGACCTTCACCACCCCGAGCGAGAACGCGCTGTCCGGTTGCTTCAGCACCACCGGCAGGGACAGCGTCGGGATGATCTGGCCGACGTTGTCGCGGTGGACCAGCAGCGAGCGCGGGATCGGCACGCCGTGGCGGCCGAGCAGCTCGGCCAGGTAGACCTTGTTGCTGCACTTGAGGATCGACTCGGGGTCGTCGATCACCACCAGCCCCTCGGCCGCCGCGCGGCGCGCGAAGCGGTAGGTGTAGTGGTTCACCGCGGTCGTGTCGCGAATGAACAGCGCGTCGAACTCGGCGAGCCGGCCGCGGTCCTCGGAGGTGATGAACTCGACCTCGAAGCCGACCGCCTCCGCGGCGGCCTCGAACTGCCTGAGCGCCTTCCCGTCGGAGGGCGGCTCCGGGTTGTCCGGGTTGGTCAGGATCGCCAGCGAGAAGCGCGGTTCCGACTTCTTGCGCGCGTGACGGTAGCGGCCCTGGAAGTACTCCGTGGCCGCCTCGACCACGAACTCCGCGTGCTGCGGCGGGACGTCGCTCGCGGCGATGGGGCGCAGGGCGCGGATGCGCCAGCGCGCCGGCGGGACGCGCTCGAAGGTCACCCTCAGCATTGGCGCAGGCATCAGCCGGAAGAGCTGCTGGCAGAGCGCGTCGTAGCGGTGCGCGGTGTTGCGCCCGAAGTAGATGCTGAGGTCGAAGGTGTCCGACTTGATCGGCCCGAGGTCACGCTGGATGCGCTCGTCGAGTTCCTCGGTGAGGAAACGCGCGAGGTGCCGCGACTTGAGGTCCTCGATCGTGGTGGTGCGCGGCAGCGGCTTGTGGCCGCGGGCCTCGGCCAGGAGCGAGACGTAGTAGCCGAGGCTCTGGTAGCGGTAGGACCTGCAGAGGTTGAACACCTTGACCGAGCGGCCCTCCGCGTAGGCCGGGTCCGTCAGGTAGGCGCGCGCGGCGACGACCGACACGCCGGGAATCTGCAGGTGCCACTCGTGGGGATTGTTGACGACGATGAGGATGGCCATGGTGGGTCAGGCGGGCGACTTCGGGGTGATCACCAGCAGGTTGGCGTCATAGGTCACGATGCCGAGCAGGGTGGCGCCGATGACGCGGTCGATGCTGATCCAGTAGCGGCGGTTGGGGCCGTGCGGATTGGGGTCGTACGGGTCGGCGACCTGCACCTTGCGCTCGCGGCGGTCGTAGCCGGACAGGACCACGAAGTGGCCGGCCGGCTCGCCGCGGATGTCGTCCGGCCTGTCCTGCGGGCCGTACTCGCGCGGCGACCGATACAGGAACGTCGACGACAGGCCCGCCAGCACCGGCAGTCGCCGCCGCAGCAGGCCGCGGACCAGCGTGCGGGACGGGTCCGTCAGGCGCACGCGGCCGCCCAGCTCGAGGAATTCCAGGTAACCCGCCGTGGCGTGCCGCAACTGGTGGTCGTCCTTGAACTCGGCCTGTAGCCGCAGTCGCTCCGAAATGTCGACCCCGGCGCGGAACCAGCTCGGGTCGAACAGGGTCAGGTTGAACGTGTAGAGGGTCGCGTTGTACCCGCGGCGCAGCGCGTCGCAGGCGAGGAACACCGCGTGCGTGCCGCCGTGCTCGAGACGGCGGGTCCGGCCGATGACGTCGGCGAGGGACTCTTCGCTGCCCCAGTAGCGGTAGATGGCATGGAGGCAGGTCGGCCCGCAGGTGACCTCGTCGGGCTGGGCAAGCATGTCGACCGGCAGGCGCAACCGGACGGGAAGCATGGCTGGGTGGGAGGGCTCGATGAACCGTTTCCGCATCTTGTCCGCCCGCCACAGCGAAGTCCAGAGGCTGTCCCGCAGCCGGGTCCGGGGAACCGCTGGAGGCGCCGCGGGCGGGGCTGGGGTTGGGCGCCCGATTCGGGTACCCTGCACGGCCCATGGGTAGCTATTTCCTTCGCCGGCTGCTGCTCCTGCCGCCGACGCTGATAGGAATCACCCTCCTGGTCTTCGTGATCACTAGGCTGGTCCCCGGCGGGCCGCTGGAGCGCGCGATCATGGAGGCGCAGCAGGCGAGCATCAGCGTCAGTTCCAGCGCGACGGTGGGGCAGGGCATGGCCCTGTCCGACGAGCAGCTGCAGCAGCTCAGGGAGTACTACGGCTTCGACAAGCCGTGGCTGGTCAGCTACGGCCTGTGGCTCGGCAAGGTGGCGCGCGGCGACCTCGGCAGCTCCTACCGCTACAACGAGCCCGTCTGGGACATCATCCAGTCGCGCTTCCCGGTGTCGCTGTTCTACGGGGTGCTGACGCTGATCATCACCTACGCGGTGTCCATTCCGCTCGGCGTGCTCAAGGCCATCAAGCACCGCACGGCCGTGGACAACGTCACCTCGGTGATCATCTTCGCCGGCTACGCGGTTCCGGGCTACGTGCTGGGCTCGCTGCTGCTGCTGTACTTCTCGGTGCGGCTCGAGTGGTTCCCGATGGGCGGGTTCACCAGCTACGACTTCGCCGAGCTGGGCGCCTGGGGCAAGGTGAAGGACCTGTTCCACCACGCGGCCCTGCCTCTGGCCTGCTACCTGATCGGCAGCTTCGCGGTCACCACGCTGCTGGTGAAGAACAACCTGATGGACAACCTGGCCGCCGACTACGTGCGCACGGCGATCGCCAAGGGCGTCTCCTTCCGCAGGGCCGTCACCGGGCACGCGCTCAGGAACTCCATGATCCCGATTGCCACGACCTTCGGGCAGAACGTGACGCTGCTGGTGACCGGCTCGTTCCTGATCGAGACGATCTTCGACATCAACGGCTTCGGCCTGCTCGGCCTGTCCGCGATCTTCGACCGCGACTATCCCGTCGTCATGGGCGTGGTCCTGCTCTCGAGCTTCCTGCTGCTGGTCGGCAACATCCTCTCCGACATCATCGTCGCGCTCGTGGACCCGCGGGTCCGGTTCCAGTGAGGCGCGGCGCGTGAAGCTCAACCCGCTCACCGCCCGGAAGCTCAGGCGCTTCCGCTCCCTCAGGCGCGGCTACTACTCGTTCTGGCTGCTGATCGTGCTCACCGGGCTGTCGCTGGTTGCCGAGCTGCTGGTGAACGACAAGGCCATCGCGGTGCGCTACGAGGGCGAGTGGTTCTTCCCGACCTACGCCGACATCCGCCTGGGGGACGTGTTCGGGCTCGAGGGCGAGGCGGGCAGCACGCCGGTTTCCTACCGCGAGCTGAAGAAGGTCTTCGAGGCCCAGGGCGGCGACAACCTGGTGATCATGCCGCCGGTGCCCTTCGGTCCCTACGAGAACACGGCCTACGACGGCATCCTGCGGGCGACGCCCCCCGACGCGGGGCGCGGCCACTACCTCGGCACCGACACCACCGGGCGTGACATCTTCGCGCGCCTGTTCTACGGGTTCCGCACCGCGATCCTGTTCGCCGCGGCGTTCACCGCGCTGACCTACCTGATCGGCATCTCGCTCGGCTGCATGATGGGCTACTTCGGCGGCCTGTTCGACCTGCTGTTCCAGCGCATCATCGAGATCTGGTCGAACATCCCGTTCCTGTACATGGTGATCATCATCTTCTCGGTGATCCCGGGCACCTACAGCATCACCGCGCGCATCGTCATCCTGCTGACGATCATGGTGCTGTTCTCCTGGACGTTCATGACCTACTACATGCGCACCGAGACCTACCGCGAGAAGGCCCGCGACTACGTCTCCGCGGCCCGGGTCCTGGGCGCGGGCAGCGCGCGGGTGATCTTCCGCCACATCCTGCCCAACACCATCTCGACGGTCGTGACCTTCATCCCGTTCACGGTGATCGCGGCCATCACCTACATCACGGCCCTCGACTTCCTGGGCTGGGGCCTGCCCCCGCCCACGCCGTCGATCGGCGAGCTGCTCAAGCAGGGCACCGCCAACCTGACCACCGCGCCATGGATCGTCAGCTCGGCCTTCGTGGCGCTGGTGTTCATCCTGACGGTGGTCACCTTCATCGGCGAGGCGATCCGCGAGGCCTTCGACCCCCGCAAGTTCACGACCTACAAGTGAGGCTGGAAACCCAGATGAGAATGCACGACCCGAAGATCCTTGCCGCGGCCGCGCTGCTGGCGCTGCTCGCAGGCTGTGGTGGAGGAAAGCAGGAGGCCGGGCAGGCCACCGCACCGGCGACGGACAACACGGCCGAGGTCGAGGAGTACTACCGCAGCAAGGTGAAGGTGCCGGGCGCGCTCTGGGAGCAGCTGGAGAGGGGCGAGATCACCCAGGAGGAGATCGACCGGCGCAGCGCCGCGGGCGAGTTCCCGAAGTTCTTCCGCTACGCGAAACCCGAGGACCTGCCGGCCGACCTCGCGTGGGAGGACGGCATGGACCTGCCGGAGATCGGGTCCCCGGAGGCGAAGAAGGGCGGCACCTTCTCCTTCTTCATCGACGACTTTCCGCGCACCCTGCGCACGGCGGGGCCCGACGCCAACGGCAGCTTCCGCCCCTACATCCTCGACGACAACGCCATGCGCTTCGCGCAGCGGCATCCGAACGACACCTCGATCGGGCCGAACGGCTTCCGCTACTTCCCGGGCATCGCGAAGGAATGGGCCGTGGACAAGGAGAATGCACAGGTCTTCGTGCGCATCGACCCGGCGGCGCGCTGGTCGGACGGCGAGCCGATCACCGTGGACGACGTGTTCTTCATGTTCTACTTCTACCAGAGCCCGCACCTGCGCGATCCCTGGTACAACAACTGGTACAACCGCTCCTACGAGCACGTCACGCGCTACGACGACCTGACCTTCGCCATCGGAGTGCCGGAGCGCAAGCCCGACATGGCCTCGCGCGTGCTGGAACTGGAGCCGTCGCCGGCGCACTTCTACAGGGAGTTCGGGCCGGACTACCCGGAGCGCTACCAGTGGCGGTTCAAGCCCACGTCCGGCGCCTACATGGTCCGCGACGAGGACATCAAGAAGGGGTCGTCGATCACGCTTACCCGCGTGCCGGACTGGTGGGCCAGCGACAAGAAGTTCTGGCGCTACCGCTACAACTTCGGCCGCATCCGCCTGTCCGTGATCCGCGACACGCCGAAGGCGCTCGAGTCCTTCCGCAAGGGCGAGCTCGACTGGTTCGCCATCACCCAGCCGGACTACTGGTACGAGAAGCTGCCGGACTCGGATCCGCTGGTCCAGGGCGGCTACGTGGGCAAGACCGTGTTCTATAACCAGCTGCCGCGGCCCACCTACGGGCTGTGGATGAACAGCTCGCGGCCGCTGCTCGACAACCGCGACGTCCGCGTCGGCATCCAGTACGCCACGGACTGGGACCGGGTGATCAAGGAATACTTCCGTGGCGACTACGTCCGCATGCGCACGACGGCGGACGGCTACGGCGAGTTCACCGAGCCGGCCATCCAGCCGCGTGGCTACTCGGTGGAGAAGGCACTGGAGAGCTTCGCCAGGGCCGGTTTCACCAAGCGCGGCCCGGACGGCATCCTGGTCAACGACAAGGGCGAGAAACTCTCCTTCACGTTGACGACCGGCTACGACTACCTGCGCGACGTGCTGACCATACTGCGCGAACAGGCCGGCAAGGCGGGCCTCGAGTTCCGGCTCGAGGTGCTGGACGGCACCGCGGCCTGGAAGAAAGTCCAGGAGAAGCAGCACGACATCCAGCTGACGGCGTTCTCGGTCTCGCCAGAGATGTACCCGCGCTACTGGGAGACCTACCACTCGGTCAACGCCTACGACCGCGCCTTCCTCCCGGACGGCTCGCCGAACCCTGAGCGCAAGCCCAAGCCGAACACCAACAACCTGCAGTGCATCGCCGATCCGGAGCTCGACCGGAAGATCGAACAATACCAGGCCTCGGAGGACGTCGAGGAGATGAGGCGCCTCGCCTTCGAGATGGAGCACATCATCCACGACAACGCCTCGTTCTCCCCGGGCTACGTGTTCCCGTTCTACCGCACCGGCTTCTGGCGCTGGCTCAAGTGGCCCGAGGACTTCAACGTCAAGATCTCGCGCCGCTCCGAGGAGTACTACCTCTCGTGGATCGACGAGGACCTGAAGAAGGAAGTGCAGGAGGCCCGCAAGGCCGGCAAGACCTTCCCGCCGATCCTCCAGGTGTATGACCAGTACCGCGACGAATAGCGCGCCGGCCCGGGGCGAGGTCCTGCTCGACGTGCAGGACCTCGCCGTGGAGTTCGACACCGAGGCCGGCCGGGCGCGCGCCGTCGACGGCGTCAGCTTCACGGTCCGGGCCGGGCAGACGCTCGGCATCGTCGGCGAGTCGGGCTGCGGCAAGAGCGTGACGGCATTGTCGATCCTGCGGCTGCTGCCACAGCCGATGGGGCGCATCGTCGGCGGCCGCATCCTCTTCCGCGGGCAGGACCTCGCGACCGCCAGCATGGAAACCCTGCACAAGGTCCGCACCGGGCAGATCGGCATGATCTTCCAGGAGCCGATGACCGCGCTGAACCCGGTGCAGCGCATCGGCAAGCAGCTGTCCGAGGCGATCCTGCTGCACCGCGGGGTGTCGGCGCGCGCGGCGCTCGAGCAGTCGATCGAGCTGCTGGGCAAGGTCGGCATCCCGTCGCCCGAGATGCGCGTCGGCGAGTTCCCGCACCAGCTGTCGGGCGGCATGCGCCAGCGCGTGGTCATCGCCATGGCGCTGGCCTGCCGGCCGGCGCTGGTCATCGCCGACGAGCCGACCACCGCGCTCGACGTCACGATCCAGGCACAGATCCTCGAGCTGATGAAGGCGCTGCAGGACGAGATGGAGATGTCGGTCATCCTCATCACCCACGACCTGGGCGTGATCGCGGAGACCTGCGAGGACGTCCTCGTCATGTACGCCGGTCGCGTCGCGGAGGTGGGCCCGGTCGAGGACATCTTCGAGCGGCCGTCGCACCCGTACACGCGCGGCCTGCTCGAGTCCATCCCGCGGCTCGAGTACCCGCGCAAGTCGCGGCTCAGGACGATCGAGGGCATGGTGCCGGCGCTGATGGACCTGCCGACCGGGTGCCGCTTCAACAACCGCTGCCCGCATCGCACCGGGCGCTGCACGGCGGAGGCGCCCACCCTCGACCCGGTCGCCGGCGCTCACCGCGTCGGCTGCCACCACTGGCGCGGACTGCCTGCGTGGGCGGAGCCCGCGGCATGAGCGCGCCGCTGCTGGAGGTGCGTGACCTCAGGACCTGGTTCCCGGTGCGGGGCGGCGTGCTGCTCGCCGCCCGTGGCCAGTGCAAGGCCGTGGACGGCGTGTCGCTGTCCGTGTGGCCGGGCGAGACGGTGGGCCTGGTCGGGGAATCCGGCTGCGGCAAGTCCACCCTGGGCAAGTCCATCGTCCGCCTGGTCAAGCCGACGGCCGGGCAGGTGCTGTTCAACGGCACGGACCTCGCCTCGCTGCCGCGGCGGCGCCTCAAGCCGTTCCGGCGCGAGGTCCAGATGATCTTCCAGGATCCGGCGGACTCGCTCAATTCACGCCTGACGGTCGGCAGCATGCTGGAGGAGCCGTTCCTGATCCACGGCATCGGCGACGACGCGTCGCGGCGCGAGAAGGCGCTCGAGCTGCTGCGCGTCGTCGGCCTGCCGCCGGCGGCGATCGACCGCTTCCCGTTCGAGTTCTCGGGCGGCCAGCGCCAGCGCATCGGCATCGCCCGCGCCATCGCGCTCAACCCGAAGCTGATCATCTGCGACGAGCCGGTCTCGGCCCTCGACGCCTCGATCCAGAGCCAGATCCTCAACCTGCTTCTCGACCTGCAGGAGCGGCTGCGGCTCAGCTACCTGTTCATCGCACACGACCTGGCCGTCGTGAAGCACGTTTCGGACCGCATCGCGATCATGTACCTCGGCCATGTCGTGGAGTCGGGCGACGGCGAGGAGGTCTACCGGCATCCGCGCCATCCGTACACGCGGGCGCTGATCTCGGCGGTCCCGCAGCCCGTGCCGCGGCGCCAGCGCTACCGGCAGGTCCTCAGCGGCGAGGTGCCGTCCCCGATCGACCCGCCGCCCGGCTGCCCGTTCCAGCCCCGCTGCCCGCACGTCCAGTCGGTCTGCCGGGAACAGCGCCCGCCACTGCGTGAGGTCGGGGGCTCCGGGCTTGCGGTGCATACGGTCGCCTGCCATTTCGACCTGTAGTACGTTGGACCGAGGAAACGGGCTCCATGTTGGAGACCGGGAGGTCGATCATGGGCAGGTTCAAGGTGCTGGCCGGCGTGCTGGCGGCGGTCGTCATGGGCGCGGCGCTGTCGTCTCCGGCGGTCGCGGCGAAGGACCCCGGCAAGGAGCGTGCCGAGGTCCGCGAGATGTCGCAGAAGGTGCTCAGCAAGCTCTATTCGCTCCAGCCCGAGGCAAAGAAGGCCATCGCAGGCTCGGCCGGGTACGCGGTGTTCAGCAGCGTCGGGACCAAGATCCTGGTGGTCGGCGGCGGCTCGGGCAAGGGCATGGCGGTCAACCGCAAGACGGGCGCCGAGACCTTCATGAAGATGGTCGAAGTTCAGGGTGGGCTTGGCATCGGGGTCAAGAAGTTCCAGCTGGTATGGGTGTTCACCGACAAGGCGGCGCTCGACAAGTTCGTCAACAGCGGCTGGGAAGTCGGCGGGCAGGCGACGGCCGCGGCGCAGTACGAGGGCCAGGGTGCGTCCACCCAGGGTGCGCTGTCCGTTTCGCCGGGCGTGTGGCTGTACCAGCTGACGGACGACGGGCTCGCGCTCGAACTGACCGTCAAGGGCACCAAGTACTACAAGGACGAGGACCTGAACTGAACCCCGGAGGGGGTTCGCGGGTCTGACGACAGGCCTGGCGCCCGCCAGGGCCCGGGCCATGGAACATGCTCGACTCGATACGCAAGTTCTTTCGCGAGCACATGGCGACGGACCCGGCCGCCGATGCGGCCGCCGCGGCCGCGCGCGCCCGCCTGGCGGCGGCGGCGCTGCTGGTCGAGGTGGTCCGCTCGGACCATCATTTCTCGGAGGTCGAGCGGGAGGCCGTCATGGCCGCCGCGGGCCGGAAATTCCGGCTCGACGCGGCTCAAGCCCGGGCGCTGGTCGAGCTGGCCGAGGCGGAGGCGAAGGAGGCCCACGACCTGTACCAGTTCACCTCGCTCGTCAACGCCGGATTCTCGCCGGAACAGAAGGTCCGGCTGGTCGAGGAGCTGTGGCGCGTCGCCTGGTCCGACGACGTGCTCCATCATTACGAGGAGCACGTGATCCGCAAGGTGGCGGACCTCATCCACGTCCCGCACTCCGCCTACATCGCGGCCAAGCTCCGCGTGCAGGACGCCCGGCCGCGATAGACCGCCGCGGCCGGGCTGCTCTCAGAGCTTGACCATGACGTGCCGCACGGCCGAGTAGTCCTCGAGCGCGTAGGACGAGAGGTCCTTGCCGTAGCCGGAGCGCTTCAGGCCGCCGTGCGGCATCTCGCTCACCAGCATGAAGTGCGTGTTGATCCAGGTGCAGCCGTACTGCAGCCTCGCCGCCACCTGCATGGCACGGCCGACGTCCGCCGTCCAGACCGACGAGGCGAGCCCGTATTCCGAGTCGTTGGCCCAGCCGATGGCCTGCTCCACGTCCTTGAAGCGGGTCACCGAGACGACCGGCCCGAAGACCTCGCGCCGCACGATCTCGTCGGCCTGCCGCGCGCCGGCCACGACCGTCGGCTCGTAGAAGAAGCCGCTGCCCTGGCCGGCCTTGCCGCCGGCCGTGATCTCGACGTGCCTGAGGGCGCCGGCCCGCTCGACGAAGCCGGCCACGCGCGCGCGGTGCGCCGCGGTGATGAGCGGGCCCATCTCGACCCCGGCTTCCTCCTGGCGCCCCACCTTGATGGACGACGCGGCGGAGCTCAGGTCTGAAACGAGCCGGTCGTAGACCTTCGGCCCCGCATAGAGCCGGCATGCCGCCGTGCAGTCCTGTCCCGCGTTGTAGAAGCCGAAGGTCCGGACGCCGCTCACCACGGCCTCGAGGTCGGCGTCGTCGAAGACGATCACCGGCGCCTTGCCGCCGAGCTCGAGGTGCGTGCGCTTGATGCCCTTCGAGGCGGCCTTGAGGATCTTCTCGCCCGTCGACACGTCTCCGGTGAGGGAGACCATGCGGACCCGCGGGTGCGCGACGAGCGGCGCGCCGACGGTCTCGCCGCGGCCGGTGACGACGTTGACGACCCCGGCCGGGAACAGCTCCGCCAGCAGTCCGGCCAGCTTCAGCGTGGTCAACGGCGTCTGCTCCGACGGCTTCAGCACCACGGTGTTGCCGGCCGCGAGGGCGGGGGCCAGCTTCCAGGCGGCCATCATCAGCGGGTAGTTCCAGGGCGCGATCGAGGCCACCACGCCGACCGGGTCGCGACGGATCATGCTGGTGAAACCGGCGAGGTACTCGCCGGCCACCGCGCCGTGCATGGTGCGCGCCGCGCCGGCGAAGAAACGGAACACGTCCGCGATCGCCGGAATCTCGTCGTTCAGGGCGGCGGCCAGCGGCTTGCCGCAGTTGAGCGACTCCAGCTGCGCAAAGGCCGGGCCGTCCTGTTCGATCCGGTCGGCCAGCCTGAACAGCACCGTGGCGCGGTCCTTCGGCGGCGTGGCCGCCCAGCCTGCAAAGGCGGCCTCCGCGGCCCGGACGGCGGCGTCGACCTGTTCGCCGGACGCCTCGGCGATGCGGGCAATGACCTTCCCCGTGGCAGGGTTGAGCACGTCCTCGACCTCGCCCTGGCCGGCGACCAGCCGTCCGTTGACCAGCAATTTCTTCTGCATGCGCGTGACTCCGTTGCGGGGCTTCAGTTTCGTTCGTCGGCATGGCCCTGGCGCGTCAGCCAGTAGGCCAGCAGGATGGGGACCAGCGTCACCAGGACCACGGTCACGGCGACCACGTTGGTGATCGGCCGTTCGCGGGGGCGGAACAGCTCGTTGAAGAACCAGATCGGCAGCGTGCGCTCGTGGCCGGCCGTGAACAGCGTGACGATGATCTCGTCGAACGACAGCGCGAAGGCCAGCATGCCGCCGGCGAGCAGCGCCGTGGCGATCTGCGGCAGCAGCACGTAGAGGAACGTCTGCGTGCCGTCGGCGCCGAGATCCATGGAGGCCTCGATCCAGCTCGGCGGCAGTCGCCGCAGGCGCGCGATCACGTTGTTGTGCACGATCACGATGCAGAACGTGGCATGGCCCGTCACGATGGTCCAGAAGCCGGGCTGGATGCCGCCGAGCTTGAAGGCTGACAGCAGCGCGATGCCCGTGATGATTCCCGGCAGGGCGATCGGCAGGACGAACAGCAGCGTGATCGCGTCGCGCCCGCGGAAGCGGCTGCGCGCCAGTGCGAAGGCCGCGAGCGTGCCGAGGACGAGCGCCATCGCGGTGGCGACGGCCGCGACCGACAGCGACAGGCGCAGCGCGGCCCAGATGTCCTCGCGCGCAAAGGCGACCTCGAACCACCGCAGCGTCAGTCCCGGCGGCGGGAACTGGTAGGTCCGGTCCTCGGTGGTGAAGGCATAGAGCAGGATCACCCACACCGGCAGGTGCAGGAAGGCCAGCCCGGCAAACGCCGCGATCCGGCCGCCCCACGAGGCGCGGTTCCAGTCGCCGCTAGAGCGCATCGAAGGCTCCCAGGCGCCTGGCCAGCGTCAGGTAGATGCCGATGAGCAGGATGGGCACGACGGAGAACGCCGCTGCGAGCGGCAGGTTCCCGGCGGTGCCCTGCTGCTGGTAGACCATCATCCCGATGAAGTAACCGGGCGCCCCGACCACGCTCGGGATGATGTAGTCGCCGAGCGTCAGCGAGAAGGTGAACACCGAGCCGGCCGCCAGGCCCGGCAGCGCGAGTGGCAGGACGACCTGCCGGAAGGTCTGGCCCGGGCGCGCGCCGAGGTCGGCCGAGGCCTGCAGCAGCGACTCCGGGACCCGCTCCAGCGCGGCCGCCAGCGGCAGGATCATGAACGGCAGCCACATGTAGACGAAGACGACGAACATCCCGAGGTAGGACGAGGCCAGCGAAGGCCCGCCGATCACCGGGGTGGATAGCGCGTGGTCGAGCGCCGGCGCCAGGCCGAGCAGGTCCACGAACCACGACAGCACGCCCTGCTTGGCGAGCACGAGGCGCCAGGCATAGACCTTGACCAGGTAACTGGTCCACATCGGCATCATGACGCCGACGTAGAAGAACGCCTTCATGCGCGGGCCGGCATGGCGGGCCATGTAGTTCGCGATCGGGAAGGCGACGACCGCCGCGGCCAGCGTCACGGCGACAGCCATCGCGAGCGTGCGCAGGATGATGTCCACGTTGGCCGGATGGCTGAGCAGCTGGCCATAGGTCGCCAGCGTGAACGTCGGCACGATGCGCGCGGTGAACTCGTCGATGGCGTAGAAGCTCTGCAGCAGCAGCGCGAACAGCGAGCCCAGGTAGACGATGCCCAGCCACAGCAGGGGCGGCAGCAGGAGCAGCGACAGGTAGAACCCGCGCCGCCCGTAGAGGAAGGCGGAGAGGCCGCGGAGCATGGTCAGCCGTCCGCGAGCGGCACCAGGCTGTCGCGCGACCAGGCCAGCCGCACGCGTCCGCCGGCCTGGGGTGTCGGCCCCGGGGTCGCGGCTTCGGCGCGGACCGCCGACAGCACCAGGCCGTCGTCGAGCCGCACGTGCCAGCGGCTGGTGGCGCCGTGGTACTGGATGTCCGCCAGCTCGCCGCTGCAGCCCACCGCGCCTTCGGGCAGCGGCGCGTCGTCGGGCAGCACTTCGATCTGTTCGGGCCGGATCGCGAAGGCCTGCGCGGTCCCGGTGATCCTCGCGGCGGCCGCGGCCTCGACGACGTTGGCGCTCCCCACGAAACGGGCGACGAACGCGGTACGCGGGCGCACGTACAGGCCGCGGGGCGTGTCCAGCTGCTCGATCCGGCCGTCGCGGAAGACGGCGACCCGGTCGGCCATGCTGAGCGCCTCGCCCTGGTCATGGGTGACGAATACGAAGGTGATCCCGAGGCGGTGCTGCAGCAGCTTCAGCTCGGTCTGCATCTCCTCGCGCAGTCGCAGGTCGAGGGCGCCGAGCGGCTCGTCCAGCAGCAGCACCTTCGGCCGGTTGACGAGCGCCCGGGCGAGGGCGACGCGCTGCTTCTGGCCGCCGGAAAGCTGCGCCGGAGTGCGACCGGCCAGCGACTCGAGGCGCACGAGCTCCAGCACCTCGAGCGCCTGGCGGTGCCTCGTCGCCGCCGCGACGCCGCGCACTTTCGGGCCGTAGGCCACGTTCTCGGCCACGGTCATGTGGGGAAAGAGCGCGTAATCCTGGAAGACGGTGTTGACGTTGCGCTCGAAGGGCGGCACGTCCGTCACGTCGGCACCGTCGAGCAGGATCCGGCCGTCACTCGGCCGGTCGAAGCCGGCAATGAGCCTCAGGCAAGTGGTTTTCCCGGATCCGGAGGGCCCCAGCAGGGCGAAGAACTCCCCCGGTGCGATCGTCAGGGACACGCGATCGAGCGCCCGCACCGGGCCGAAAGACCGGCTCAGCTCCAGCAGCTCGATCGCAGCGGCGGCAGGCGGGGCGGTGTCCGCCCCGCCTGCCTGCATCCCCTGGACCCCGGTCATCGGGGCTCAGCGACCGCCCATGACCGCGACGTAGTCCGTGCTCCAGCGGCTGTACGGGACGCATTCGCCGCCGGCGCAGGCGGCTTCCGGCGTCCGCCAGAACCAGATCCTCTCGAAGTTCTCGAAGCCGTTGGTCTTGCAGCCCTCGGCCCCGAGCAGCTCGTTGCCGTTGCAGGCGGCGGGCACCGCGGGGTTCGACCCGAACCAGGCGGCGACGTCGCCCTGCACCTTCGGGCTGATGGACCACTCGAGCCACTCGTAGGCGCAGTTCGGGTGGGCCGCGCTGGCGCTCATCATCGTCGTGTCGGCCCAGCCCGTCGCGCCCTCGGCCGGCACCACGCTGGCGACCGGCTGGCCGTTGGCGGCCAGCGTGTTGACCTGGAACGGCCAGGATCCCGACGCGACCACGCCCTCGGTCGTGAAGTCCTGGACCTGCACGTTGGCGTCATGCCAGTAGCGGTGGACCAGCGGATGCTGGCCGCGCAGCAGTTCCAGCGCGGCCGTGTACTGCGCCTCGTTGAGGGCGTACGGGTCGGTGATTCCGAGGTCGGGCTTCTTCGCCATCAGGTAGACGGCGGCGTCGGCGATGTAGATCGCGCCGTCGTAGGCCTGGACGCGCCCCTTGTTGGGCTTGCCGTCCGGCAGCTTGGTGGGCTCGAAGACGACGCTCCACGAGGTCGGCGGCTCCTTGAACACGGTCGTGTTGTACATCAGTACGTTGGGGCCCCACTGGTAGGGCACCCCGTAGTGCTTGCCGTCCATGTAATGCCAGGCCGCCTGCTGCAGCCGCGGGTCGACGGTGGAATAGCTGGGGACCCGCGCGACGTCGATCGGCTGGACCGTGTTGCCGCGGATCAGGCGGACCGAGGCGTCGCCCGAGGCGGTGACGAGGTCATAGCCGCCCTGCGTCATCAGGGACACCATCTCGTCCGACGTGCCCGCCGTCTTCACGTTGACCTTGCAACCGGTCTTGGCCTCGAAGCCCGTGACCCAGTCGTAGCCCTTGTCGGTCTCGCCGCGCTCGATGTAGCCCGGCCAGGCGACGATGTCGACCTGTCCCTCGAGGACCGGCGCGGCGGGTGCGGGCGGCGCGGCCGGAGCCTCCTCCTTGCTCTTGCAGCCCGCGAGCGCGAGCACGACACCCGCCGAGACGGCGGCCAGGCGGCCCCAATGGCCGGAAACGAGCGTGGACATGACTTGACCCCCTGAGGATGACTGAATGGATGTTGTACAGGCGCCGGACGGCGCGCTACCCCATTGTATGCCTCTCCCCGGGGCCCGGACAAAGAAGGCGCGGGGAACCCGGCCCGGGAACGGCCCGAGCGGTTCGCGGGGGTGGGAAACCGTGCCGTCCGGCCGGGCCGGCGCTCAGAGCCGGTCGAGCAGCCAGCCCGGGAAGATCGTCAGCAGGATGACCGGCAGCAGGCAGCACAGGCTGGCGGCAAATGCCCAGGCGCGGGACGGCGTCGCGGCCGCGGCTTCCTCGCCTGCACTCATGAACATGTACTGGATCACGCGCAGGTAGAAGTAGATGCCGAGGTAGCTGCCGATCAGGCCCGCCACCGCCCAGCCGGTGTAGCCGGCATCGATGACGTTGCGGAAGATCAGGAACTTGGCCACGAACCCCGGGAACGGCGGGATGCCGGCCAGCGACAGCATCGCCGCGGCGATCAGCACCGCCGCGTAGGGATTCCGGCCGAACAGGCCCTTCAGGTTGTCGAGCCGGTCGCGGGTGGCGTCCTCGCCGGTCGGCAGGCAGACGAACGCGAGCAGGTTCATCAGGCCGTAGGCGATGACGTAGAAGATCACCGCCTCGTAGCGACCCTGCGCGGGCCCCAGGAAGGCGAAGAACAGGTAGCCGGCGTGCGCGATCGACGAGTAGGCGATCATGCGCCGGAAGCTCTCCTGCCTCATTGCAGTGAGGTTGCCCCAGACCATGGACAGCAGGGGCAGCCCGGCCAGCAGGACGACCATCGAGGCAGGCACCTCCGTGCCCGCGAACATGCGCACGGCGGCCAGCAGCACCGCCGACTTGATGACGGTCGCCATGTAGGCGGTGACCGGGACGCTGGCCGACTCGTAGGCGTCCGGCGCCCAGGCGTGGAATGGCACGACCGCCGCCTTCAGGTAGAACGCCAGCAGCACGAGGACGACGGCCGCGCGCGCCATCGTGTCGCCGCCCGCCAGGGCCGCGCCGAAGGCCGCGAGTCCGAACGAACCGGTCGACCCGAAGGTGAATGAGATGCCGAGCAGGAGCGAGGCCGTGCCCGCGCCGCCGAGGATCAGGTACTTCAGCGCGCCCTCGGCGCTTTCCGGCCTGCCCATCGCCAGCAGCACCAGCGCGTAGACCGGCAGCGACATCAGCTCGATGCCGAGGAACAGCGTCAGGAAGCTGTCCGAGGACAGCATCAGGCAGGCGCCGTACACGGACGACAGCAGCAGGATCGAGAAGCGGGGTCCCCTGAATTCGCCGCCGGCGATCAGCACGGCCGGGAGGGTGAGGCCCAGCAGCGTCGCCTTGCCCAGCAAGGCTGCGGGATCCACGGAGAACTGTCCCGGGAAGGGCGCGGCGGCATAGTCGCTGACGTAGAGGCGGGCCGCGGCAAAGGCGGCCGCGAAGACCGTGACCAGCGTGACCCAGAGGAATTCGCGCGGTTTCCTCGCGCCGATCTCGAGCACGATCAGCAGCAGGATGCCGAGCAGCAGCAGGTGCTCGGGCAGCATGGCGGTCAGCAGCGTGCTGGCGTTCATGGGGCGCTCCCGCCGGCCGGCTCAACCGAGACCCAGGAGCCCGCAGGACGGCTCATGACCTGCTGCTGGTACTCGAGCGCCCCGAGTTCCGTCTTGCGCATGAAGGAATCCGGGAACAGGCCGAGCCAGAACACGGCGACGACGATCAGGGCGAGGATCGCCTTCTCGCGCAGGTTCAGGTCCGCCAGCGGCTGGTGCGGCGCCTTGCTCTCGCCGAACAGGAAGTGCTGCGCGAGGCGCAGCATGTAGAGCGCGCCGAGCACCACGCCGAGCACCGCGAGGCAGGCCAGCACCAGCGGCCAGGTGACACCCGCCTCGTATTGTGGCCAGGCCGCGTTGAACGCGCCCATCAGCACGAGGAACTCGCCGGTGAAACCGCTCGTGGTCGGCAGGCCGACGGCCGCGAGCGTCAGGACCATGAAGAAAACCGAGTAGACCGGCAGCAGCTTGGCCAGCCCGCCGTAGGCCGCGAGGTCGCGGCTGTGGCAGCGCTCGTAGATCATGCCGACCATGAGGAACAGTCCGCCCGCGGTCAGGCCGTGGCTCACCATCTGGATGATCGCGCCCTGGATGCCCAGCAGGTCGAGGCTCGCGAGCCCCAGCATGACGTAGCCGAGGTGGCTGATCGACGAGTAGGCGATGATCTTCTTGATGTCGTCCTGCACCAGCGCCAGGCAGGCGCCGTAGATGATGCTGATCACCGCCAGGACCATGATCACCGGCGTGTAGACCGCCGTCGCCTCGGGAAACAGCGGGAAGCCCAGCTTGATGAAGCCGTAGGTTCCCATCTTCAGCAGCACGCCGGCGAGGATCACGGAACCGGCGGTCGGCGCCTCGACGTGGGCGTCCGGCAACCAGGTGTGCAGCGGCACGACCGGGACCTTGATCGCAAAGGACAGCGCGAAGGCCCCGAACAGCAGCACCTGCGCGTCGAGCGGCAGGCGCGTGCCGTAGAGGTCGGCGAAGGCGAAGGAGGTGATGCCGGTCTGCGACTTCAGCGACCAGACCAGGTAGATCACTGCCGCCAGCATCAGGATGCTGCCGAACGCGGTGTAGAGCACGAACTTCAGCGTCGCGTAGATGCGCCGCTCGCCGCCCCAGATGCCGATGATGAGGAACATCGGGATCAGCATCGTCTCCCAGAAGACGTAGAACAGGAACAGGTCCTGCGCGACGAAGGTGCCCAGCATCGCGAACTGGATGAAGAACACCATCGAGTAGAAGAGCTTGACGTCCTTCTGGATGGCGCTGAACGCCCCGGCGACGACCAGGGGGCCCAGGAAGGCGGTCAGCAGCACCAGCAGGATGTTCAGGCCGTCGAGCCCGACGTGGTAGTACACGCCCCAGTCCGCGATCCACGGCAGCCGCGTCTCGAACTGCAGCCCGCCGAGGTCGGCGTCGAACTCCAGGTAGAGCACGACCGTCAGCAGGAACTGCAGCACCATCACGGCCAGCGACAGGCCGCGCACCAGGTCCGCGCGCAAGCGCGGTACCAGCAGCAGGGCGGCCATGCCGGCCACCGGGAGGAACAGCACCCAGTTCAGCATGGCGGCCTCAGACATGACGCCAGCTCCACAGCAGGAGCGCGAAAATTCCGGCCAGCACGAGCCAGGCGTAGAGGTGCAGGTTGCCGGTCTGGACGCGGCCGAGCACGCCGGCCGCCTGGCGTGCGAGGCCTGTCAGACCATGCAGCGTGCCGTCGATCACCGCCCGGTCGCCGATCCGCAGGAAGATCCGGTCGGACACCCAGGTCAGGGGCCGGCCGATGACGGCCTCGTACAGCTCGTCCACGTAGTACTTGCCGGACAGCAGGCGGTGCAGCGGCGCGAGGCGGGCGCCGATGCGGGCTGGCCGCGAGCCGTCCCCGGAGTACAGCCACGCGGCGCCGGCCAGGCCCGCGAGCCCGATCGCCACCGCGATGATGACCAGCGTGTGCTCGAGATGGTGCAGGCGCTCGTCCACCGCCGGCAGCGGCAGCTGTTCCTCGAGGAAGTGCGGGATCGAGAAGAAGCCGCCGACCGCGGACAGCACCGCCAGGGCCACCAGCACGCCGGTCATGGACAACGGCGACTCGTGCACGTGGGCGGCGGTGTGCTCGTCCATCCGCGGCTTGCCGAAGAAGGTGAGCCACAGCAGCCGGAACATGTAGAAGGCGGTCAGCAGCGCGGTGAGGCTCGCCAGCGCCCACAGCCAGGTCTGGCCGCCGGCCTCGCTGGCGAAGGCGAACCAGAGGATCTCGTCCTTGGAGAAGAAGCCCGCCAGCGGCGGCAGGCCCGCGATGGCCGCCGTCGCGATGGCGAAGGTGCCGAAGGTCCACGGGATCTTCTTCGCCAGCCCGCCCATCCTGCGGATGTCCTGCTCGCCGCCCATCGCGTGGATCACGCTGCCGGCGCCGAGGAACAGGCAGGCCTTGAAGAACGCGTGGGTGTAGAGGTGGAAGACCGCGACGCCGTACGCGCCGACGCCGAGCGCAAGGAACATGAAGCCCAGCTGCGAGATCGTGGAGTAGGCGAGGACCTTCTTGATGTCGGTCTGCACCACGGCGATGGTCGCCGCGAAGAAGGCGGTCAGCACGCCGATGGCGGCGACCACGGCCGAGGCCTCCGGGGCGTGCAGGTACACGCCGGACAGGCGGGCGACGAGGTACACGCCGGCCGTCACCATCGTGGCCGCGTGGATCAGCGCGGAGACCGGGGTCGGGCCGGCCATCGCGTCCGGCAGCCACACGTGCAGCGGGATCTGCGCCGATTTGCCGGTCGCGCCGATGAACAGCAGCAGCCCGATCAGGCTGGCCGACACCGCGGGCAGCTCCGGGCCCATGAAGGCCGCGTTGATGCGGTCCATCTCGAGCGTGCCGAGGGTCGAGTAGATGACGAACATGCCGAGCAGGAAGCCGGCGTCGCCGACGCGGTTGGTGATGAAGGCCTTCTTGCCGGCGGCGGCCTTCACGGGGTCCGCGAACCAGAA
Organism: Pseudomonadota bacterium; assembly: GCA_018261655.1. GTDB lineage: Bacteria > Pseudomonadota > Gammaproteobacteria > Steroidobacterales > Steroidobacteraceae > SG8-30. Next base: position 1,702 of record JAGTSG010000020.1, on the reverse strand, counting down.
GCCGATCAGCAGGTAGGAGGCCAGGCCGACGCCCTCCCAGCCGACGAACAGCACCAGCAGCGAGCGGCCCAGGACCAGCAGCAGCATGAAGAACAGGAACAGGTTCAGGTAGGCGAAGTAGCGCGCGTACCCGGGGTCGTCCTTCATGTAGCCGGTCGAGTAGACGTGGATCAGCGACCCGACGCCGGTGACGATGAGCACCATCACCGCGCTCAGCCGGTCGAGGTAGAAGCTGACGTCGAAGGCGAAGTCGCCGACGAGCGCCCAGCGGAAGGCGGTCTCGACCAGCGGCGCATCGGCCGCAAGCACCGCGCGCACGGCCATGATCGCGGTGAGGAACGCCAGAACCGGCAGGCCGCAGCCGACGGCGCTGACGAAGCCGCGGCCGAGGCGCTGGCCGAGCAACCCGTTCAGCAGGAAGCCGAGCAGGGGCAGGACGACGATCAGGGTCAGCAGCTGGGTCACCGTTCGCTATCCCTTGAGGTCCGTGAAGGCGTCCATGTCGAGCGTGCGCTTGCGCCGCGCAAGCAGCAGCACGATCGGCACCGCGATGGCGATCTCGGCCGCTGCGACCACGAACACCAGGAAGACGAGCACCGCGCCGGTCGTCGAGGCCGCCTGCTGCGACAGCGTCACCAGGCTCAGCACGACGCCGTTCAGCATCAGCTCCATGCACATCAGCATCACCAGCAGGTTGCGCCGGATCACCACGCCCGCCAGGCCGATGGCGAACAGCGCGGTGGACAGCGCCAGCAGCAGCTGCGTGTTATCCATTGCCCCTCCGCCGCGCCTTGAGGATCGCGATCGCCGCGACCACGGCGGCCAGCAGCAGGACCGAGGTCAGCTCGAAGTACAGCCAGTAGTCGTTGAGGAAGGCCACCGAGAACGGCTGCACGTCGAAGGTCGTGCCGACCCCGGCGCCCATGACGGCGGGCGTGGAGCCAGCCAGTCCGCGCACGAAGGCCACGACCAGCACCACCGCGCCGGCGAGGCCTGGCAGCAGGTAGCCCGAGTAGCGGTGCGTGAAGGACGGGTCGCGGACGTCGAGCAGCATGATCGCGTAGACCATGAAGACCATCACCGCGCCGACGTAGATCAGGACCTGGAACACGGCGATGACGTGCACGCCCAGGATGGCGTAGATGGCCGCCAGCGAGACCATGGTCGAGATCAGCGCCAGCGCCACGCGCATCGGGTGGCGAAGCACCAGCATCAGCAGCCCGCCCGCGAGCGACGCCAGCACGAAGAACCAGAGCAGGGCCTGTTGCATCAGCGCGTTCCCCCGGGATTGCCCCCGGCCTTGGGCGGGTAGGGCTTGGCCACGTCGCGCTGCGGCTGCCAGCCGAGCAGGTCCTCCTTCCGGAACCACATGTCGTGGCGGTCGCCGCCCGGCAGGTCCGGGACTTCCTTCACCATGCGGATCGCGTCCTCGGGGCAGGCCTCGACGCAGAAGCCGCAGAAGACGCAGCGCGCGTAATCGATCTCGAAGCGCGACGGGGACTTCGGGTGGGCGGCGTCCTCCGGGTCGAAGGCCGCGTCGATCTCGATGCACTGCGCCGGGCAGACCGTCGCGCACATGTTGCAGGCGATGCACTGCGGCCGCCCGTCGGGCCGCTGGGTGAGGATGTGCTTGCCGCGGTTGTGGGCAGCGTAATCGGCGCGGATTTCCTCGGGATAGTAGGCGGTCAGCGCGCCCTTGCGG
>JAGTSG010000104.1 GCA_018261655.1 Pseudomonadota bacterium | reverse complement strand
CGCGTCGTGGCCGACTGGGCGCGTCGCAGTCCGGAGCGCGTACACGTGCAGTACGCCCCCGCCGCGGCCGGCCGGCAGGCCTTTGGCGGGACGCTGGTCAGGTGACCGGACGGCGGCCGCCGTCGCGCGCGGACCGGCGCCATGACTTGGCGGCCGATCTCGGCTAGCCTCCGCAGGAACCGGGCCCTCATGGGCCGTACAGCGGGGTGTCCGACATGGGGCTGACGAAAATCATCGGCGTGGTCTTGATCGCGGCGGGCGTGGCGGGCCTCATCTATGGCAAGGTCCAATACACGAAGGAGACCCACGAGGGCAGCGTCGCGGGCATCGAGTTCTCCCTGAAGGAGAAGAACTCCGTCCAGATCCCGAAGTGGGCCGGGGCCGGCGCCATCGGCGTCGGGACCCTGCTGTTGCTGTTCGGCCGGAAGAAATAGCGGACCGCCTCCTCCGCGTGACCGGAAGGGGAGCGCCCGGAAACCTATGGTGTTGTTCCTGCACAGCTGCACGTCGACGCCGAGCTCGCCGGGCGCGAACACCTCGCAAAGCTGCTCGGCGTCGTGGTGCCGAAGGACTGGCCCCCCGTGGGCGTGGACCGCGACCTGCTGGACCAGGTGCGCTCGCGCCTCGCGTCCGGGGGGAAGGCCTCGGTCGGGTGGTATGGCTGGTACGCGGTAACGCGGCGCACCGCGCTGCAACCGCCGACGCTGGTAGGAGGCGGCAGCTTCTTCGGCCCGCCCGACGCCGAGGGCCGGGTGGAACTCGCCTTCGCCGTGCTGCCCGCGTTCCGCGGCCGTGGCCACGCGACGGAGCTGGCCGCCGCGCTGGTGGATCATGCGCTGGCCCAGCCCAGGGTCGATCGCATCGTCGCGCACGCGCGGGCCACCGACCGCCCCACGCTCGCTGTCCTCCTCCGTTGCGGCTTCATCCTCGCGACCCCCGGACCCGTCAACGGCCTGCTGCGCTGCGAGCGCCCGCGGGAGCTCGACCTGCAGGAGACGGAGGAAGACGAGCCGGCGCCGGACGACGACGAATGACCGGCGATACCTTGGGCGATACCTTGCGACCCGTGCCGGCGCCAGCGCCGATGCGCACGCCGCGCCTCGTCATCCGCTGCTGGCAGGCCGGCGACGCGCCGCTCCTGAAGGAAGCCATCGACTCGAGCCTCACCGAGCTCCAGCAGTGGATTCCCTGGGCCATCACCGAGCCCTCGCCGCTGGAGTCCATCACGCAGCGCATCGAGAAGTTCCGCCGCGCCTTCGACGAGGGCAGGGACTGGCCGTACGGCATCTTCGACGCCAGCGAGTCGCGCGTGATCGGCGGGGCCGGGTTGCATCCGCGCACCCGGCCAGGATGGCTCGAGATCGGCTACTGGATCCGCAGCTCCGAGACCGGGCAGGGCTTTGCGACCGAGGTCGCCGCCGCGCTCGCGGACTGCGCCTTCCGCGTCCACGGCGCAAGCGGCGTGGAGATCCGCTGCGATCCACGCAACGCGCGCAGCGCCGCGGTGCCGCAGCGGCTCGGCTTCAGCCTCGGGGCGACGCTCGAGGGCAATACCTTCGCGCCGGATGGCAGCGCCCGCGACACGCAGGTCTGGGTGCTCGACTCGCCGGCACGCGCAGGATGATCGGCGCCGGGGACCGCGGGTCGATCGCCGTCGTGCTGGGCTCGTCCCGCAGCGACGGCAACACGCGCCGCGCGGTGGAGCTCGTGTTCGGCGGCCGTCCGGCCGTGCTGGTCGACCTGTCGCGCCTCGAGGTCCGTCCCTTCGACTACCGGCGGCGCGGTCGTGGCGATGATTTCCGCAGCGTGATGGAGCGGCTGCTCGAGCGGCCGGTCTGGGTCCTGGCCACGCCGGTCTACTGGTATGCCATGAGCGGCCAGATGAAGGCCTTCGTCGACCGGTTCAGCGAGCTGCTGACGGAGCGCAAGGCCGAGGGCCGGCGGCTGCGCGGCAAGGACGTCGTGGTCATCGCCACGGGCACCGACCCGGCCCTGCCCGACGGCTTCGAGTCGCCGTTCCGGCAGACCTGCGATTACCTCGGCATGCGCTATGGCGGCGCCCTGTACCTGCAGTTCGACGGCGAGCAGGTGGCAAGGCGGTCCGCGACACGGGAGGCCGCGGCTTTCGCCGCGAGGCTGGCCGGCCTTTCGCAAGATCACCGAGCGGGTGCGGCGACGGCTGGCGTGATGGCGCGCCCGCAGGTCCGCCTCGAGACGCCATCGGCAGCACGGCAGCGGGACTTCCTCGCGGCCGTCCGCCGCAGCGCGACGCTGCATGGCCCGTTCGTGTCGCCGCCCGCCACACCTGCGGCCTACCGCCACTGGCTGGCCCGGCTGAACGGCAGGACCCACGCAGGACACTTCGTGGTCGAGGCATCGTCGGGCGAGCTGGCCGGCGTGATCAACGTCAGCGAGATCGTCCGCGGCGCGTTCCAGAGCGCGTACCTGGGCTACTACGCCCTGGCGCCGCACGCCGGGCGCGGCCTGATGACCGAGGGCATGCGCCAGGTGATCGGGCGGTCGTTCGGCGAGCTGGGACTGCACCGCGTCGAGGCGAACATCCAGACGGACAACGCCGCCTCGCTGGCGCTGGTCGCGCGGCTCGGCTTCGTGCGCGAGGGGTTCTCGCGCCGCTACCTGAAGATCAACGGCCGCTGGCGCGACCACGAGCGCTGGGCGTTGCTGCGCGAGAACTGGAAGCCGCGCCGTTGACGAGCGGCATTCCTTGCATCCGGCGAAACGGGTAGCGTATCCGCCCGTGAGCCGCCGGGCATGGCCATGAGGAGGGCTGCGATGGAACCCTTCAGCATCCGGATGCGCGCGCGCTGGGCCGACATGGACCACAATGCGCACCTCGCCAACAGTGCGTTCCTCGACATGGCCGTCGACGTGCGCATGTCGTTCTTCCTCGAGACCGGCTTCCCGCCGACCGAGTTCGCGCGTCGCGGATTCGGGCCCGTGGTGCGCCGTGACGAGGTGGATTACCTGCGCGAGGTGCGCCTCCTGGAGGAGTTGACCATCACCCTGGAACTGGCCGGCATGTCGGAGAACGGCTCGCGCTTCCGGATGGCCAACAATTTCTACAAGGCGGACGGCCAGCCTTGTGCGCGCCTGCGGACCGACGGCGGATGGCTCGACCTCGCCCACCGCCGCCTGGCCGTCCCGCCACCGGACCTGCTCGAGATCATGAACCGGATCGCTCGCACGGACGACTTCGCGGTCCTGCCGCCGAGCGTAAAGTAACCGGGTGTCCCGGGTCCGGCGCCACGCAAGCGGGCCGTGGCAGTGAGTCGGGGAAAGGAGCGCTGGCTGGGAACCACGGCACACCGCGAGAGGCCCATCGACCCGGAACGACAGGCGGCCGTGGTGCGCGCGCTGCGCGACGTGCTGGGTCACGATTCGCTGCTCGTGCACGAGGAGGACACGCGGCCCTACGACTGTGACGGGCTGACGCTGTATCGCCAGCTGCCGATGGCGGTGGCACTGCCCGCCACGGAGGCCGAGGTCGCCGGCGTCCTGAAGCTGTGCCACGCGATGCGGGTCCCGGTGGTCCCGCGCGGCGCCGGCACCGGCCTGTCCGGCGGGGCGCTGCCCGATGCCGGCGGCGTGCTCCTTTCGCTGGCGAAGCTGGACAGGATCCTCGCAATCGACGCGCGCTCGCGGACCGCTACGGTGCAGCCGGGCGTGCGCAACCTCGCCATTTCCGAGGCCGCGGCGCCGCACCGGCTCTACTACGCGCCGGATCCGTCCAGCCAGATCGCCTGCACCATCGGCGGCAACGTGGCGGAAAACTCCGGTGGCGTGCACTGCCTGAAGTACGGGCTCACGCTGCACAACGTGATGCGGGTCCGGGGCCTGACCGCGGAGGGCGAGCCGGCGGAATTCGGTGGACTCGCCCTGGATGCGCCCGGCCTCGACCTGCTGCCGCTGGTGGTCGGGTCGGAAGGGATGCTGACCGTGGTGACGGAAGTGACGGTCAGGCTGGTGCCGGTTCCGCAGCTCGCGCGCTGCGTCATGGCCAGCTTCGACGACGTGGAGCAGGCCGGCCATGCGGTGGCGGCGGTGATCGCCGCGGGCATCATCCCGGCGGGCCTCGAGATGCTCGACCAGGCCGCCTCGCGGCTCGTCGAGCCGCACGTGAGGGCGGGCTAC
>JAGTSG010000068.1 GCA_018261655.1 Pseudomonadota bacterium | reverse complement strand
GGGCCTCAAGCACGGCATGAAGCTGGCGGCGATCTCCGGCGTCAACGGCCCGTTCAGCGACGCCGACATCCGCCGCGTGCGGCGGCTGGCACTGGCGGCACGGGCGAAGGCGGGTGGCCACGTCCGGCGGCCGGCCCGGCGGGCTGGCAGGCCCGGGTCGCATGCGCGACCCGGGCCTTGAGGTCGCCGCAGATCAGTTGTTCGGTGCCCCCGAGTCGATCCAGGCACGGATTCGATCGATGGTCGCCTGGTCCAGATACGGACCGCCGAATGGCATTCGTGCACCAACGATGCTGGGCCCTCCCTCGAGCTTGTGGATGATGTAGCTCTGGGAGGCATTGCCCGGGTTGACCCGCATCAGCCCCGGCTTCTCCGTGCTGGCCACATTCACGATCTGCGAATAGGCGGGCGCGGAGAGGTTCATGCCCCCCGCTGGACTACTGCCGGCGTGGCAGCCCGAGAACGCACAGCTCTGGTTGAAGATCTGGGCCTGGATCTCGTTGAACGTGAATGGAACCGGGCCGGCCGGATTCGAGACCATCGAATTGGCCGCCGCTGATGTGCCGACATTGCCGGCAGCGTCGAGCGCCTGGGCGTCGAGGGTGACCGCGCCGTCGGCTACCGTGGCCGAGTTCCAGTCCATTGAGTAGGGCGCCGTCGTGTCGCTGCCGACCACATTGCCGTTGACCCGCCACCTGACGAGCGTCACGCCGGTGTCGTCGCTGGCAGTCGCGGTCAGTGACACCGTGCCGGTCAATGTCCCGGCAACGGCACCCAGGGACACCGTGGGCGGCACGGTATCCAGTGGTGGCGCCGGTGCCGGCAACGCGCCTGCATTGATCCAAGCGCGGATTCCGTTGATCGTCGCCGGTGCAAGGGGCGGCAGGCCATTCGGCATGCGCACACCGACGATATCCGGGCCACCCTCGAGCTTGCGGACGAGATAACTGGCCGGCGCATCGCCCGGCGCGACGCGTAGCAGTGCCGGCACCTCCTGGCTCGGGACGTCGACGAGATTGCCATGGCTCACCCCTGAGTCGAGGTCGAGCCCATGCGGCGCGCCGGCGCCGCTATGGCAACCGGAAGTCGCGCAGGTCGAGTCGAACACGATCGACTGGATGTCGGCGTACTGCAGTGGCCTGACGCCGGCCAGTTCGATCTGTCCGCGGATCTCGCCGCCGGTGTTTGCCGCGCTGTGGACGTTGACGTAGAACTGTCCGGCAAGGTAGTCGGCAAGTTGCGTCGGCGAAAGGGCGACGTCACTGGCGAACCAGTGCGCCGGCGAGCCGCCATCCTGCAGCAGCCCGATCGAAACGGAGCCAGCCACACCGCGGGCACCGCGGTGTATGTGCGCCGCAGTCCCGACGACGCCGATCGTGTTCACGTGAATGGTCAGGCGCCCCGCAATCGTATCGACGGTCGTCGACGCCCGGCCGGTCGCAGCCGTTGCGACCGGCGCCGGCGCCTCCTGGGCGCCGTTCAAGTGCGACAACACCAGGTCGATGCCCCGCGGCAGGAGCTGTCCACGGACGAGCCCCGCCGTGGCGGCCGGGGTGTGAACATTGGCGTACAACCCGCCGGAGGCCAGCAACCCCATCTGGGGTGCGGTCAGCGTTGCTCCGTTGGAGCGCCACCGGGTCGGTTCGGTCGCATCCTTCTCGAGGCTGATGATGGGGGGTCCGCTGGTGCCGGCGAAGCCGTCATGAACGTGCGCGGCGGTGGCGTCGTTCGCGTCGGTTACGTTTAGGATGATGTCGGCGGCGCCGGTGGCATCGTTGACGGTCACCGCGGCCGACCCGCGCGCGCTCGTGATGCGTGGCTCCGGGGTCTCCTGTTCGCCGTTCATGGGACTGACAACGACGGTGTAGCCCGATGGCACGACCTGGCCGCGGATCTCACCGGCGGAGTGGCTGGTGCTGTGCACGTTCACGTAGGTCCCGGCCGCCATGAGGGCGTCGAAGGCTGACTGCGCCAGTGACGCCGAGTCGACGAACCAATGGCTGGCCAGGGCGGCGTCCTGTGCCAGCCCGACCAGCACCGACCCGTTCAGGCCGGCAACACCGAGGTGCAGGTGGGCGCCACTCGCGCCTGGCAGCGCCGTGGGCACGCCGTTCGCATCGGTGGTGTTGACGTGGATGTTCACGGTCCGCGTCGTCGTATCCACGGTAACGGCGGCCCGGCCCCGATAGCTTGAGACGACAGCCGGGATCTCCTCGCCGCCGGCCAGGTCGCTGAACAACAGATCGAAGCCCGAGGGCAGGATCTGGCCACGAACCTCGCCCGAAGGGTGCGCCGCGGAGTGGGCATTGACGTATAGGGCGCCCGCCAGCAGCCGGTCGACTGCGCCAGCAGCCAGGCTCGCTCCCGCAGGCACCTGCCAATGCGCGGGGTTCGCGCCGTCCTGCTCGAGCCCGATGACGATCGACCCGTTCACTCCGGCGAAGCCGTCGTGGATGTGTGCGGCCGTGGCGTCGAAACCAGCGACCATGATGTCGCCGCTGATGGCGCCGGTCGCCAGGTTGACGGTGAGGGAGCCGGTCGCGGCCCCGGACGACAGGTTTACGGGGAACTGCTGCGCCGAACTGAGTGCGACCGGGTAGGCGTGCACGTTGCCGACCGACACCGTGACGCTCGTCGAGGTTGCCACGTTGCCGGCGGCGTCCCTGGCGACCGCCTTGACGGTGTGGCTGCCATCACTCACCGCGCCGCTGTCCCAGGCGACCGAGTACGGAGAGCTCGAGTCGCTGCCCACGCTCGCGTCGTCCACGAAGAACTCGACCTGCGTGACCCCGACGTTGTCGGTTGCCGTCGCCGTGAGTGTCACGGTTCTGCTCAGGTCCCCGGCAAGTGAGCCGACGCTGACGGTGGGTGCCGTCGTATCCGGCGCCGGACTGCCGTCGCCACCACCGCCGCCGCAGGCGGCCATGAGGACGCTTGTCATCGCCAAGGCTGCCGCCAGGTGGAACCTGGCTGGAATCACGGTCGTTGAAGCGCGCATGGGGAATCTCCAGAAGCAGCACCGTCGTCGGTGCTCCTGTGGGTACGCCGTCCGGTGTCGCCGGTTCACTTGAACCTGTCGCCCCACCTCCCGGCACATACCGGCAATGTCTGTCACGGGTCGCCGGAGCAGTTCAGTGCCAGGAGAGAGACTTGCTTGTACGAGGATCGTGAGGACCTTCCTGTGGTCGCTTGCGATCGCAGCCTGTACGTCCTGCGCCGGTACGGGAGAGGGGCTGGATGAAAATGCCCGCCCCATCGGTGAGGCACCGCCAACGGGGCCCGGCAGTGAAAACGCTCTTTACAGGGAGATACAGGACACGGTGTTCACGCCCATCTGTGTCGCCTGCCATCAGGGCGGGAATGCACCTCTCGGGCTTCGTCTCGACGCGGCGAGCAGTTACGCCATGCTGGTCGGGGTGACCAGTGTGCAGGCTCCGTCCCTGCTGCGCGTCGAGCCAGGTAATCCGGATAGCAGTTATCTCGTCCGGAAGATCGAAGGCACCGCCGCGACCGGTGGCCGGATGCCGCTCGGGGGGCCGCCCCTTCCCCAGGACCGGATCGACCTCATCCGCGAGTGGATCGCCACCGGCGCATCGGCCGACGCCGCAACCGGGGCAGGACTGCCATTCGTAGTGGAAGCGACCGCACCTGCTGCGGGCGAAAAGCTGGAGGTCGCTCCCGATCGCATCCTGCTGGCCTTCAATTCGCCGGTGGACTCGGCGTTGGCAGCCGCGGGCACGATTTTGCTCAACGAGCGGGTCGATAGCCTTGCCACCGTGGGTACACCGGACTGGCGATCAGTCGCTGTCGCTACGGTCGAGGTCCCGCTCGCAAATCCGGCCGTGCTTTACCTGATTCCGGCGGCGCGGCTCACGGCAGGGCGATACCGCGTGAAGGTCCTGGGCGGAGCGGCGCCTGCGCTGGCCGACGTGCACGGACACGTTCTGGACGGCGACGACGACGGCCGTTCAGGCGGCGACTTCGAGCTGACTTTCGAGGTGCTGGGAGGTGCGGTGCCATGAAAGTGAGCGCAATCCTCGCGGTGATCATCGTTGCAGGCGCAGGGCTCCGGCCGGTGGCGGCCCTGGGAGAGCCGTACCTGGCGGTCGAGATGGGCTTCAAGTGCGGCCAGTGCCACGCCAATCCCACCGGGGGTGGCCTGCGCAACCTGTTCGGCAATGCTTGGTCCCGGTCGCAGCTTTCGGCGCGCAACATCGGCGCGCCGGACCGGGCGCCGTGGCTCGGGCAGGTGAACGAGCACCTGTCGCTTGGCGGTGACCTGCGCGCCGACGCCGAGAGGGTCGAAGTTCCGGGTGCAGAGACGACCTCCGAGTTAAGGCTCTCGGACGTCCGGCTCTACGTGGACGCGCAGGTCGTCCCGGGCCGGCTTTCCGTATATGTCGATGAGCGCCTTGCGCCGGGCAATGCGACGACCATGGAGGCGTATGCAAGACTGACCTCCGCAACGGGTAGCTACTACCTGAAAGCCGGCCGGATGTACCTGCCGTTCGGATGGCGTCTCGAGGACGACAATGCACTCGTACGCCAGCTCTCAGGCATCAACATGCAGGCGCCGGATGAAGGCGTCGAGGTCGGCCTGGAACTGGACTCGTGGTCGGCGCAGCTGGCGTTGAGCAACGGCAGCGCGGGAGGGCCCGAGACGGACGATGGCAAGCAGCTCGTTACGCGCATCGAAGTGGTCTGGCCGGCCTGGCGTTTCGGGGTCAGCGGCCTCGTCAACGATGCCGACGCGGGCACGCGAACGGCGGTGGGGCTCTTCGCCGGCATGCGGCTCGGTCCTACGAACTGGCTGGCGGAGGCGGATTACGTCGATGACGAAGGGCTTGGCGCTGACGGACGCCAGCTTCTCGCGAGCCTGATCGAAGCCAATTGGCAGATCGTCAGGGGACACAACCTCAAGATCACTTACGAATGGCTCGATCCCGACACCGACGTCGACGAGGACGAGCAGTCCCGGTCGAGCGTGGTCTACGAGTGGTCGCCGATCGAGTTCGTTCAGGTTCGGGCCGGCGTGAGGCAGTTCGACGGTCCGAGTCAGATCGAGACCCAGAATCGCACCCAGATCTTCCTGCAGCTGCACGGGTACTTCTGAAACGGGTACAGGGAATCAGTGCTGCCGGACCAGGGATGTCGGGGTGCCGCAGATCGGCGACTGGACCAACGACGCCAGCGCACGGCAGGCGTCGATGGATTGACCGGTGCCTGGCTCCCTCAAAGCACCCGTCGTCGTGGCAAGCAGCCGTGCGACGGCGCGCGGCGACATCGACTCCCGCTCGAGGATCAGGGCCACCACACCGCTCACCATGGCCGTCGAGAAAGACACGCCCGACACGTAGTCGAACCGGCCGCCGGGTACCAGGGTCAGGACATCGCGCCCCGGAGCCGCGATGTACCGGTCTTCCGTCCGGCGAACGGGATCGTCCACATTGCGAACGGCGAGAACGCCGTCGACTGCCCCTGGAAACGAGCCATGGCGGTCCTCACGTTCGTCGTCGGGTCCGACCACGACGATGCCGCGCGCCATCGCGGCTGCGACCAGGCGGCTCAGCAGCGGGTCGGCGGGCCCCGTCAGGCTCAGGTTGATGATCCGGGCCTCGTGGGTCATCGCAAGATCGAGGGCGGCGGCCAGCGTAAGCGTGTTGCACAGATCGGGTCGTCCGGCCTCGGCCTGCCAGCAGGACTTGAAGGCGAGGATCTCCACGTCGGGCGCTATGCCGACGATGCCGACACCATTGTCTGCGGTAGCCGCCAGCACTCCGGCGACCGCCGTGCCGTGCCGGTCGGCGTCAAAGCTGAGCGCATCCCCATCGACCAGATTCCAGCTCCGTTCGATGCGCCCCGCCAGGTCCGGGTGATTCCGGTCCATCCCGGTGTCGATGATGGCTACGCGAACCTTGCGCCCTGTGGACCACTGGTGCGCCGTCGGGACATGCATCGCCGCATTGGCGGTCTGCAGGCGGGCAAGAGGGTCCCCTTGCCCCGCCTCGTCGGTACGCGTCTCGAACTGGACCATCGGCTGCGCCGACTCCACCCGCGGGTCGTTACGCAGCCGGCTGACCAGCGCATCCCGCTCTCCGGGTGCTTTGACCTCGTAGACGATGCAGTGGAGCTGCAGAATGCTGATGGGCCACGCCGCCACTCGCCGGAGGCCGTAGTCGCGGGCAATCCGCGCGGCGACCAGCTGGGCGTGGGCGGAACCGTCGTAACTGGCGCGTCCACCGTAGGGACTCGGGGAGGAGCCGGCCGCAGCGTGCGAGCCGGCGCCCGGATCGACCACGGTCAGCACGATCTGCTGGTCGCCCCGGCCACGCTCGTCAGCCGGAATCCGGGTCGCCAGGTCGAGCCGCGTGGGCTCCGAGGCGCAGGCGGCCACGAGCAGCGACCCGAGCAGGGGGATGGCGAGAGCGTGTCTCATCGCCCGCCGTCGGGAACCTGCGGATCCGTAATCGGCTCGGCCATCAATACCTCGCTGCGCCTCCGGAGCGTCGTGACAGCCGTTGCGACACGCTCCGAGCGGTTCGTGCCCGCCGGCACGACGATGGTCAACGTGTAGATCTCCGTGCCTTCCACCTGCCCGCGGACTTCGGCGCCGACGGAACGGGCAATGTCGCCGGCATCTGCGGCGGTATGTCCGGGTGCGAGCACGACGCGCACCAGGGGTTCCGGGGAGAGAAGCGCCGTGTCGCCGTCGCCGACGGTCCGAAATGCCCCGGCGTCGTAACGGCTGGCCAGCGCCCACAGCCCGCCGACGAGCAGCAATATGGTGGCGGCCTGGGCCACAACGGCGAGCTGCAGCAACCGATGCTTGCCCGGCGGTGCAGGACCAGCGCCCGGCCCGGCCAGCGTTGGATCGGCGGCCGGCGGCGAGCCGCCTTCCTCCAGTCGTGCCTTCAGCCGCATCCAGGCAACCTGGGGCGCCGGCAGCACGTTGGCCGCCGTCCGCCGCATCGACTGCATCAACTGGGTATCCAGTTCGACGGCGGCCCGGCACTCCGCGCACGTCTCCAGGTGAGTCTCGAAGCTCCGTCGCGACGACGCTGGCAGCGTTCCATTGGCGTACCAGCCCGCTTCATCCATGACTCGTGGGCAAGAGTTCATCGCATGCCTCCGGTGTCTCGCCCCAGGCCTTTGGGGCTTGCCAGCAGGTTCAGGATCCTCCTGAGGTGAAGGCGCGCGTGGAAGATGCGCGTCTTGACCGTGCCGACCGGGCAGTCGGTTATCGTGGCGATCTCGTCGCAGGACATTCCCATGTAATAGGCCAGCTCGATGGCCATGCGATGCTCGGCTGACAGCTGCCCAAGTCCCTGCTGCAGCCAGTCATCGATCTCGGCGTGCCGCAGCAGTCCGTCGGCAATTCCTGCGTCTTCGATCTCGTCCGTCATCGACGGGTCCGTGGGGAACGGCGTGTCGCGTCGCACGGCCTTGAGCGCGACGCGGTAAGCAATGCCGAATATCCAGGTGGAGGGCCGCGAGTCTCCACGAAACTGGCCGGCCTGGTTCCAGACCGCCAGCATGGTGTCGTTGATGACCTCCTCGATGACCTCGGGCTGCCGGGTCACGCGCGTCAGGAACCGGCCAAGACGCCCGAAGTATTCCAGGTACAGCCGGTGAAAGGCCGCGCGGTCGCGTTGCGCGACGCGGCGCAGCAACTCCGCCTCGTCGTGCGCGCCCAACCGATGCTCGTCTGCGGCCATGGTCACCCGGTTTTTACCTCTGGCTGCAGTGTGTTCCGGAAAGTCCGCAACCGGTTCAACGGATCTTCCAGATCACGGATCCGACGATACGGTCGTCGGCCCGGGTCGGTCCGAAAAGTCGTTCGGCCGTAGCATCGGTCCCGACGAGCACCAGGCCGGCTGTAAGGCGCCGCCAGCGCCACTCCACACCGATGCTGTAATAGACATAGGCCTGCCCGGTATGTTCTCGGACGTCGGCGTAGCCGACCCCGCCGGTGAGGTTCGTGCTCGCGCTGATCGGCCACGAGGCGGAGCCCTCTGCCCAGAGGGCGGGGCGGCCGCGGGCGAAGCCGTCCGTACGCGAGAAGGTCGACCAGTCGGGCGAGTACGCGACGGCCAGTTCGACGACATCGCGAAAGACCAGACCCGCCCGCATCTCCGTGTAGTCATACGGGTAGGGATCGATGTCGCCGGGATAGAGGTATCGGGTCAGGCGGAGGTCGACCGCCATGTCCATGTTGATGCGCAGCCGCTGGGCAACGTGTATCGCGAACTCCGAGGACGCGCCGGCGCCAGGGTTGAGATCCACCGTCGATGCCCCGGCCCCGAGGCTCGTGCCGCGGGTCGTGACGAAACCCGCATCCGCCTGCACGGCCGCGTCGCCTTGCGTCCGTGTCAGGCCCCGTACGACGTAATCCGTCGTGGCGCCTACGGCTGCATACAGCTGCTGGCCGGACGCCGGACCGGGCAGGGTGAGGCCGGCAATCAGTGCCGCCAGCCAACATGCTGCCCACCCATTTCCGGCCTGAGACATGCGCATCCCCGGACCCTGTGGCGAGGGTACCGTGGATCCCGCCTGATCGTCCCGCGGTACCCGCGCGGAGATGTTGTTACCGCCGGTGCCTCGTGCGCAAGTGCCCTCCGCAGGGCGGCCTGCGGTTTGCACGTTGGCCAGCGCGCCGCGGAATTGCCTACAATCGGCGCACGACCCACCACGAATTCCGGGAAGCCAGACATGAGCAATTTCGAACAGCAGAAGGCCAAGTTCCGCACCCAGGCCGGCTTCATCGCCGCCCTGGACCAGAGCGGCGGCAGCACCCCGAAGGCACTGAAGCTCTACGGTATCCCGGAAACGGCATACTCCGGCGAGGCGCAGATGATGGACGTCATCCACGCCATGCGGACGCGCATCATCACCAGCCCCAGCTTCAACGGCGACCGCATCCTGGGTGCCATCCTGTTCGAGAACACCATGGACCGGGAGATCGAGGGCCGGCCGACGGCGGAGTACCTGTGGGAGGTCAAGAAGGTCGTCCCGATCCTCAAGGTGGACAAGGGCCTGGCGGAGGAGGCGAACGGCGTGCAGCTGATGAAGCCCATGCCGGACCTCGACAAGCTGCTGGCGAAGGCGAAGGCGAAGGGCATCTTCGGCACCAAGATGCGCTCGGTGATCAAGCAGGCCAACGCAGCCGGCATCAAGGCCGTGGTGGAGCAGCAGTTCGCCGTCGGCCCAAGCTCACGCTGCCCAACCAGGACAACCTGTACGCGGACTGCATCGCGCATCCGCGGGTGCTCAAGGTGGTGGCGCTGTCCGGCGGCTACTCGAGGGACGAGGCCAACAGGCGGCTCGCCCGGCAGAAGAACATGGTGGCCAGCTTCTCGCGGGCGCTGACCGAGGGCCTGACGGCCCAGCAGACGGACGCGCAGTTCGACGCCGCGCTGGACGCAGCCATCGAGAGCATCTACCAGGCCTCGAAGACCTGACGCGCCGGGTTCGCCCCGGGCGAGGCCCGGACGCGGCGGCGCATGGCAGGAAGGGCCCGGTCGGGCCCTTCCTCATGGCGAGCCGGCGCGATCAGTTCGCCGCGCGCCAGAACTCGATGAAGCGGTCCAGCGCCTCGCCCAGGACGGCGCGCTTGCTGCGGCCGCCCGCCGGCTCCGAGGTCCTGGAGTCGTAGGTCGTGGCGTAGAAGGCGTCCTTCGGGTCCCGCTTCAGCACCACCTGCTGGCGCAGGTCGAGCACCAGGTCGAACGGCGCCTTGCCGCTGGAGTCGGCCGCAGCGTCGCGCACCGTGATGACCAGGCAGGGAATCCCCGCGGCCCGCGCATCGGCCAGAGACCCCTCGTGCAGCCTGATCGACGTGCGTGACTGGATCGCAGTCCTGGCGTCACTGACAAGGCCCGCAAGCGGCTTCTTTCTGGACGATGATCCTGTCAGCAGGCCCTCGAGCAGCTTCAGCGGATCGTTCGACGACGTCTGTGTCGCCTCCGAGCCGGTCGCCGCACTCTCGCCGATGACCTCGATGTGGAGCGCGTCCAGGCCACGCAGGCTGCGGGCGCCGTAGCCGGCGTCCGCCTGCGCCGTCGCGGAAACGCCCGATGAGGGCTGCTGGTCGGCCGCAGACACGGGTCCGGCCAAGGCCAGCAGCAGGCAGGACACGGACACGACGGGACCGAATGCGATGCGCATGGAAGTGCCTCCTCAGTCGAGTAACTCCTTCGGGATGTTGCCGCCGTTGGCGGCAATCTTCTGCAGCACCGTCTTGTGCAGCCACATGTTCATCCGGGCCGAGTCGCCCATGGCGTCCGCCGGGCAGCCCAGCTCTTTTGCCAGCTCCTTGCGCGCTCCCAGGCTGCTGTCGATGTCGAGCAACTTCAGCAGGTCGACGATCGAGGTCTTCCAGTTGAGCTTCTGCGGGTTCGCCGCGGCCAGCTTCTCCAGCTTCGCGACGACGTCGACGACGGAGACCGCCACCGGGGGCGGCGGAACGGGTGCGGGCTTGCGCGCGACCGCCGCCGCAGGAGCAAGTCTCGGCGCGGGCTTCGGTGCCGGAGCGGCCTGGGCCGGGGTGCCAAGGCCAAGTTTTTCAAGGATCTTGCTGAAAAAGCCCATGATGAGTCCTCTCTTCCGTCAGGTTGGCGGGTGAACCCTGACCATACGCCGCATGGCCGCGTCCGCCAGCCGGAATAGTGCTGATCGGGCCCATATCGGCCACTGCTTGTCTGCACAATTCGCGTAGCGTGCGAGGGCCGGTCCGGGGTGCATACTGTTCACGTCATGGCGGCGTTCGCGGGCCAAGGGCCCGTGCAATTGTCATGGGAGAAATCAAGTGGGTTGGCTTACATCCTTGATCATCGGCGGCATCGTCGGCTGGCTGGCGAGCATCGTCATGAAGACGAACGCCCAGATGGGCCTGATCGCCAACATCCTGGTAGGCATCGTCGGCTCGATGCTCGGCTTCTGGATCGCCGGGCTGCTCGGCCTCGGTGGCGGAGGCGCGATCGTAGGGTTCGTGATCGCCCTGCTCGGCGCGGTGCTCCTGATCTTCGTCCTGCAGAAGCTGGGTCTCTTCAAGAAGGCGTGACGGTCGCTGCGGGGCGCGGGCTCAGACCAGGGCCTGGCCCTGCAGTGCGCGATAGCGCCGTCCCAGCCACAGCGCCAATGCCAGCCACAGCGCGGCCAGCGGAACCGCCGTCCAGGCGATCCCGGCAATGCCCACGCCCATCCAGATCAGCGCGCCATTCGCCCAGGCGCCCACCTGGTCGCCGACGCGGTAGACGAACGTGTCGATGAGGTTCTTGGCCTTGTACTTGGTCTCCCGCGTCAACGGCACGTAGAGCGCCTCGCGGGATGGCCTGGAGAAGGCAAAGTTGGTCACGCGTCGCGCGACCGTGAAGACCACCACCGCGGCCAGCACCGGCACGAGTCCCAGGCCAAGGAAACCGACGATGCTCACCAGTGGCAGCGCCGCGAGCGTCAGCCCTACGCCCGCCTTCGCCATCAGGCGGCCGGTGACGAAGACCTGGAAAACGAGCGTGAGCGAATTGACCCAGACGTCGACGTTGGCGAAGTACGCGGTCTGCGCGGCGCGGCCGTCGATGGTGGCGTCGACGATCTGCGCCTGCAGGAAGTAGAGAAACGTCGAACCGATGGTATAGAGCAGCATGTAGCCGCAGATGCCCAGCAGGTACGGTGATCGAAGCGCCAGCCGGAAGCCATCGAGCGCACCTCCGCCCATGGCCTCGTCGTTGCGATGGCGTTGATCGGCATCCTGTCCGCCGACCCGCCGGGTGATGCCGAACATGCACCACAGCGCCAGTTCGAGCAGAACCAGGGAAACCAGCAGCAGCAGGGGCGCGCCCAGCGACGCGACCAGCCCGGCGGTGACCAGCCCGCCGATCAGCGCCCCGAGCGTGCCGCCGGCCGCGATGACGCCATACAGGCGACGCGATTGCTCGCTCCGGAAGACGTCGGCCATCACCGCCCAGAACACCGACACCGCGAACAGGTTGAACACGCTGACCCACACGAAGAACACCCGCCCGGTCCAGACCTGCGCACTCTCGGGCAGGGTGGTCAGCGCGATGTAGAACAGCAGCAGGCAGAGCATCAGCAGCCGGTAGCTCCAGGCAACGAAGCGCCGCCGCGGCATCCGCGAGACCAGCATCGAGAACAGGGGGCTGACGATCATCGTGGCTACCAGCGTGGCGGTGAACAACCACGGCAGGTTCTCCACGCCGCCGGCCAGGCCCATCTGGTCGCGGATCGGCCGCAGGATGAAGTAGCCGGCCATCAGCAGCAGGAAGTACAGCAGCGACAGGCCGAGCACCTGCCACTCGTCGCGACGCACCGTCAGGAGCTGCTGCAGCACGCTGGGGCGGTCGGGCGTCGTCGCGGCGCTTCCGGTCATGGATGGGTCACCCGTCCCGCGTGGAGGTGCGCCGGCTCAGTAGCCGCGCGCGATGTCGACGACATTCAACAGCGGTTCGCCGGCCGCGTAGCGGCGCAGGTTCTCCGCGACCAGTATCCAGTAACGTTCCCCCTGGGTGTCGGAGCTGGCAGCGATGTGCGGGGTGATGATCACGTTCGGCTGCGACCACAGCCGGTGCCCCTTCGGCAGAGGCTCCGGATCGGTGACGTCCAGGCCGGCGCCGGCGAGGCGGCCGTCATCGAGTGCGGCCAGCAACGCGTCGGTCACCACGCTGCGACCGCGACCGACATTGATGAACCAGCCGCCCGGCTTCATCGCGCGGAAGAAAGCTTCGTCGAACAGGCCTGTGGTTTCCGGGGTCAGCGGCAGCGCGCTGACCACCACGTCGGCGCGCCTGGCGAAGGCATGCAGGTCTGCCGGAAGACCCACTTCGGCAACGAAGCCCGGCCCTTCGCGCCGGCTGTTGCGGATCGCGATCACCTGCATGCCAAGCGCCTGGGCACGACGTGCGACCTCGGTCCCGATGCCGCCCAGGCCGACCACCAGCAGCGTGCGCCCGCCGATTTCGCGCACGCCTGGCCGGTCGGCGGCATCGCGTTGCCACAGCCCCGCCTGCTGGGCCCGGCCGTAGTACGGCAGCCCGCGCGCCAGCGACATCATCATCGCGATCGCGTGCTCGGCGATCGGCACGGCGCTGGTGCGCTGCAGGTTGGTGAGCACGATGTCGCGCCCGGCCAGGCCGGGCACCGCCACGCAGCGTTCGGCACCGACCGAGAGGATCTGGATCCAGTGCAGTCCCGGAGCTGCCTCCAGGACCTCGGCGCTGCACACGCCCACCACGGCCTGGACGTCCTTCACCTGCTGGGCGAGGGGTGACTCGCGGCCGATCGCGACCAGCTCCACGCCAGGCACCGCGGCACGCAGGCGCGCCAGCTGCTCTTCGTCAGCAAATGCCACCGCGATCTTCGTGGGCGGGCGCCACCCGGGAAGCTCCCGGGACGGGGTCGGACTCTCCGGAAGTCCGAGTTCGGCGATGAGTGCGACGGCCTCGGGCCGCGGTTCGGGCAGGCTCGCCGCGACGGCGTGCCCGCTGCCGGCCCATGTCATCCATGCGCACAACGGTCCGACGACCCGAATGCCGCGCCGCCAGGCCTGGATTGCCGAGGTGTCAGTCATCGCCGCCCCCGCAATGGACTGCCGGACGCCAGCTTAGCGTAACGGCGATGCCGAGTGCGAAGGCCCGGGTCAGCTCCGGTCTGGCGTCAGGTCGCCGCCCCGACGACCACGACCCGTTTCACCCAGCGCTGCATGAACGCAGCCGCGGACACGAAGAATCCCGGGCCCTCCTGCTCAAGGACGCCGAGCGGCAGGTAACGGACCGGCGCCTCGAGGCCGGTCAGCGAAGCATCCGCGACGACCCAGCGTCCGTCCTCGCGCAGCTCGCTCCAGGCGTGGCCGTAGGTCGCATAGCCCCCGTTCACCTGGACGATCGCCACGCCCAGCACGACTCGCGCCGGTATCCCGGACCGCCGGGCGAGGGCGGTCAGCAGCACGGCATGCTCGGTGCAGTCGCCGTCGCGGCGGGTGGCCACCCGCGAGGCGACGTCCCAGCCGCGGCCCGGCGCCTCGTCGACCACCCGCGCAACGAACTGCGCCAGTTGCTCACGCGAGTACGGGCCCGCGCCCGACTGGCGGAGCTCGTCGTAGAGGGACGCGACGGCAGGCTGGTCGAAGTCGATGACGAAGGTCGGCTCGAGCCACGAACGCTCGCTCGCGGTCGCGATGCCCGGGTACTGCCGAAGCGTGTAATCGAGGTGCGTCGCGCCCGGGCCCGGGTCCGCGACGCCGAGCGCGCGCGCAAGCGCGCCGATGTCGTGGCCATGCAGTTCGACCCGCAACGGCTCGCCGGCGGCGACCGGCGCGGCGACGCGCGACTCGGTCGGGACGACGAAGATCGGCACGAGCTCAGCGTACCCGACGCCGGGAACGCCTGACAGCGCGAGCGCGGCGACAGCCATGGCGGCGCAGCGTGCCGCCGCGGGCCGCCTCGAGCCGCTAGAAGTGGCCATGCACCGCGGCGCGCTGGGCCGTCAGCGTCATCGGCCCGAGCGGCATGCTGAATCGCACCGGGAGGCCGGTCGAGGTCTCCAGCACCGTGTCGAAGACGAGACCGGCGACGGTCTCCTGTGCCGAGTACTCGCCCGCGCCGACGGCGCCCGTCACCCTGGCGTGCCAGTCACTGAACCGCGTGGGGTCGGCAGAGAGCCAGACCTTGCCGGTCAGTTGCCGGCCGACGGGATCCTCGGCATCCAGCAGTTCCCTGCGCTGCCACGCCTGCTGCACCAGGCTCGCGGGAGCGACGTCCGCGGCAATGGACTGCTCGAGCGCCTTGCCCATGTGCTCGCCCTCGACCCACCACTGGCCGTCTTGCTCGGTGAGGCGGAGGTTGGACTCGATCTCTCCGTTCCTGATCTCCACGTGCGCGGCGTTGATCAGCGAGCCGTCAGGCCGCAGCCACTCGGTCGTGTACGAGTCCTGGGCCTGGACGGTGCCTTCCCCGGCGGGCAGCAGCATCGAGGACAAGGTGGTGGCCTTGGTGTCGCCGTCCTCGTCCCGCACGAGCCGGATCATGCTCACCCCGACATTCATGTCGTTGGTCCGCATCGTCTCGAGCTCGAAGAAATAGGCCTCGCCGTGGCCCTCGGCATCCGGCATCTGCAGGGACTCGACCAGCGACCGGACGACGTTGCGGAACGTCTGCGAGTAGCCGAGCTCGATGTGCGCGCAGTAGATCCCGTGTCCGCCCTTCTGCGCGGCGGCCTGCTTGATCGCGCCGAGCCGGGGCCCGGAGCCGTCATTGGCCCGGTAGATCCAGTCGATCTCGAGCAGCGGGCTGTGTCCCACGACGCCAGCATCGATGCGTTCGACCGCCTTCTTCTCGATCTTGCCGTGAATGGGCTCGACCTCCGCGAAGGTGATGTCGGCCGCCGCCCGCAGCAGGTTCGCGGGGTCGAAGCCGCCACGGATGACCTCGCACTGCACCGGCGACTCGGAGCCGATGTCGAGCGTCATCGAGTATGAATCGTCGGCGACCTCGACCTTGCCGCTCAGCCTGGCCGGCACCGTGGCGCGGAACCCGTCGTCCCCGCTCTCGATCGTGCGGGCCTTCATCGTCCCGGACTCGCGCGCGCGCGCCTCGGCCAGCCAGGCTGGCTCCTGCGCATCGACGGCCGGGGACAGGGCGGCGAACATGAACAGTGCGGAAAGGCTGCTTCTCAGCATGGGCGCTCCGATGGGGCGATCTGCGCTCGACGCGATCGCGAGTTGACGGTGCGCCGATTTCAGCCGGTCCGCGGGTGATGCCGCAACCCCGGGTCGCCGGAAATGCGAACCGGGTAACGCTGTGTCCGCAGGGGGCTGCGGGTGGAAGGACGTGGGCGGCGCGAACCGCGCCGCCCACGCCCGTTTCAGCGCGACTCTGCCACCTGTTCCGAGGGCGGCAGCGGGTCCGGGACGCGATTCTCGATCGCCGGGACCGTCTGCAGGTAGGCGAAGATCGCGGCGAGGTCCTCGTCCGTCATGTGCTTGTACATAGGGTAGGGCATCGGCGGCAGGATTGGCCGGCCGCGGCCCATGTGGCGTCCCGTGCGGATGGCCTCGCGGAAGTTCTCGAGCGTCCAGCGGCCGAGCCCGGTCTCGCGGTCCGGTGTCAGGTTCGCGGTGAAGCTCGTGCCCCACGGCCCCGACCACGCGGTGTTGGTCGCACCGATGGTCGCGACCCAGGGGCCGTCGGGCAGCCGCGGAGCGGGCGGCATCACGACGTCCTGCGGGTGGCCGGACAGCATGCGGCTCATGTCCGGCTCCGGGCCCTGCGCGCCCATCTTCCATGGCGTGTGGCAGTCGTGGCAGCCCGACGTGGTGACGAGGTAGCGTCCGCGTTCGAGCTGGGCGCCGGTCGCCTGGGCGGGTGCGGCGGCGCGGTCTGCGTCATCGGCCAGCGCGGCGGGCGCGGTCAGCGCGATCGCGACCTGCAGCGCGAGCGCAGTGAGCACGGGACTTTTCGGGGACAGCAAGGCAAGGTTCATGGGTGTTTCTCCTCTGTGACGTGACGTGATCCCGCGAGGCCGCGCTCGACGAGGGCGATGGCCTCGTGGTCGGCGACCTGCACCCCGGCCGGGGGCATGCGGGTGAAGGGGTTGGTGGAGCGCAGCCGGGCGAGCATCAGCCCGACCGGCAAGGGACGTTCCGGGCGCGCGCCGGCGCTCGGCCGCGCGAGGACCAGGCCGAGGCTCGCGAGCGGGCCACGGGCGTTATGGCAGTGACCGCAGTTGCCATGCAGCCAGCCGAGCGCCGCGCGCTCTTCCGGTGTGCGGCCCTCGATCCGCGGCGGAACCGCGACGAGGCCGGCGGGCAGCCCGCTCAGCCAGCCGCGCGCGGCGAGGTCCGGCAGCAGGCTGCCGGCCGGTGCGGGCGTCGCATGGGGTGCGAGCGGGTCGCGGTCGGACGACAACTGCAAGGTGCTGAAGCCGAGGAGGGTCGCCGGCCCGGCCTCGTGGCAGGCGACGCAGTCCGCGCGCGAAGGCACGCGGTAGCGGCCGCCCGGCATGCCCGGCACGCCGGTGAGCGTGACCCCCGCCTCCGGCGCGAGTAGCGCCTCGGTGCCGGCCTCGTTCCACACGTAGGCGGCGAAGCGCCAGCGGCCGTCGGCGCCGCGCTCGATCACGCGCGTCTCGAGGGGCCGGCCCGAGCTGAACTGCTTCCAGGCGCGGGTGCCGGTCGGGAACTGCCACGCGTCGGGATCCGAGGCGTCGATGACGCTGCCCGCCGGCAGCGAGATCCAGCGGCGCTTGACGGCGCCGTCGGTCCACAGCGGGTACTGGGGCGAGTACTCGAGCAGGCCCGGGGCGATCCGGCCGTCGGCGTCGTACAGGCCCGTGTCCTGCAGGCGCTCCGGCCACGGCGCCGACGGTTCTCCTGTGTCGGCCGTGGCGGCGGCAACCAGGGCAGCGAGCGCGATCGCGGCCACCGACGCGTGGCGCCGGGGCGGGCGGGGGGGCGGATCGCAGCGTTGCGGGTCCATGGCCGGGGTCCTGACGTCCGACGGAATCGAGGTAGTGCAAGGTTGCCCGGGCGCGGACAGCGCAACATCGCCCGAAGGAGCCATGGCCCGTCGGCCTGGTCAGGCCCGGGTGTCCGGATCGTCCGGGACGGTCGTCCCGGGACCGGGATCAGTGATAGGCCGGGGATCCCGTGGGGCGGGTGTGGTGCCAGGCTGCGGCCTGGACGCGGGAAGCCAGCCCGAGCTTGTCGAGGATGTTGGCGACGTGGCGCTTGACGGTGTGCGGGCTGAGTTCGAGCGTGCGGGCGATGTGCTTGTTGCTCGCCCCGGCGGCGATCAGGTCGAGCACCTCGGCCTCGCGGGGACTGAGGCGCAGCTGCGCGATGCCCACCGCCTCGGCGGCAGGGCGCGCGGCGGCGCCAGGCGTTTCGACGAGCGCGGCCCACTCCCGCAACAGCGACAGGTGACTGGCGCCCAGCCGGCCGCCCCAGTCGAAGTCGGCGAGTTCCACGATCGCATCGGTCGCGAGCAGCGCGCCGCCCGGGCCGCCCTCGCGGCTCGCAGACTCGAGGGCGGCCGCGACGGCCGCCACCGCGGCGGGAACGTCCCCTCGCCCAAGCAGGGCGCGTGCCAGCCGTAACCGGGTCTCGGTGGCCTGCCCGTAGAGGTCAATCACCTCTTCCGCGTCCAGCGCGACGCGCCAGCGCCGGATCGCCTCGTCATGGCGTCCCTCGAGCCAGGCGAGCTGGGCGACGATCGGATCGAACGGTCGCAACGCCGCGTCATAGACGTGCGGATCGAGGCGTACACGCTCGGCCTCGACCTGCCGCAGGGCTTCCCGCAGTGCCACGACGTCGCCGGTGACGGCCGCAATGCGTGCGGCGAAGCCGCGCAGGTTGCAGCGGCCCCAGGCGCCGTAGCTGCCCTCGAATTCCCGCACCCGTGTCCAGGCATCCTCGAGCGCGCGCTGCCGGTCGCCCCGCAAGGTGTGCAGCAGCGCCGACAGCAGCAGCTGGTGCGTGCGCACCGCGCCGGTCGTGCCGGACCAGCGCGCGTCCGCATCCGCGCGCCGCAGCAGGACTTCGGCCTCGCGGATCCGTCCTTGCCACAGTTCGCACCAGGCCTGGGACAGGACCGCCATCGCGCCGAGCGGCGTCGGCTCGTCGCCAGCCACGCGAGCGAGCAGCGCGGCATGACGTGACAGGGGCGCGACGACGCCGGGCAGCCCCGGCAGGCGGTTCGGCGGCGTCGTGTGGTACCAGAGGCTGATCTGGTCCACTTCCTGCAGCAGGTCGAGCATCCGGTCGAGCAACGGCGCCACGGCGCGCAGGCGCCCGGTGTCGATGGCCAGCCAGATCTCGGCATTGAGCGCCATGACCCGGGCCGGCGCGGCGGCCTCGTCGAAGCGTCCGCGCGAGATCAACGCGTGGGCGCCATAGCCCCGCGACAGCTGCGCACGGTCCGCCGCGCCGCGCGCCGCGAAGCCCGTCGCGGCCCGTTCGAAGTCGGCGAGCATCGCCGGAAAGTCCCAGCGGACCCAGTCCACCAGCCCCCGTACGTGCAGCAGTTCCGGCGCCGCCTCGCGCATGGCGTCCGGAAACGACGCGACCAGGCGGGTCACCGCCGGCGTGCCGGCCAGCGGCAGGACCGGCGGGGCGTGCTGGTACAGCTCTTCCGCCGCCGCGGCGGGCTCGCCCGCCTCCACCAGCATTGAGATGCGGCGGAAAGCGTCGGGCTCCGTCTGTGCCGCGCGACGGCGCAGTTCCGCGAGCAAGGCGGGGTGCTCGAGCCCGAGACGGTGCTGCAGCGCCTCGCGGAACAGGTCGTGCAGCCGCAGCATCTGCGCCGGCGCGTCGAGCGTCGTCACGAACAGCCCGAGGCGCTCGACCTCGTCGAGCAACCGGGCTGCATCCTCCATGCCCGACACCGCCGCGCATCGCCCGGGCTCCAGTTCGGGCAGGACGCTGGTGCGCAGCAGGAAATCGACCAGCTCCGCGCGCAGGCCGCCGAGCACCTCGGCCAGCAGGAACTCGAACAGCGGGCGGTCGGCGGCCCGCAGCCGGCGCTCGAGGGTCGCAGCCGAACCGGAACCATCGGCGGCCGCGGCCGCGACCGCGCTCGCGGCGAGGCACAGCCCGGCGGGCCAGCCCTGGGTGCGCTCGTACAGTGCCTGTGCCACGGAGGGCTCGAGCCCGGTCATGAGCCGGGCCGCCTCGGCCGGCGTGAACTGCAGCTGTGGCTGGCGGAACTCGGCGAGCTCGCCCGCTGCGCGCAGGCGCGCGAGCGGGAGCGGCGGCTCGCTGCGCGAGGAGATCGCGAGGGTCCAGCGCGGCCCGAGGCGTTCGACCAGGAGGTCGAGGAAGGCGTGGCAAGCCGGATCCTCGATGCGGTGCAGGTCGTCGAGGACGATCACGCCGTGCGGGACGCCGGTGGCCTCCAGCGTGTTGATGAGCTCTGCCGCGAGCGCGTGCCGCTCCGCGTCGCCCGCGGCGGCGATCCGCGCGGCCAGCCGCTCGGGCGCCGTGCGCCACGGCGGGTCGCAGGGCTCGAGCGCGGCGAGCATGCACTCGACGAGGCGCTCGAGATCGTCGCCCTCGTCAGCCGCGATCCAGGCAAGGGCGGTTCCGTCGGGCAGCCGCCCGAGCGCACGCGCAAGCAGCGCCGTCTTGCCGAAACCCGCCGGTGCGCAGACGAGCACGACGCGCTGCGCGGCGAGGGCCGCGGCGAGCCGCGACTCGAGCTCCTCCCTTGCCACCGACGCGGCGCGGAGCCGCGGCGGCTGGATCTTGGTGAGCGCGAAAGTCATGCGCCGGGCGCGCGGTCAGATGCGCAGCGGCAGGGCCCCCGCACCGCCGGACAGGCTCCCGCCTGCCCGGGGTCCGGTCAGCGGCGGGCCTCGCGCTTGGCGCGTTTCTCCGCGCGCTTCTCCTCGAGCGTCTTCGCCGGCTTCTTCTTCTGTTCCTTCTTCTTGTCCATGCCCTTGCTCATGTGCCCGTAACCTCATGCTGGGGGTGCGGCCCGCACCCGCACATGATGATGCCAGAACTCCGGCCCGGATCGCGCAACCCGGGGAGGGGACACCCGCTTCCGTCAGCCGGCCGGGCGCGCGCGGCAGGCCTGCGCGACTCTTTCGCGGAAGATCTCGACGAGCCGCAGCGTGCCGGGGCCCATCGTGTCGCGGTCGGCGAAGACCAGGTACAGGGTGGTGAACCGCTCGCTTCCTTCCTCCAGCGGCAGCGGCACGAGCGTGCCGGAGTCGAGCTCCTCGCGGATGCTCTCCTCCGCGTACCAGGCAAAGCCGAGCCCCATGCGCGCAGCGCGAATGGAGGTGGCCTTGTTGCTCACCGTCCACCGGCTCTCGTTGATCCAGCCACCGTAGCGGCTTCGCTGGGCGCCGGAATCGCGCACCACCAGGTGGCGGTGCTGGCGCAGGTCGTCCAGCGTCAGTCTCTGCCCCAGATGATGCAGTGGATGATCGGGCGCGGCGACGCAGACGAAGCGCACCTGCATCAGCGCGTCGCCGAGAAAACCTCCCGGGACCATGCTGCCGATGGCGATGTCCGCGCGCCCTTCGATGAGCGCTTCCTCGGTCCCGCCCAGCACCGATTCGATCAGCTCGATGCGCGTGTCCGGGTGCTCGCGGCCGAACGCACCCAGGCATTCGAGCAACAGCCAGGTAGGGAAGATGATGTCGACGGCCAGGCGTATTTCCGGCTCGAAGCCGCGGGCGAGTTCCCCGGCGGCACGCTCCAGGCGCGCCGCCTCCCCGACCAGGGTCTTGCCCCGCCGGTAGAGCACCTGTCCGGCCGGCGTCAGCGCGGCCTTGCGCCCCTGGATCTCGAAGACCTTCACCTGCAGCAGGTCCTCGAGTTTCTTGATGGTGTAGGTGACCGTCGACTGCGTCCGGTGCAGGCGCTCGGACGCCTGCGCGTAGCCGCCGGCCTCCACCACGGCGACGAGCGCGTTCCACTGGTCCAGCGAGACTTTGGGTGAGGCCATATATCGAGAAGATCGATTGATAGGCTCGAAAATACCGTCTTTTTAATCCATTGGATAGATGGAAAATGACTCTCAGAGCGAATGACGACCCTTACGGCAGGACCCACCATGACCACGATTCTCCAGTTGAACACCAGCCTCTTCGGCGACGGGAGCCAGTCCTCGCGCCTCGCCACCGAGTTTGTCGACGCCCTGCGCCGCGCTTCCCGCGGCGGGTCCGGGATCACGGTGATCCGCCGTGACCTGTCGGCGCAGCCGGTCCCGCACCTGACCGCCGAGCGCTTCCGTGCCTTCGGCACCGCGGCCGGTGAGCGGACGCCCGAGCAGCAGCGCTTCGTCGCCGAGTCCGACGAGCTCATCGATGAGTTGCGCCGTGCCGACGTCGTCGTCATCGGCCTGCCGATGTACAACTTCGGAACTCCCTCGACGCTCAAGGCGTACTTCGACCACGTCGCGCGCGCCGGCGTGACGTTCCGCTACACGGCCAACGGCCCGGTCGGCCTGCTGACCGGCAAGACGGCCTACGTGTTCGCGACGCGCGGCGGTCGCCATGCCGGCACGCCGCGCGACCTGCAGACGGCGTATGTCCGCCAGTTCCTCGGCTTCATCGGCATCGACGACGTCGAGTTCGTCTATGCCGAAGGCCTGGCGCTGGGTGCGGATCACCGCGAGGCTGCGCTCGGTACGGCCACCACGCGCATTGCCGAACTCGCCGCCTGACAGCGACGCCGCCACCTGAACTTCTGGACCACATCAAGGAGTCCCCATGAACGCACGGCACAACTTCGCGGACCTCGCCGGCCGCATCCTCATTTCGGCCATGTTCCTGCAGGCCGGGCTCGCCAAGATCGGCGGCTATGCCGGCACGCAGGGCTACATGGAGGCCATGGGTGTGCCCGGTATCCTGCTGCCGCTGGTGATCGCGCTCGAGGTGCTCGGCGCCGTGGCCATCATCGTCGGCTACCGCACGCGCCTCGCCGCCGTCCTGCTCGCCGGCTTCACGCTGTTCGCGGGCCTGCTGTTCCACTGGGCGCCCGGCGACCAGGTCCAGGGCCTGCTGTTCATGAAGAACGTGGCCATCACCGGCGGCTTCCTGTTCCTGGCAGCACGCGGCGCGGGCGGCTGGTCGCTCGACGCGCGGCGTGGCGCCACGGTCGCCTGAGGGAGGGTGCATCCATGGCAGAAGGCGGCAGAAGGTGCAGAAGGTGCCGGTGTTACGGTTACGGACAATCGGCCAGCGAATGGCGCCCCGCCTAGTCGACGGCAGCCGCTGGCCGATTGTCCGTAACCGTAACACCGGCACCTGAGACGACGCTGACCCGGAACGCGCCGGCGCAGGCCGGTGGCCGGTCGTTATGCGCGATGGCGTACAGACTCTGCCACCTGTAGTGGACCAGTCTTGCAGCGTGATCCAGCGCAGCTGCACGTCTGCAGCGACCCGCTACGAGAAGAGGAGTCCAACTGACATGAACGGCCGTCCTACCCAATTCACGAAGGCATTCATCATGACCGCCGCGGCGATTTCGGCCGTGATGATGACGTCCTGCGCTTCGCCGCGCACGTCACCCAAGCAGGTGGCAACGAGCAACCCGACTGTCACCTATCAGTATCGCAACGACGACGAGCTGATCCAGGCCAGTCAGCGCGCGATTACGTTCTGCGAACCGCACCAGTCCTTGCCCCAGGCGAAGAGTTATTCCACCGACTCGGAGGGCCGCAAGATCGTCGTCTTCGAATGTATCCAGAATCTACAGGCCAGCCGGATTGATACGTCCGATACCACCCTCCGCTACAACTACCGCACCGATCAGCAATTGCTGGAGCTGTCGCGCGATGCTCAGGTCCATTGCCTGAAGATCGGCCAGCCGGAAATGACTTCCAATATCGTGGTCAACGCAGATGGCAGCAGGTCCGTTACGTTCCAGTGCAACCGAAGATAGT
>JAGTSG010000122.1 GCA_018261655.1 Pseudomonadota bacterium | reverse complement strand
GGCCTGCGCCTGCGCCTTCTCCGCGAAGGCGCAGGCGAGCCGGCTGAGCAGAGGGTCGTCGCTGCCGACGATGGTCAGTCGGTCAGTGAGCGCGCCGCCGTGGCTCGTCTCGAGCATCCAGCGATCGACGAGCTCGCGGGGAAACATCCACTTGCCGGTGACCTTCGTCGCCGGGATCTTACCCTCGTTGACCAGCGCGTAGATCTTCTTCTCGTTCAGGTTCAGGTAGTCGGCGACCTGCTTCACGCTCAGGTAGCGCGGCGTCTCCAGCGGGGTTGGGGCGTGCATCGCAAAGTGTCCTTGATTTCCAGGTGTGCGCAGATCACTGGGCGTGGCGCGGTGGCGGGGTGTCGAAATGGACGCGCTCCGCCCCGTTGTAGACGAGAAAGTGGCGACCTTTGGCGCGCGCGATCATCACAGCGCCGACGACTAGGGCAAACTCGAGGCCTTTCTGGGTGATGCCGGAGCGCGACACGACCACCGGGACACCCATCTGCGCGACCTTGACGACCATCTCCGACGTCAGGCGGCCGGTCGTATAGAACACCTTGTCGCGACCCGGAACGCCGTTCAGCGACATGTGGCCGGCGATGGCGTCCGCGGCGTTGTGACGGCCGACGTCCTCGACGAAGCACTCGATGCGCGGCGCGCCGTCGAGGCCGAAGCCGCACAGTGCGCAGCCGTGCACGGCGCCCGCGCGCCGATACACCTCGTTTTTGTCGTGCAGGGCGTCGAGGAGGGCGTAGAGCCGCGACTGCGCGATCGTCGTCGCGGGGACCCGCGTTCGTTCCAGCAGATTGGCAAGGCGGCCGAAGGTGGTGCCCTGCCAGTCATCAGGGTGACGATCTCGCGCTTGTCGAGGTACAGCGTCAGAGGCCGCTCGCCGGCGATGACGCTCTCGCGCGGCTCGCCGTGTTCGTCGACCGCGCTCACCGTGAGGGTTGGCCGCAGTCCGGCGTTGCTCATCACGGGCCGGCGGGCGGTCATGCCGATCGCTCCTTGGTCAGCCGCCGGTGGCGTTCATGTGGCGGCCGGCGAGCCAGTCACTGCCGACGACGAACCCGTGCCCCTTCGGCTTGAGCCGGATCGCGCCGATGATGGCGGTGCGCACAGGGTCGTCGTCGAGGGGGTGGCTGCGCAGCAGGCGGCGCAGGTCCACGGAGCGCTCCCGGCCGAGGCACAGCAGCAGGTGGCCCTCGCTCGTGATCCGCACACGGTTGCAGGTGTCGCAGAAGTTGTGGCTGTGTGGCGAGATCAGGCCGATACGTCCTTCGTAACCCCTCGCGCGGTAATAACGAGACGGCCCGCCGGTGGTCTCGGTGGACGCGACGAGATCGAATGCCTGTGCCAGGTCGTCGAGGATCGCATCGCTCGAGTAGTACGTCTCGCCCCGGTCGTGGTCGCCGACCGCGCCGAGCGGCATCTCCTCGATGAAGCTGACGTCGATGCCCCGCTCCAGCGCGAACCGGGCGAGGTCGACCACCTCGTCGTGGTTGCGGTTGCGCAGGATCACGGCGTTCAGCTTGAGCCGCAAAAAGCCCTGGGCTCGGGCGGCGTCGATACCGCCGAGGACCGTGCCGAGGTCGCCGACGCGGGTGATGTGGCGGAATCGGTCCGCGCGCAGCGAGTCGAGGCTGATGTTGACCCGCGTGACGCCGGCGTTCTTCAGCGGCGCGGCGAAGCGCGCCAGGCGCGTGCCGTTCGTGGTGAGCGTCAGGTCCCGCAGGCCGGTCAGTCGGCCGAGTGATTCAAACAGGCTGATGACGTTGCTCCGGGCCAGCGGCTCGCCGCCCGTCACCCGGATCCTGGTGACTCCCAGTCCGGTGAACACCTCGCCGAGGCGCGCGAATTCCTCGAGGGTGAGGATCTGGCTGCGGGGCAGAAACGCCACCTGCTCGGTCATGCAGCACCGATCCGTGACGGAAAGCCGGACGTAGGTGATCTGGCGGCCGAAGCTGTCGGTGAGCGGGGATTCGTCGCCGGTGTGCATGCGCGGGCGGTCGCTGCGAGTAACCTCGCCAGGCCGGAAACGCAAAAACTGTTCCCGTCGTTTCTCTGCGCGGCTCGACGCGCGGCAGCCCGGCCTGCCCGCAGCCCGGGCTGGGGAGCGGCCGGCGCGCAGTCGGGGCCTTTGAGTCGTCTTGGGGGGCGGACGAGTGGGAGGTGGGTCATTTTGTCGCAGGCGCCGGCGCGGAGCCGTCCTGCCTGGTCGTCCGGCTCCGCGGGTTGCGCGAAGGGGCCTGCCTGGAACGCTAATTGCCGGTCCGGTGGCCACAGGAGGATTGCGATGGACGACGAGTCGCCGACCGTGCCCGAGCGTTTCGCGGTCGCCGTGCTGATGGAGCGGCGTCGGGGTGTCACGCCGTGGCAGGCGCACGCGTGGGTCCCGGTCGGGCTGATCGCGGGCGCGGTGGCCGAAGGCGCCGTGGGTGTGCCACTGGCGATGCCCGCTGACGGCGACGTGCTGCGCGAGCTATGGCGGGGCCTGGATGTGCGGCTGCACAGGGACGAGGTCGAGAGCTACTACCACAACCTCGTGTCCCCCACGCCGCTGGCGTTCGTCATCATGCGGGAGGGGGCGGCGGACCATCGGGTGCCCGCCATCGTGACCCTGTGCTTCGACGAGGCCAACGCGTATGTCGAGGGCGACGACCAGGTCGAATCGGTGCCGATGCCCCCCGAGCTCGTACAGTGGCTGGAGCACTTCGTCGTCGACAACTACGTGCCGGAGCGACGGACGCGTAGGGAGCGCAAGGCATGGACCGATCCAAAGACCCCGTGACCGGCGCTGCCGAGCCGTTTCTAGCGCGGTGGTCCAGGCGCAAGCACGAGGTCCGCGACAAGGAGGCGTCGGGCCTCGAGGCGGGATCCGCGCGGGAGCGATCGACAGTCGACCTGCCGCCGGAGCCGCCGCCCCCGGTGCTGACCGACGCGGACATGCCGCCGGTCGAGAGTCTCCGGTATGACGACGACTGGTCCGGCTTCCTGAGCCCGGGTGTGTCGGACGGG
>JAGTSG010000005.1 GCA_018261655.1 Pseudomonadota bacterium | reverse complement strand
CGCCAGGGGCCAGCGGGTATCGAAAGGCGCCCCGGTCGTGGCGCTCGAGGAAGCGGCCGCAGGGCCGACGGGCCCGGCCCCCGTGGCGCGCATGGAGTCCGCAGTCCCGACGTCGCCCGCAGGCCCCGCCGCGGCCCCGCCGCGAGCCGGCCAGGAGGCCGCGCCAGCGACCCTGGAGGTCCGGGTACCCGATCTTGGCGACTTCCACGATGTCGAGGTCATCGAGCTGCTCGTGGCCGTCGGTGACACCATCGGGCAGGAGTCGCCGCTGGTCACGCTGGAAACCGACAAGGCGACGATGGACGTCCCGTCCACGGCAGCGGGTCGCGTCACGGCCGTGCACGTGTCCAGGGGCTCCAGGGTCAACGCCGGCGATGTCCTGGTGTCGGTGTACGGAGTCGCCGCGCCGGCGGCCGGGCGGGGCACGCCCGGCAGGGCGCCCCCCCCGGCGCGGCCCGAACCGCCGCCCGCCGCCCCGGCGCAGGCTGCACGCATCGAAGCGCCCTCAGCAAGGCTGCCGCCGATCGAGGAAGCCGGGTTCTCGACGGCCCACGCCTCGCCGTCGGTCAGGAGGCTGGCGCGCGAGCTCGGCGTCGACCTCGGTCGTGTCAGCGGGACGGGGCTCAAGGGCAGGATCACGCACGACGACGTGAAGGCGTTCGTGAAGGCGGTCCTGGCCGGCGCCGCCGCGCCGTCCGCCGGCGCCGCGTGGCCGGCGGTGCCGGAAGTCGACTTCGCCGCCTTCGGCCCGGTCGAAGTGCAGCCCCTGACGCGCATCCAGCGGATCTCGGGACCGCGCCTGCATGCGAGCTGGGTGAACCTGCCGCACGTCACCCAGCACGACGAAGCCGACATCACCGACCTGGAGGCGCTGCGCAGCGAGCTGAAGGACGCGGCCGCGGCCGCCGGCGTCAAGCTGACGCCGCTGGCTTTCATCGTGCGCGCCTGCGCGCGCGTGCTGGCGTCCTTCCCGCGGTTCAACGCCTCGCTCGATGCCGCTGGCCAGAACCTCGTCTTCAAGAAGTACCTGCACATCGGTTTCGCGGCCGACACGCCGAACGGTCTCGTCGTCCCGGTGATCCGTGACGCCGGCCGCAAGGACCTCTACGAGATCGCCCGCGACCTCACGGCGCTGTCGGAGAAGGCGCGCACGGGCCGGCTGTCCGCCGCCGAGATGCAGGGTGGCTGCTTCACCATCTCGAGCCTGGGTGGCATCGGCGGCACCGCCTTCACGCCGATCATCAACGCGCCCGAGGTCGCGATCCTCGGCGTTTCACGCTCGAAGATGACGCCGGTGTGGCTCGACGGCGAGTTCCGGCCCAGGCTGATGCTGCCGCTGTCCCTGTCCTACGACCACCGCGTGATCGACGGGGCCGACGCGGCGCGCTTCACCGTCGCGCTGGCCGCGGCGCTGGCCGCGCCGCGCGCGCTGCTCGAGGCGGTGCCGTGAGCGGCACGACGGAGCAGCGGGTTCCCGACCTCGGCGACTTTCACGACGTCGAGGTCATCGAGGTCCTGGTCCGGCCTGGTGACGAGGTCGAGGTCGACACGCCCCTCGTGACGCTCGAGACGGACAAGGCGACGATGGATGTCCCGTCGACGGCGGCCGGCACGGTCAGGCACGTGGCCGTCGCCAAGGGCGACCGGGTATCGAAGGGTTCGCTGATCCTGGCGCTCGAGGCGCCCGGCCCGGCGGATGTCGCGGCCGCGGCCGCGGTGGACGAATTGCCGCCGCTCCAGGCGGGCGCGCCAGGCGCGGACCTCCAGGTGCAGCTCGTCGTCCTCGGCGCCGGTCCCGGCGGCTACACCGCGGCGTTCCGGGCCGCCGACCTGGGGCTCGAGGTCCTGCTGGTCGACCGCTGGCCGCAGCTCGGCGGCGTCTGCCTGAACGTAGGCTGCATCCCTTCCAAGGCGCTCCTGCATGCGGCGCGGGTGATCGAGGAGGTCGAGTCGATGGCCGAGAACGGCCTGATGTACGGCGACCCGACCATCGATCACGTGCGCTTGCGGCAGTGGAAGAACCGCATCGTCGGCAAGCTCACCGCCGGACTGACGATCCTTGCCAGGCAGCGCAAGGTCCGGGTCCTGCGCGGCTTTGGCCGGTTCGCCGCCCGCAACCGTCTCGAGGTCGTCGAGCCGGACGGCCGGGTCCGGGTCGTGGCGTTCGAGCAGTGCATCATCGCGGCCGGTTCCGAGCCGGCCCGCCTGCCGGGGCTGCCGGCGGACCCGCGCATCCTCGATTCGACCGGCGCGCTCGCGCTGGAGGACGTGCCCGGCAGCATGCTGGTCGTCGGCGGCGGCATCATCGGCCTCGAGATGGCCTGCGTCTACGACGCGCTCGGCACGCAGGTCAGCGTCGTCGAACTCACGCCCGCGCTGATGCCGGGCTGCGACCGGGACCTGGTGCGCCCGCTCGAGAAGCGCATTTCGGCGCGCTACGGCAGGATCATGACCGGCACGAAGCTGGAGCGGGTCGAGGCGCTGGACGAAGGCCTCAGGGTCTCGTTCTCCGGGCCCGGGCAGGCCAGCGCCGCACTGTACGATCGTGTCCTCGTCGCGGTCGGCCGCGTGCCGAACGGCAGGCTCATCAACGCCGCGGCAGCGGGCGTTGGCGTGGATGAACGCGGCTACATCCCGGTCGATCGCCAGATGCGCACCGGCGTGCCGGGTATCTACGCGATTGGCGACATCACCGGGCAGCCCATGCTCGCCCACAAGGCCACCCACGAGGGGAAGGTGGCCGCCGAGGTGGCCGCCGGCCAGAAGAGTTCCTTTGACGCCCGGGTCATCCCCTCGGTCGCTTACACCGACCCCGAGATCGCCTGGGTCGGCGTCACGGAATCGCAGGCCAGGGACGAAGGCCGCAAGCTGGGCAAGGGCCTGTTCCCCTGGATGGCGAGCGGCCGGTCCCTGGCGCTCAACCGGGACGAGGGCTTCACCAAGCTGCTGTTCGACCCGGAGTCGCACCGCGTGGTCGGCGGCGGCATCGTCGGCACCAACGCGGGCGACCTGATCTCGGAAGTGGCGCTCGCCGTGGAGCTCGGCGCGGACGCCGCCGACGTCGGCCTGACCATCCATCCCCACCCGACGCTGTCCGAGACGGTCGCGTTCGCGGCCGAGGCCTTCGAGGGCACCCTGACGGACCTCTACGCCCCCAGGAAAGGCGCCTGATGGCGCGCGTGCCTCAGCGGCGGGTGACGTACAGTCGCAGCAGGTGATCCCCGCTGGCCTTGCCGGCGCCGCCGAAGACCAGGGGCAGCAGCATCACCAGCAGGATCAGCGGCAGCTTGAAGTTGCCGAAGCCGTGGTCCGAGATCGCGTAGCCGCGCCAGAGCTCTCCCAGGCTGTGCCACTCGGCCGGCCAGTGCACGGCGGCGATCGCGACCAGCGTCAGGACGACGAGGCTCGCGGACCAGAAGCGCGTCATCAGCCCGAGCCAGATCGCGAACCCGCCGATCAGCTCGGTCCACGTCGCCACGAACCAGCTGATCCCGACCGGGACAAAGTCGAACGGGAACGGGAAGTCGTTCTGGATCGACGCGAACCAGTTCTCGCCCCGGAGTTTCACGAGTCCCGACTCGAAGAATTCCCAGCCGACGATGGCGCGCAGCGCGAGCTGGGGTAGCCACGCCCCGATGCGGTCGAGCAACGCGTGGGTCCGGAGCGTGAAGTCGACGAAAGCCCGCATGATCAGCCGCCCTCCGGGCGCCTGGCGGTCCCGATGATGATCTCGCGCTCGCGCAGGGTCGCGAGCATGCCGCGTCCCCGCGCCACGAGCGTGTCCGGGTCGTTGCCGCCGAATTCGGCGGCGACCCGCGACAGCAGGGCGGCCCCGCTCAGGGTCTCCCCGGCCTCCATGAGCTCGAGCAGCCGCGCCGTCGGGGCATCGACCTGCAGGAAGCCGACGCGCCCGTCCGCGGCGCGGTGCACCACGATGAAGGTCGGCGACGGGGGTGGCCCGACCGGCTGGAACTCGCCGGAGAGCTGGTGGACGGGCCAGCGGTAGGCCAGGGGCCAGGCCAGCGGTGACAGGACCGGGCGTCCCACGAGCAGGTCCCCGTCCGGATCCACGGCCTCCGCCGGCAACTCGCCCTCGGCAATCGACAGGGCGAGCTCTACCCACTCATAGTGCGCCAGCTCGGCGAGGAACGCGGGCTCGTCCTCTTGCAGCGGTCGGCGGGCGCCGAGCCACTCCACGAACTCGCGCGGCAGCTCGAGGAAGTAGGGGGTGTGCGCCTTGTGCTCGCGATAGAAGCGGCGCACGAGGCGCGACCAGCGGCCGGCGCCGAGGATCGAGTGGCTGACCGGGAACGTGCCCGCGAGCAGGTCGCGGACGTTGTTGAAAAAGAGCTCCCGGTAGACCGCCATCCGGCGGTCCTCGATGCCCTCGGGAGCGGGAGCCGCGTCTGGATCCCGGAGGTGGGCCGCGAAGGCCTTCTGCAGCCGCGTGAGGTCCACGTGTCAGGCGCCGCCCGCGCGGCGGGCAGCGTCAGCGTGCGCCGCCTGGAGGTCGCGGACCCGCGCGACCTCCTCCACCAATGCGCCGAGCGGCGGGAAGTTGAAGTCGCGCTCGAGCAGGGTAGGGACCGGGCCGCAGTGTGAGTACGCCGCGTCCAGCAGCGACCAGACGTCCTCGCAGACGGCGGCGCCGTGGGTGTCCACGCGCAGGTCCGGCGCTTCGACGTAATGCCCGGCGGTGTGAACGTACCAGACGCGCCGTGCGGGCAGCGAATGCAGGAACTGCACCGGGTCGTAGCGGTGGTTGACGGCGTTGACGTAGATGTTGTTCACGTCGAGCAGCAGGCCGCAGTCGGCCTCCTCGAGCACGGCCGTGACGAAGTCGATCTCCGGCATCTCCGCGCCGGGCGCTGCGTAGTACGACACGTTCTCGATCGCGATCGGCCGCTCGAGGACGTCCTGGACGCGGCGGATCCGTTCCGCGACGTGACGCACCGCCTCGCCGGTGAACGGGATTGGCATCAGGTCGTAGAGATGGCCCTCGTCGGTGCAGTAGCTCAGGTGCTCGGTGTAAGCACGAATGCCGTGCTCGTCGAGGAACCGCTTGATGTCCGCGAGCAGCCCTTGGTCCAGCGGTCCGGGGCCACCCAGCGACAACGAAAGGCCGTGCGCGACGAACGGGTGGCGCTCGGTGAACCGTCGCAGCCGCATGCCCAGCGGCCCGCCGACGCCGATCCAGTTCTCGGGCGCGAGCTCGAAGAAGTCGATGCCGTCGGCGCCAGCCGTCTCGAGTTCGGCGAGCAGGGCCCGCCTGAACCCGAGGCCCGCGCCGGCCACCGGGTAGCGCGCCGTGAAACGATGCCTGACTGGCTGGGTGTTCATGCTTGCTCGATCAGACCGGCCGGCCGGCAGGAATATTACCGGTTTGCCCGTCGTCGCCGGGCGCGGTGCCGGCGCCAGGCCTCGCGCCAGACCGAACGCAGCGCCTCGCGGTCGTGGCCGGTGAGCATGCGCAGCTCAGGCAGGACGGCCTCGCGCCGTGCGGGCGCGGGTCACCGGCGCGCCGGCCGCGGGCGTCTTGTGGCGGTACTCGCACAGGTCCGCGATGGGGCAGCGCGGGCAGTCAGGCTTGCGCGCCTTGCAGACGTAGCGGCCGTGCAGGATCAGCCAATGGTGGGCGTCGCGGTGGAATTCCGCTGCGGTGACCCGGACGAGGCGATCCTCGACCTCGCGGACGTCCTTCCCGGGCGCGATCCCGGTCCGGTTGGCAACCCGGAAGATGTGCGTATCCACGGCGATGGTCGGCTGGCCGAAGGCGGTGTTGAGCACGACGTTGGCCGTCTTCCGGCCGACGCCGGGCAAGGCCTCGAGTTCCTCGCGGCTGCGCGGCACTTCGCCGCCGTGCCGTTCGACCACGATCCGCGCCATTTCGGCGATGTTCTTCGCCTTGGCGGACCACAGTCCGATGCTGCGGATGTACGGCGCCAGCCCCTCAGCGCCGAGCCGGGCTACGGCCTGCGGCGTCCGGGCGACGGGAAACAGGCGCGCTGTCGCCTGATTGACGCTCCGGTCGGTGGCCTGCGCGGAGAGGATGACGGCGACCAGCAACTCGAACGGGCTGCGGTACTCGAGTTCGGTCGTCGGCCGGGGATTGGCGGCGCGCAGCCGCTCGAAGATACTGCGGCGCTTCTCCGCGTTCATGCCGGGCCGCCTCCCCCCGTGTGCGCCGCATCCAGCCGCGACTGCAGGGCCTCGCGCCGGCGCCGTTCGTTGCGCGCGAGGCGCTGCAGGCGGCCCTCATGCAGGCGGCGGAAGTGGCGGGCGCGCTGCTCGAGGGCAGGCCCGTCGAGCGGCGCCGCCGGCAGCCCGGGCGCAGGGTCCATCGCGATGCAGTCGACCGGGCAGGCGGGCAGGCACAGCTCGCAGCCGGAGCAATCGGCCTGGACGACCGTGTGCATCCACTTTCGTGCGCCGACGATGGCGTCGGTCGGGCAGGCATCGATGCACTTTGCGCAGCCGATGCAGTCGGCCTCGACGACACGCGCGACCCGCGGCGGCTGCTCGATGCCGCAGGACGTATCGAGCGGCAATTGCGGCACGGCGAGCAGCGCGGACAGGCGCTCGATGACCGGGCGTCCCCCGGGCGGGCAGCGGTTGATCGGCGATTCTCCCCGCGCCAGCGACTCGGCATACGGGCGGCAGCCCTCGAAGCCGCAGCGCCCGCACTGCGTCTGTGGAAGCGCCGCGTCGATCAGGTCGGCGAGGGAGCCGGAAGATGCCGCCATCATCTCACGCGTCGCGCGGCCCTGGACCGGCCGTCACTTGACCTGCATGCCGGGCGCGGCGCCTGCGTCCGGCGAGACGAGGAAGATCTCGGCGCCGCCCGGGCCCGCCGCCAGCACCATCCCCTCGGACACGCCGAAGCGCATCTTGCGGGGCTTGAGGTTGGCAAGCAGCACGACCTGGCGCCCGACCAGGACCGTGGGATCGCGATAGGCCTGGCGGATCCCCGCGAACACGGTCCGCGCCCCCTGGCCCGCATCCACCGTCAGCTTGAGCAGCTTGTCGGCTCCCTCCACCGTCTCCGCGTCCAGGATGCGCGCGACGCGCAGGTCGAGGCGCGAGAAGTCCTCGATGGTCACCGGCCCGACCTGCGGCTCCTGCGGCGCAGGGGCAGGAGAGGGCGCGGCCGGGGCCAGTGCCTCCACCAGCGCGCTCACCTGCTTCGGGTCCACCCGCGTCGCGAGCGGCTCGTAGGGCTGGATCACGGTGCCGAGCAGGGGCTGCGCCACCGAGGTCCAGGAGGCCTCGCCGGTGCCCAGGAAGCGCTCGGCGCGCGCCGCCATCTCCGGCATCACGGGCTTGAGCCAGGCCATCAGGACGCGGAACAGGTTGAGGCCCTGGGTCGCAACGGCCTGCACCTCGCCCGCGCGCGCCGGGTCCCTGGCGAGCAGCCAGGGCTTGCGCTGGTCGATGTACTGGTTGGCGCGGTCGGCGAGCGCCATGATCTCGCGGACCGCCGAGGAGTACTCGCGCGCCTCGTACATTGCGGCGATCCGCGCCCCGGCCGCCGAGAATTCGGCGTAAAGCTCCGGTTCGGGCAGCCCGGTGGCCAGCCGCCCCCCGTGCGCGCGGGCGATGAAGGGCGCGCAGCGGCTGGCGATGTTGACCAGCTTGCCGACGATCTCGGCGTTCACCCGGGTGGCGAACTCCTCGAGGTTCATGTCGATGTCGTCGACGCCCGGCCCGATCTTTGCGGCGATGAAGTAGCGGAAGTACTCCGGCGGCAGGTGCTCGAGGTAGCGCTGCGCCGTGATGAACGTGCCGCGGGACTTCGACATCTTCTGGCCGTTGACGGTCAGGAAGCCGTGGACATGGACGCCCGTCGGCTTGCGGAAGCCCGCGCCTTCCAGGGTCGCCGGCCAGAACAGCGAGTGGAAGTACAGGATGTCCTTGCCGATGAAGTGGTGCAGCTCGGTGTCGCCACCCGGGCGCCAGTACTCATCGAAGTCGAGCCCGGTGCGCGCGCAGAGGTTGGCGAAGCTCGCCATGTAGCCGATCGGCGCGTCCAGCCAGACGTAGAAGTACTTGCCCGGCGCGCCGGGTATCTCGAAGCCGAAGTACGGCGCGTCGCGCGAAACGTCCCAGTCCTTGAGGCCAGCCTCGAACCACTCGTCGAGCTTGTTGGCCACCGCCTCGTGCAGCGTCCCGGAGCGCGTCCACTCGCGCAGCATCGGCTCGAAGTCGCCGAGCCGGAAGAACAGATGCTCGGACTCGCGCTCGACCGGGCGCGTGCCCGACAGGACCGAGACGGGGTCCCTGAGCTCGGACGGGGCATAGGTGGCGCCGCAGGCCTCGCAGCTGTCGCCGTACTGGTCCGGCGTGCCGCAGCGCGGGCAGGTGCCCTTGACGTAGCGGTCCGGCAGGAACATCCCGGCCTGCTCGTCGTAGGCCTGGGTGACCTTCCGGCGGGCGATGTGTCCGGCCGCGTCGAGGGCCCTGAACACGAGCTCGGTGTAGTGGCGGTTCTCCGGGGAGTGCGTCGTGTAGTAGTTGTCGAAGCTGACGTGGAACGCGGCAAAGCTCCGGCGGCGCTCCGCCCCGACACGCGCGATCAGCTGCTCGGGGCTGATTCCCTCGGACCGGGCCTGCAGCATGATCGGGGTGCCGTGCGTGTCGTCGGCGCAGACGTACGTGCAGTGGTGACCGCGCATGCGCTGGAAGCGCACCCAGATGTCGGTCTGCACCATCTCGGTCATGCCGCCGAGGTGGGTGGGGCCGTTGGCGTAGGGCAGGGCACTGGTGACGAGGATCTTGCGCGGCATGGTCCGGTTCCGTTCGTGAACCTTTAATTATGCCGCAAGAGGCACCCGCTACCTACCGGTCCCGGGCCGGGGACCGGCAGGTAGCGGGCCCCTCCGGATCAGTCCTCGTCCTTCAGCTGCTCGAACTTCGACTTGTTGATGGCCTTCTCGTAGGCCGACTGGCCGCTGATGACGCCGCTGTCCAGCAGCTGCTGGATGGCCGTGTCCATGGTCCGCATGCCCTGGGCGGCGCCGGACTGCATCGCGTTCTCCAGCTGGTCGATCTTGCCCTGCCGGATCAGGTTCGAGACGGCCGGGGTGTTGATCAGGATCTCGAGCGCGCAGGCCCGGCCGCGGCCGCCCTTCTGCGGGATCAGCTGCTGCGAGATCA
This sequence comes from Pseudomonadota bacterium, assembly GCA_018261655.1. Taxonomy (GTDB): domain Bacteria; phylum Pseudomonadota; class Gammaproteobacteria; order Steroidobacterales; family Steroidobacteraceae; genus SG8-30. The sequence continues at coordinate 40,435 of JAGTSG010000005.1, read as the reverse complement.
CTCCGCGCAGCGACGTGGACAGCATGGTGCGGACGTGTCCCTGCTTGTCCGCCGGGAAGGCGTTGACCATCCGGTCGACCGCCGCCGCGGCGCCGTTCGTATGGAGGGTTGCCATGACCAGGATGCCCATCTCGGCGGCGGTGATCGCCGTGCTCATGGTCTCGAGGTCGCGGAGCTCGCCCACGAGGATGACGTCCGGGTCCTCGCGCAGGGCGGAGTGCAGGGCGGCCGAGAACGAAGGCGCGTGCGCGCCGACTTCGCGCTGGCTGATGAGGCAGTTCTTGCGCGGGTGGATGAACTCGATGGGATCCTCGATGGTGAGGATGTGGCCCTTCAGGCGGACGTTCAGGTCGTCGATCATGGCGGCCAGCGTCGTCGACTTGCCCGAGCCGGTCTTGCCCGTGACCAGGATCAGCCCGTTGCTGACCTTGCAGAGGCTCCTGACGGCCTCGGGCATCTTCAGCTGGTCGAGCGTCATCGCGTTCGACGGGATGGCGCGGAACACGGCGCCCATGCCGTCGAGGTGGCGCAGCGCGTTGACGCGGAACCTCGCCAGCGCGCCCAGGCTGTAGGCGAAGTCGCAGCCGTCCTTGGACTCGAAGCGCTCGATCGCGGCCCGCGGCATGATCTCGTACAGGGCCTCGCGGACGTGTTCCGGCGCAAGCTTCTCCTCGCGCAGGACCATCAGCCTGCCGTACTGGCGGATGCGGGGCGGGCCGCCGGCCATGAAGTGCAGGTCGGAGCCGTTGCGCTTCAGGATCTCCTCGAGGAGTTCGTCTATGCGGGCCACCGTCCGGCGTCCTCAGGTCTCGAACCGTGGCAACAGGCTGCGGTCGATGACGTACTTCGCCAGCGCCTTCTTGTCCGTGGCCGCCGCATAGGCGTCGTCGGGGTCGACCTCCTTCGCCAGCACTGCGGCGAGCAGCGCCTGGTCCATGAGCTGCATCCCCACGTCCTTGCCGGTCTGCAGCTGGGCGGGGATCTGGTGCGTCTGGTCGGTCTGGATCAGCTTGGCGATGGCGCGGTTCATCACCATCACCTCGCAGACCGCCTTGCGGCCGCGGCCCTCGGGGCGCTTCACCAGCGCCTGGGTGATGACGGCCAGCAGGCTCTGCGACAGGAAGCTCTTGGTCTGCTCGCGCTCCTCGATCGGCAGCGCGTCGATGATGCGGTCGATGGTCTTCGTGGCACTGGTGGTGTGCAGGGTGCCCAGCACGAGGTGGCCGGTCTCCGCAGCGGTCATCGCCATGGAGATCGTCTCCGCGTCGCGCATCTCGCCCACCAGGATCACGTCGGGATCCTCGCGCATGGCGGCGCGCACGCCCTCGGCGAACGAGGGCAGGTGCGTGCCGAGCTCGCGCTGGACGACCTGGCTCTGCTTGCTGCGATGCACGAACTCGATCGGGTCCTCGAGGCTGACGATGTTGAGGCTGCGTGTCGAGTTCAGCAGGTCGATCATCGCGGCGAGGGTCGTGGACTTGCCGGTGCCCGTCGAGCCGGTGACCAGGATCATGCCCTGGTGGTGGTCGCACAGCCGGGTCACCACGGGCGGCAGCGCCAGGCTCTCGATGCTCGGGATGTCGTTCGGGATCGCGCGGAAGACCGCGCCCACGCCGCTGTCCTTGCGGAACACGTTCACCCGGAAGCGGCCGCCGTCCTCGCTGACATAGGAGAAGTCGACGTCCTCGCCGCCACGGAAACGCTCCTGGTGGTTCCGGGTCAGGATCTCGGTGACATAGCTCTCGAGTTCGGGCCCGCCCAGCTCCCTGAACCGGATCGGCACCAGGTCGCCGTTCATGCGCAGCATCGGCGGCACGCCGACGGCGAGGTGGACATCCGAGCAGCCCTGGGACATGCCCAGCTTGAGGAAGGCGTCAATGCGTGGCATCGACGCGGGAGTGAATCACAAGAAGCGTTCGAGCGCCAGCTTGAACTCCTGCATCGTCTGGAAGCGCTTGCCCTTGTCCACGGCCATCGCCTTCATCACGATGTCGGAGAGCTCCGCGGGCAGCCCGGGGTGGACCTCCGCCGGCGGCCGTGCGCGCCCCTGGACGTGCTGGTACATGACGGACATGTGGTCGCCGCGGTGGTAGGGCGGGGAGCCGGTGAGCATCTCGTAGAGGATGACGCCCAGCGAGTAGATGTCGGCGCGCTCGTCGACCTTCTTGCCGAGGATCTGCTCGGGCGCCATGTACTTGGGGGAGCCGATCACGTAGCCGGTCTTGGTCAGCTGCGTGTCGCCTTCCTTGTGCGCCGCGGCCACGCCGAAGTCCACGATCTTCACCAGCCCTTCGTCGTTGATCAGCACGTTGGCGGGCTTCAGGTCACGGTGCACGATCCCTGCCTGGTGCGCGACGGTCATGCCGGTCGCGACGTCGATCGCGAAGCGGATGGCGCGCGGCACTTCCATCGGCTTGCCCTCGCTGACCTCCCCGCCGAGCGTGTGGGAGGGGAAGTACTCCATCGAGATGGCGTAGTTGCCGCGAATCTGCAGGAAGTCGTAGATGCGGATCACGTTGGGGTGGGTGATCTTGCGGCTGTAGCGCAACTCGTGCACGAAGCGCTGCATCATCTCCTCGTCCTGCGAGACGCTCGGGTTCAGGAACTTGAGGACGAGGCGCTCGTCCACGACCGTGTCCTCGAACAGCAGGACCGTGCCGAACGCGCCCTTGCCGATCTTCTCGATGAACTTGTAGCGTCCCTCGATCAGGTCGCCCGACTTGAGCGTCGAGATGTCGAGCCGGGCCTGTGCCTCGGCCGCCCGCATCAGCGCCGCGACGTCGGCCGAGTCGATCAGCATCGTCCGGTTGCTGTCCGTCGGCCCCGGCGCCTGGGCGGTCGCGGTGACCGCGGTGCCGCCGGCGAGGCGCGGCCCGGTCGCGGAAATCGAGGGCCCGAACTTCGCGTCGAGCTCCGCCAGCGAGCGCTGGGCCGCCTCCGCGACCGCCGGCTCCGGCGACAGCAGCAGCGGCTGAATGGCCGTCCTCAGCTGTTCGTAGTTGCGCTCGTCGGCCAGCCGGACCAGGGCGCTGGCAGCCTCGATCAGGACGTCCGACTCGGGCCGCGCCAGCGTGCCGATCAGCGGCTCGACCGCGCGCGGGTCGGCAATCTTGCCGAGGGCGCGGACGACCGTGGCGACCGACTTGGGATTGGCCGAGAGCATCTCGAGGAGCCGGGGCACGGCCTTGCGGCTGCTCATCGCGCCGAGGGCGTCGACGGCCCGCTCGCTGACCCACCAGTCCGGGTCGCGCGTCGCCTCGATCAGGTGGCTGACGGCGCGCTCGTCCCGCGTCTGGTTCAGGATCTCGATCGCGGTGCGGCGGATCTCCTCGTCGCGGTCGTTCACCAGCGACAGCGCGGCGTTGATCACCCGCGGGCCCCCGATCTTGCCGAGCGCGTCGGCGGCGCGGCTGCGCACCCACCAGTCGTCGTCCTTGATGGCCTGCAGCAGGTGCTTGATCGAGCGTTCGTCCCCGACCACGTTGAGCACTTCCACGGCGGCGCGGCGGGCGTACTCGGATTCGTCCTTGAGCACGTCCACGAGGTGGTGCACGGTCTCCGGGTGCGCGGCCTTGCAGAGGACCTCGACGGCGAGGTTCTGGACCTCCATCTCGGAGTCCTTGAGCAGCGGGGCGATCTGCCCCGGGTCGATCGTGCCGGACATCCCGGCGATTGCCTGCAGTGCGGCGGAGCGCACCCGCTTGTTCGGGTCCTTGAGCGTGGCCTGCAGCGCGGCCCGGACGCGTGGCCGGTTGAACTTCGCCAGGATCGAGATGATGTGCATGCGGGCAATCGGGTCCTTCCCCTCGACCCGCGCCAGCAATTCGTCGATCGAGTTCTCGTCGGCGACCTCGGAGATGATCTTGAACAGCGCCGTCTTCTCGGCGGCGTCCTGCTGGTAGGCGGCGTTCAGCAGGTCCCGGAAAGGGATCCGGTCGCGGTGCGCGCCGATCACCCCGAGCAAGGCCGGGCGCGACATGCCCGGTTGCGACAGCAGGTCGAGCAGCAGCGAGGGCGAGTAGGACCGGGCCGACGAGAGCGCCCAGGCGACGCCGGCCACGGCCCGGGAATTCTCCTCGGCCATGGCCTTGGCCAGCACCGGGAAGCTCTTGTTGTCGACCAGCGAAGTCAGCACGTCGACGAAGGCGGCCGTCTCCCGCTTGTCCGTGGCCGCCAGCGTGGACACGATCGGGCCGATGGAGGCGGTCCCCAGGTCCTTCAGCTTGGCGAGGGCCGCCCTGGCCTTCGGGGAATCCGGGTCGCCCGAGTCACGGACCTCGGCGATCAGGCGGTCGGCGCGGAAGTTGCTGAAAAATCCCATGCAGGCCCTTTGGTCTGGCGCCGCGACGGCTGCCGCCTCGTCTCCTCCGCCGCCGGCCTTCCTGGCCGGTCCGGAAGAGGGTCCCGGGTCCCGGCCTGAGCGGAGATTATGCCATAGGCCCGGTTGCCGACTTGTACCCCGAGACCATCCGCTACAATCCGCCCTTCGCCACGGAGGACAGCATGACCGGAACGACCGAGACCGACCTGCGCGCGGCCCTGGAGAGCTTCGTCGAACCCCTGTCCGGCGTCAGCCTCGGCGCGTCCGGGGCGGTCGGAGCGGTGTCCGTGGCGGGTGGAACGCTGTCCGTCGAGGTCACGCTCGGGTTCCCGGTGCGCGGCTACGAGCCCGAGTTCGAGTCGGCCCTGCGCGAGCACCTGGCCAGGCACGGCTTCGACGGGCCGCTTGCGGTCAGGCTCGGCGCGAGGATTCCCGCCTTCGTGGGCAACCGGGGCGCCCAGCCGCTGCCGGGCATCAGCAACGTGATCGCGGTGGCTTCCGGCAAGGGTGGTGTCGGCAAGTCGACGGTCGCGGCCAACTTCGCGCTGGCGCTGGCCCGTCAGGGCGCGCGGGTCGGCGTGCTCGATGCGGACATCTACGGACCGAGCCAGCCGCGGATGATGGGCCTGTCGGGTCAGCGGCCGACGACGCGCGACGGCAAGAGCTTCGAGCCGCTGTCGAACTACGGCGTGAAGGTCATGTCCATCGGCTTCCTGATCGACGACGAGCAGCCGATGGTCTGGCGCGGACCGATGGTCACCCAGGCGCTGGTGCAGCTGCTCGGGGAGACCCGCTGGGGCGAGCTCGACTACCTGGTGGTGGACATGCCGCCGGGCACCGGCGACATCCAGCTGACGCTGGCGCAGCGCGTGCCGCTGTCAGGGGCGGTGGTGGTCACCACCCCGCAGGAAATCGCTCTGCTCGACGCCCGCAAGGGGCTGATGATGTTCCGCAAGGTCGAGGTGCCCGTTCTCGGCATCGTCGAGAACATGAGCGTGCACGTCTGTCCCGCCTGCGGCCACGCGTCGCACGTGTTCGGCGCCGGCGGCGGCCGGGGCATGGCGGAGCGCTACGGCGTGCCGCTGCTCGGCGAACTGCCGCTCGACCTCAGGATCCGCGAGCAGGCCGACGCGGGCAGCCCGACCGTCGTGGCCGACCCCGGGTCGGCCGCGGCGCAGGCCTACATGAGCGTCGCCCGGCGGGCTGCCGCGCAGCTCGCGGCCGCGGCGGTGCGCGGCGCCGGCACGTTCCCGAAGATCAGCATCGAGGACAACGAATGACCATCAAGTCGGACCGCTGGATCCGCAGGATGGCCGAGGGCGCGCGCATGATCGAGCCGTTTGCGCCCGGCCAGGTGCGCGCGATCGACGGCCGGAAGATCGTGTCCTACGGCACGTCGAGCTACGGCTACGACATACGCTGTGCCAACGAGTTCAAGATCTTCACCAACATCAACTCCACGATCGTGGACCCGAAGCAGTTCGACCTGAACAACTTCGTCGACCAGGTTTCCGACGTGTGCATCATTCCGCCCAACTCGTTCGCGCTGGCGAGGACCGTCGAGTACCTCCGCATCCCGCGCAACGTCATGGTCGTGTGCCTGGGGAAGAGCACCTACGCCCGCTGCGGCATCATCGTCAACGTGACGCCGCTCGAGCCGGAGTGGGAGGGGCACGTCACGCTGGAGTTTTCCAACACGACGCCGCTTCCTGCGAAGATCTACGCCAACGAGGGAGTGGCGCAGCTGCTGTTCTTCGAGTCGGACGAGGTCTGCGAGACGTCCTACAGCGACCGCGGCGGCAAGTACCAGGGCCAGACCGGGGTCACGCTGCCGCGCGCCTGACGCCGGGCGTCAGTCGGTTCGCCGGTATTTCTCCAGGTACATGGCGAACAGCCGCTTGTCCTTGCGGTACTGCTCGACCTGCACGGCCAGGTAGCCGAGTTCCGGCGCCAGCCACATGTGGGTGACCCGCTCGCTGCCGGGCCTCGCGCTGGTGTAGACCAGCGTGTCGTAGCTGCCGGCGCCGGTCTTGATGCGTTCGCGGCGCAGGAACGCGTAGTCGTAGGTCTTGATCTTGCGGCCCTCGATCATCGACAACTGCCCGGGCTGCCGGCCGTCCTGCAGGTGCTGCATGGTCGCGATCTGGATGGAGACCGGGTCCTGCAGGCCGGGCACGGTCGCGACCTGCACGGGTTCGCCCTTGGCAGTGCCGCGCACCTCGCCTGCGGCCCAGTCGAACTCGAGGTCGACGTCCTCGCTCGTCCGCTGCATCCCGTCGTCGAAGCGGAAACGCAGCGGCCGTACCCCGTGGGCGCCGACGTCGAGCCACGACGTCTGCACCAGCGTCCCGCTGGCCAGCAGCCTGGCCAGCCCGCTGGCGTCGGCGCGTGACTCGAGGATCCAGCGGCCGGGCCGGGCGTCGCGCCTCAGTTCGAGGTGGCTGCTGCCGACCGACAGCGACGAATACTTGACCGAGAACTCCGCGGCGAACGGCTGCAGTTCCGCCGCGAAGGCCGGCATCGTCGCCGCCAGCAACACCGCCGCGGTCATCCAGCGTTTCATGTTTCACCCCTGAGCACCGGCTCGTCCAGCCGGCGCCCGTCCAGCCATGCGATGCCGTCCCGCATCGCGACGCGACCCTCGGCGAACCAGCCGACGGCCTCGGGATAGATGATGTGTTCCCAGCGCTGAACGCGGGCTGAAAGGGCCGTCTCGTCGTCTCCCGCGAGGACCGGCACGCGGGCCTGGACGATCCGGGGACCGGCGTCGAGTTCCTCGGTGACGAAGTGCACGGTGCAGCCGTGTACGGCCTCGCCCGCCTCCAGCACGCGCCGGTGGGTGTGCAGGCCGGGGTGCCGGGGCAGCAGCGAGGGATGGATGTTGAGCAGCCGCCCCGCATAGTGCGCCGTGAACACCGGGTCGAGGATCCGCATGAAGCCGGCCAGTACGACGAGTCCCGGACGTCCGGCGTCGACGACCCGCAGGAGGTCCTCGCCGTAGGCGCGGCGGCCGGAGTCCTTTGCCGGCTCGAGGGTCGTCGCCTCGATCCCGAGTTCGCGTGCCAGGCCGAGCGCCGGCGCGCCAGGCTTGTCGCTGACCACGGCGGTGATGCGTGCCCCGATGGCCCCGGCGAGGCCGGCGCGGGCGATTGCGGCCATGTTTGAGCCGCGACCGGAAACCAGGGCCGTGACGCGCAGCGGCTCGGGCATCAGCCGAACACGACGCCGCAATCGCCGCGGCGCACTTCGCCGATGACCGCCGCCGTCTCGCCCGCGGCCGCGAGCAGCTGGAGCGCCCGGCCGGCGTCGTTGGCCGCGACCTGCAGCGTCATGCCGATGCCGCAGTTGAAGGTCCGGTGCATCTCGGCGTCGCTGATGTTGCCGGTCTGCTGGATCCATTCCCAGGCGCCGCCCCGCTCCCAGGCGCCTGGGTCGAGCCGCACCTCGAGCCCGTCCGGCAGCACCCGCGGGATGTTGTCGGTCAGGCCGCCGCCGGTGATGTGGGCGATGCCGTGCACCTCGAGCCGCTGCAGGAGGCCGAGGACCGGGCGCACGTAGATGCGGGTCGGCGCCATCAACAGGTCGAGGAGGGGCCGGCCGTCCACGCGGGTGTCCTCTCCGGCGCCCGACACGGCCAGCAGCTTGCGGATCAGCGAGAAGCCATTCGAGTGCGGGCCGGAGGAGGCCAGGCCGATCACCGCGTCCCCGGGCCGCGTCTTCGACCCGTCGATGATCCGGTCCTTCTCGACGACGCCGACGCAGAACCCGGCGAGGTCGTAGTCGGCTCCCGCGTACATGCCCGGCATCTCGGCCGTCTCACCGCCGACCAGGGCGCAGCCGGCCTGAACGCAGCCTTCGGCGATGCCCGCGATGACGCGTTCGGCGACGTCCACGTCCAGCCGCCCGGTCGCGTAGTAGTCGAGGAAGAAGAGCGGCTCGGCGCCCTGGACCACGACGTCATTGGCGCACATCGCCACCAGGTCGACGCCGACGGAATCGTGCCGCCCGGTGTCGATGGCCAGGCGGAGCTTGGTGCCCACGCCGTCGGTGCCCGACACCAGCACCGGCTGTCGCCAACGGCCCGGCGTCAGCTCGACCAGCGCCCCGAAGCCGCCGATCCCGCCCAGCACCTCGGGGCGAAGGGTGCGCCTCACGCGCGGCTTGATGCGCTCGACGAGCTGCTCGCCGGCGTCGATGTCCACCCCCGCGTCGCGGTAGGTGATGGAGGGGCGTTCCTGCATGCGGGAAATCCAGCGGGGTCGGGGGCGGTAGCCGCCGTCAGGTAATATTGTAACCCGGGGCGGCGTCTCGCCGGTCCAGGACACGCGGAACCGGAGTGGGCAGGACATCCATGGCCTGGAAAGCAATCCTCGAGCACCTGGTGTTGGTCGTGGCCGCGGTGGCGTCGTTTGCGACGGTCACGCCGGCCGTCGGCGTCCCGGTCGGCAACCTCTACGAGGTGTCGGTGGACGTCCCCGCTGGCGGGGACGCGGCGGCCTTCCGCGCCGGGATCGGCGACGTGCTCGTCAAGGTCACCGGGCGACGCGATGCAGCGGGCCTGCCGGGGCTCGCCGCGCTGGTCAACGACGCCGGCCGCTACGTGACGAGCTATCGCCGGGCCCCCGGAGGGCGCCTGGCCATCGCCTACGACGCCGACGCGATCGAGAGTGCCGTGGCGGCCGCCGGACTGCCGTTCTGGGGCGAGGACAGGCCGCTGACGCTGGTCTGGCTCGCCGTGGACCGGGGCGGCGGCCAGCGGGGCCTGATTACCGCGGAGGCGCCAGGCGCCGAGAAGCGCGCGGTCGAGGCGGCCGCGGGCCAGCGCGGATTGCCGCTCGCCTGGCCATCCAGCGCGGGAGGCGAGGATCCGAAGCGGCGCTTCGAGCAGGCCTGGTCGGGTGACCCCGCGTCCCTTGCCGAGACAGCATCCCGCTACGGCGCGGACGGCATCCTCGTCGGCCGGGCACGCCCGACCGGCGGCGGGCAGTACACGGTGGACTGGACCTTCATCGGCGCAGGCGGCCGGTCCGAGGCGCGCGGCAACCTCGCCGAGGGCGTCCACCACGCCGCGGACCGCTACGCCAGCCGCTACGCCTCCCGCGAGGCGGCCCACCTCATCGCCGTCGACGTCACCGTGACCGGCATCGCGACGGCCGCCCAGTACGCGGAGGCGACGCGCCTGCTGGCGGGCCTCTCGGTGGTGAAGGAGGTGACGCTGCGCGCTGTGACGCAGGATGCAGTGGTGTTCCACGTCTCGACGCGGGGCGGGCTCGCGTCCCTGCAGCGCGAGGCTGCGGCGGGAGGCCGCCTGCGGCCGGTCGCCGGCGAGCAGGGGTCCGCGGTGTTCGCCTACCAGCCATGAGCCTGTCGAACCTCCCCAACCTGATCTGCATCCTGCGAGTCGTGCTCGCCGTGCCGGTCGTCTGGACGCTCGTGCACGGGCATTTCGGCGCGACGCTGTTGCTGTTTGCGGCCGCCGCGGCCTCCGACGGGCTCGACGGTTACCTGGCGAAGCGCTTCGGCTGGACCAGCGAGGCCGGCAAGGTCCTCGATCCCGTCGCCGACAAGCTGCTGCTGGTCAGCGTGTTCATCGCCCTGACGCTGCTCGGCATGGTGCCGCTGTGGCTGGCTTTTGCGGTGGTGGCCCGCGACCTCGTCATCGGCGTGGGCGCCGGCGTGTACCGCTGGCTGTTCGGGCCGCTCGAGGGGCAACCGACGCAGCCGAGTAAGCTCAATACCGTGCTGCAGCTGGCCTACGTGCTGGCCGTCGTGGCCAGCGCGGCGACGCCGGTGTTTCCCGCGGAGCTCGTCATCATGCTGGGCGCGGCGGTCCTGGTGACGACGGTCGTCAGCGGTGCCGACTACGTCATCATCTATGTCCGCAAGGCAATGCGCGTTTCACAGGCGCGGCGCCTGGCGGCCTGAAGATCCATGCAGCAGCTGCCACTGGGGGTCCAGCTCGAGGTCTCTTCCCGCTTCGAGACATTCCGGGCCGCCGGCAACCTGGCCGCCGTGGAAGAGCTCTGCGCGCTCAAGCGGCAACCGGGCCAGCCGCCGCTGTGGCTCTCCGGGCCGACGGGGACCGGCAAGACGCACCTGTTGCAGGCCGCCTGCGTGAGGCTGAGCGAGCGCGGCCGCGCGGCCGCCTATGTCCCGCTCGCGCGTTGCGCGTCGCTGGGGCCGGGCCTGCTGACCGGTTACGAGCACCTCGAGGCCGTCTTCCTTGACGACCTCGACACGGTCGCTGGCGACGCGGCCTGGGAAGGCGGGCTGTTCACCCTGCACAACGAGCTGCAGGAGCACGGCGGCCGGATGGTGGCCTCGGCCCGGGTGCCGCCCACGGCGCTGCCGTGGCGGTTGCCCGACCTGGGCTCGCGGCTCGCGGCCTCCACCGTGCACGCGCTCAGGCCGTTGCCCGAGTCCGAGCAGGCCGAGGCCCTGCTGGCCCGTGCCTCGGCCTGCGGGCTGGAGGTCCCGCCCGAGACGCTGGCCTACCTGCTGCGGCACGCGCCGCGCGACTTCGGGACGCTGTGCAGGTTGCTCGACGAAATGGACCGCACCTCGCTCGCCAGCCAGCGGCGCCTGACGGTGCCGCTCGCGCGCGAGGTCCTCGAGCGCGCCTGACTCCCGCCGGTTCAGCGGCCGCCCGGCATCGTGCGCAGCGTCGCGACCACGGCGGCCAGCGCGAGGAAGGCGAGCAGGGCAGTGATGGCCGCGATCCTGCGGACGCCGGGGTTGGCGACCAGTTCGGTGAGCGACCACGCCATCGCCGGCGCGAGCGTCAGCGGCGCCCAGCGATAGCTCCGCCGCTGCGCGCGCCAGAGTCCCGGCAACGCGAACGCCAATGGCGCGGCGGTGGCCAGCAGGAGCGTCGCAGCAGCCAGCACCGACCGTCCCGAGAGGTGCCACGCGGTCAGCGCTGCGAGCAGCACCGACCACAGCAGCAGGGTGGCGCGGCGGGCGCGCGCGAACCGCGGACCGTTCATCCGTGGTCGTGGCCGGCGCGCGCCAGCGCGACGGCGAGGCCGGCCACCCGGCGACCTAGGGCCTGGGCGGTGGCGCGTTCCGCGTCGGTGAGCCGGGGCGGGCCGGCACCCTGCATGACATGGCTCGCGCCGTAGGGTGAGCCGCCCCCCTCGGGGCTGGCGATCGACTTCTCCGTGAACGGCACGCCGACGATGAACATGCCGTGGTGCAGAAGCGGCAGCATCATCGACAGCAACGTGCTCTCCTGGCCGCCGTGCCGGGTCTGACCCGAGGCGAACACACCGGCAGGCTTTCCGGCCAGCGTGCCCGAAATCCACAGCGCGCTGGTCGTGTCGAGGAACGCCTTGAGCGGCGCGGCCATGTTGCCGAAGCGCACCGGGCTGCCGAGCACCAGCGCGTCGCAGCGCTCGAGGTCGGCGAGGTCGACGTAGGGCGCGCCGCTGTCCGGGACTGGCGGGGAGGCGGTCTCGGTGACCGGGGCGACCGGCGGCACGGTCCGCAGCCGGGCCGCGGCGCCGGCGACCGAGTCGATGCCGCGCGCCACCTGCCGGGCCAGCTCGGCGGTTGCGCCGTAGCGTGAATAGAACAGGACGAGGACTTCAGGCATGCGTCGTTTTTCCAGTGGTCGCGGCCGCTTGTAGGCGCCCCGGCGCCACGCGCCAAGCATAAGCGGCGTGCGCGCAACGTGCGCGGGTGTCGGCCGTTCCGTCGCCGCTTGACGTTGGGCCCGGTGCACTGCTAGCGTGGATCGACTTTTCTTTGTTGGTTCAAATGGTTAGATGAAGCACTTCGCGCTCGCCTGCCTGTTGCTGATCGCTGCCGCGTGTGCCGGCGCGCCCGTGCAGGAGATGAGCGACGCGCGGCAGGCCATCCGCGCCGCCCAGGCTGCCGGAGCGCAGGAGCGCGCGCCCGCGGAACTCGGCCGCGCACAGACGCTGATCGAGGACGCGCAGCGGCAGCTGCAGCGGCACGAGTACCAGGACGCGCAGCGCAGTGCCCTCGAGGCGCGCGAGGAAGCGGTGCGGGCGCTCCAGTTGTCGCGCGAGGCCGCGAGCGCGCAGGACTGACGGCGGGACGGGTCGTCATGAGCGGCAGCGTCGCGCGCAGGGCCATCGTCCACGGACGCGTCCAGGGCGTCTGGTATCGCGCCAGCACCGCCGAGCAGGCTGCCGTCCTGGGCGTGCGCGGCTACGCCCGCAACCGTCGCGACGGCACGGTCGAGGTCGTTGCGGCCGGCACGCAGCAGGACGTCGACGCGTTGCTGGCCTGGCTCTGGCACGGGCCACCGCTGGCGCGGGTCACGGGCGTGGAGGTCGAGGACGTGGATCCTGCGTCCGTCAACGAGGGCTTCGATACCCGCTGAGGGCGCGCCCTGGCGTCCTGTGTCCCGCGAATCAGCGATTCCAGCGCGACTCGAGCCGGCCCAGCACCAGGTCCGGGTAAGTGCGGCGGCCGAGGCTGCCGTTGTAGCGGGCCAGCGCGCGCCGGTAGTCGCCCTTCTCGCGCTCGAGGTAGTACGCGAGGATGCTGGTCCCCATCCGGATGTTGAGCTCGACGTCGATGAGGTCCTGCGTCTGCAGGCCCAGCTGGCTCGGCCAGAAGGGCATCACCTGCATCAGTCCCACGGCGCCGGCGTAGGACACCGCGAAGGGATCGAAGGCACTCTCCACGTCGATGACCGCGAGCACCAGCTGCGGGCGGTCCCGAAGCATGGCGTGCTTGTTCGACTCGCAGTGGACCGAGTGCAGGATGCGCCGCGCCGCTTCCCCGGCGTCTTCGCCCAGGCGGAGGTCGGGCGGCTGCTGCCTGAGCCGTTTCTCCACGCGCGGCTGCATCAGCGCGTACCAGACCATCTCGTCGTACTTGTCCTCGAAGCAGGGGCGGGCGGCGATGGCCGCCTCGATCACGGACTTCAGGCCGGGATCCCGCTGACCGTCGGCATGCGCCGGCGCAGTGGCCGCGGTGGCCGCCAGCACGAGGAGGATCCAGCAGGTGCGTGACGGGGCCATCGCCATGTCCCGGTGCGGCGTCAGCCCGCCGCGAGCCGCGCCCGGATCGCTGCCGCAGCGCCATCGAGCGGCAGCGCCTCGTTGTCTGCCGCGCGCCGGTGTCGGTACTCGAGCTGGCCGGCGTCGAGTCCGCGCTCGGCGATCACCACCCGGTGGGGAATGCCGATGAGCTCGGCGTCCGCGAACTTGACGCCGGGACGCGCATCCCGGTCGTCGAGCAGCACCTCGACGCCGGCATCCGTGAGCTCCTTGTACAACGACTCTGCGACCTCGCGGACGCGCGGGGACTTGGCCCAGTTGAGCGGCACCAGCACCACGCTGAACGGCGCAATTGGCTCCGGCCAGATGATGCCGCGCTCGTCGTGGTTCTGCTCGATCGCGGCCGCTACGACGCGCGTCACGCCGATGCCGTAGCAACCCATGAACATCGTGACGCTGCGGCCCTGCTCGTCCAGAACGCTCGCACCCATCGCCTCGCTGTACTTGCAGCCGAGCTGGAAGATGTGGCCGACCTCGATGCCGCGGGCGATCCGCAGGCGGCCCCTTCCGCTGGGGCTCGGGTCGCCCTCGACGACGTTGCGCAGGTCCGCGGCCGTCGGCGCGGGCAGGTCCCGGTCCCAGTTCACGCCGGTCAGGTGGACATCGGGCTCGTTGGCGCCGCAGGCGAAGTCGGCCAGCTGCAGCGCTGCATGGTCGGCATAGACCGGGCAGCGAAGTCCGACCGGCCCGAGGAAGCCCGGCTCACAGCCGGTGGCCGCGGTGATCTGGGCCGGGCCTGCCATCCTGAGGGGACTGGCCACGCCAGGCAGCTTCTGCGCCTTGACTGCGTTCAACTCGTGGTCGCCGCGAACGATCAGCGCCACGAGTCCGCCTTCGTCGGACTCGACCATCAGGGTCTTGACCAGGCGCCCGGCCGGGAGGCCGAGGAGGGCGCTCACCTCGGCGATCGTGCGGGCGCCCGGTGTCGCGACGCGGGTCAGCGGCGCCGACGCCGCGGGCCGCGCACCGACGGGCGCCAGGGCCGCGGCCATCTCGAGGTTGGCTGCATAGTCGTCGCCGTCGGAAAAGGCGATGGCGTCCTCGCCGGAGGAGGCCAGCACGTGGAACTCCTGGGAGGCGCTGCCGCCGATCGCCCCGGTGTCGGCGAGCACCGCCCGGAACCCGAGTCCCATACGCGTGAAGATGGCGGTGTAGGCGGCGTACATGCGCTGGTAGCCGTCCTCGAGCGAGGCGGCGTCGGCATGGAAGCTGTAGGCGTCCTTCATCAGGAACTCGCGCGCGCGCATCACGCCGAAACGCGGCCGGATCTCGTCCCGGAACTTGGTCTGGATCTGGTAGAAGTTCGCGGGCAGCTGGCGATAGGACTTCAGCTCGCGCCGGGCGAGGTCGGTGATGACCTCCTCGTGCGTGGGTCCGAGCACCATGTCCCGGCCGTTTCTGTCCTTGAAGCGCAGCAGCTCGGGCCCGAACTGGTCCCAGCGCCCCGATTCGACCCACAGGTCCGCAGGCTGGGCGACCGGCATCGAGACCTCGAGCGCCCCCGCCCGGTCCATCTCCTCGCGGATGATGCGCTCGACCTTGCGCAGCACGCGCAGGCCCATCGGTAGCCAGGTGTAGAGACCGCCCGCGAGGCGCCTCACCAGGCCGGCCCTCAACATCAGCTGGTGACTGACGACCTCGGCCTCCGCGGGCACCTCCTTGAGGTTCTGGATCGGGTAGGCTGACAGGCGCATCGCGGACCTCTCGGCGGGACGCAGGCCCGCTACAGGGCCCGTATCTTAGGGGCAGCCCCCGGATCGCGCCACGCCGTGGATCACGCGTTGTGACGTTGCCGGCGGAACCCTATGATTCCTTCACGCGGCAGGACTGTCCTGCCCGCGGCCATCCGGACGCCACCGATGAACCCTGAGCCCGCCTCGACGACGACCCGCAGGGGGATCTACGTCCTGCCCAACCTGCTGACGACGGGATGCCTGTTCTTCGGCTTCTACGCCATCATCGCGGCGATCGACGGCAACTTCGCCCGGGCCGGCATCGCGGTCTTCGTCGCCATGGTCTTCGACGGCCTCGACGGCCGGGTGGCCCGGCTCATGGGCACCGAGACCCACTTCGGCAAGGAATACGACAGCCTGGCGGACATGGTGGCCTTCGGCCTGGCGCCCGCGTTGGTCTGCTACCAGTGGGGCATGGCCCGGATCGTCGAATATGGCGCCGCCTGGGGCCGGTTTGGCTGGATCGCGGCGTTCTTCTACGCGGCCGCGGCCGCCATGCGGCTCGCGCGCTTCAACGCCCGGGCCGCGACCGCGGACAAGCGTTATTTCGAGGGGCTGCCGAGCCCGTCGGCGGCCGCGATCGTCGCTGCCTTCGTCTGGCTGGCCCACGAATACGCGATCGAGGGACTGCCGGGCCTGGTGCTGGCCTTCAGCGTCACGGCCAGCGCCGGCGCGCTGATGGTGAGCCGGTTCTCTTACCGGAGCTTCAAGGACCGTGCAGCAGGCGAGCAGGTCCGCTACTCGCGCTTCCTGGTCGTGCCGGTGGTCTTCGCGCTGATCGCCCTCAACCCGCCGCTGGTGCTGTTCGGGCTGTTCGGGTCCTTTGCGCTGTCGGCGCCGCTGGTCTGGCTGTGGCGCCGCCTCCGGCGCCGTCCGCGCCCGCAGGACGGGGGCCACGGGTGACGGCCCGCCGCAGCGAATATCTCGATGCGCTCGGGTTGCAGGCCTACGTCCCGCGCCTGCCGTTGCCGCTGGGCTCGCCGCCGCCGCCCGTCGCCGGCGAGTCGCAAGGCCTCGGCTGGGACGACCTGGCGGACGCGGTCAGCGATTGCCGGCGCTGCGCACTGTGCGGCACACGGACCCAGACCGTCTTCGGGGTGGGTGCGCGCGACGCCCGGCTCATGGTCGTCGGCGAGGCGCCGGGCGCCGAGGAGGACCGGCAGGGTGAGCCGTTCGTAGGCCGGGCGGGCCAGTTGCTCAATGCGGTCCTGAGGGCGGCGGGCTTCGGCCGCGAGCAGGTCTTCATCGCCAACATCCTGAAGTGCCGGCCACCGAACAACCGCGATCCGCTGCCGGCGGAGGTAGAGCAGTGCCTGCCTTACCTCGAGCGCCAGATCGAGCTGCTGCGCCCGGCGCTGCTGCTGTGCGTGGGGCGCATCGCGGCGCAGAACCTGTTGCGGACCGACGTGACGATCGGCCGGCTGCGCGGCCGGGTCCACACGCTGCCATCGGGCCTGCCGGTCGTCGTGACCTATCATCCGGCCTACCTGCTGCGCTCGCCCGGCGAGAAGCGCAAGGTCTGGGATGACCTGAAACTGGCGATGGGAGTCCTGCGGGATGGCCACCGCGCGTGAGGCGCTCGACGGGGCCGGCCACCGGTTCCGCCCGATGGCGGCGGAAGACGTCGCTGCCGTGGTCCGGCTCGAGCATTCGGTTTATCCGTTCCCGTGGAGCGAGCAGATCTTCCGTGACTGCCTGCGCGTAGGCTACGACTGCTGGGTCGTCGAGTCCGCCTCCGGCGTGGACGGCTACGGGATCATGTCGATGGGCGCGGGCGAGTGCCACATCCTGAACCTGTGCGTGGCCCCGCCACTCCGCCGCCACGG
Source organism: Pseudomonadota bacterium (assembly GCA_018261655.1). GTDB lineage: Bacteria > Pseudomonadota > Gammaproteobacteria > Steroidobacterales > Steroidobacteraceae > SG8-30. Next base: position 23,520 of record JAGTSG010000005.1, on the reverse strand, counting down.
TGTGGGCCGGTCGCTGCTCAGGATGCTCCTGTTCCGCGCGCGCCGCGCGGGCATGCTGCACGCCTTCCTCGAGGTCAGGCCGTCCAATGCGGCCGCGATGGCCCTGTACGAGTCCATGGGCTTCGAGCGCATCGGCCTCCGGCGCGGGTACTACCAGGCCCACGGCGGGCGGGAGGATGCGATCGTCTATCGCAAGGCGCTCGACTGGCTGCCGGCCGGGGAGCCCTGATGGGTTAGAATCCGCGGCCCGCCCGGACCGGGCCCGATTCGCAACCGACCGCAACCCAGGACCATGGACCCGCTCGAGACAGAAATCGCCCGGCGAAGGACCTTCGCCATCATCTCGCACCCGGACGCCGGCAAGACCACGCTGACCGAAAAGCTGCTGCTGTTCGGCGGCGCGATCCAGATGGCGGGAACGGTCAAGGGTCGCAAGGCGGCGCGTCACGCGACCTCCGACTGGATGGCGCTGGAGCAGCAGCGCGGCATCTCGGTGACCTCGTCGGTGATGCAGTTCCCGTTCCGCGGTACGGTCGTGAACCTGCTGGACACGCCCGGCCACGAGGACTTCTCCGAGGACACCTACCGCACGCTGACGGCGGTCGACTCGGCGCTCATGGTGATCGACTGCGCCAAGGGCGTCGAGGAGCGCACCATCAAGCTGATGGAGGTATGCCGGCTGCGGGACACGCCGATCATGACCTTCATCAACAAGCTGGACCGGGAGGGCCGGGAGCCCGTCGAGCTGCTGGACGAGATCGAACGCGTGCTCGGCATCGCCTGCGCACCGGTCACCTGGCCGATCGGCATGGGGCGCGCGCTGAAGGGCGTCTACCACCTGCTCGAGGACCGGATCTACGCCTACGACCCGGCGGAGTCGGGGCGGGTGGGCCGCAACCGGACCATCGACGGGCTGGCGTCCGCCGCAGCCGCCGAATTCCTGGGCAGCGACGTGGCGCGGTTCCGCGAGGAAATCGAGCTCGTCCGCGGCGCCACGCCGGCGTTCGACGCGCGGGCCTACCTCGCGGCCCGCCAGACGCCGGTGTTCTTCGGCTCGGCCATCAGCAACTTCGGGGTCGAGGAACTGCTTTCGTTCTTCGTGGGCCAGGCCCCGCCGCCGCGCGCGCGTCAGGCCACGACCCGCGAGGTCGGCCCGCTCGAGGCGAAACTCACAGGCTTCGTGTTCAAGATCCAGGCGAACATGGACCCCGCGCACCGCGACCGCATCGCCTTCATGAGGATCTGCTCGGGCCGCTACCTGCGCGGCATGCGTCTGAAGCACGTGCGCCTCGGCAAGGAGGTGCGCGTCGCGGACGCGCTGACCTTCATGGCGGCCGACCGCGAGCGGGCCGACGAGGCCTGCGCGGGGGACATCATCGGGCTGCACAACCACGGCACCATCAACATCGGCGACACCTTCACCGAGGGCGAGTCGCTGATGTTCACCGGGATCCCGAACTTCGCGCCCGAGATCTTCCGTCGCGCGGTCCTCAAGGACCCCCTGCGCATGAAGGCGCTGCAGAAGGGGCTCGACCAGTTGTGCGAGGAGGGCGCGACCCAGCTGTTCCGGCCGCTCCGGAACAACGACTTGATCCTGGGCGCCGTCGGCCAGCTGCAGTTCGACGTGGTGGCCTTCCGCCTCGCCGACGAGTACGGCGTGCAGTGCGCCTTCGAGCCGGTCAACGTGGCCACGGCCCGCTGGGTGCGCTGCGACGACCCGAAGTTGCTGGAGACGTTCCGCAACAAGGCCCACGAACATCTGGCCCTCGACCATGCCGGGGAGCTGGTCTACCTGGCGCCCACGCGGGTCAACCTCGAGCTGGCGATGGAGCGCGCGCCCGGGATCAGCTTCCGCGAGACGCGCGAGCACCTCGCGCAGGCGGCGTAAGGCGAGAGGTACCAGGTACCGGCCGCCGTTGTCAGCCGGTTGACGCCGCGGCAGCGCCGGTACCCGGTACCTCTTATATGATTCAACAATGAAGTCCCCGCTGACGCGCCGGCCCGTGGTTGCCTGGGCCCTCTACGACTGGGCCAACTCGGCGTTCGCGACCACCGTGATGGCGGGCTTCTTCCCGGTCTTTTTCAAGCAGTTCTGGAGCGCTGGCGTGGAGGCCTCGGTCAGCACGTTCCGGCTGGGCCTGGCCAACGGCGTGGCGAGCTTCTGCATAGCGGTCCTGGCGCCGCTGCTCGGGGCGGTGGCGGACCGCAGCGGCGCGCGGGTCCGGTTGCTGGTGATGGCGACGGTGCTCGGCGCGGCGGCCACCGGTGGCCTCTACCTGGTCGAGGCCGGGCAGTGGCAGCTGGCGGCGGTGCTCTACGGCGTCGCGTCGCTCGGGTTCTGGAGCGGCGTGACCTTCTGCGACGCGCTCCTGCTGGACGTGGCCGAGCGCGACGAATATGACCTGGTGTCCGCGTATGGCTACGCGCTCGGTTACGTGGGCGGCGGCCTGCTGTTCGCGCTCAACGTGGTGATGACGCTCAAGCCCGCGGCTTTCGGCCTCGACAGCGCGGCCGCGGCGGTCCGGCTGTCCTTCGTCACGGTAGCGGCGTGGTGGCTCATCTTCACCGTGCCGCTCGTGCTGTTCGTACACGAGCAGCGCCCGGCCAAGGTACTGGGCGTCGCCGCGGCGGCCCGCTCCGCCTGGCGCGAGCTGCGCCAGACGGTCAGCCACCTGCGGGCCTACAAGCCGCTGGTGTGGTTCCTGCTGGCCTACTGGCTCTACATCGATGGCGTCAACACGGTCATCAAGATGGCTGTGGACTACGGCCTGTCGCTGGGCTTCCCGCAGGAGAGCCTGATCACGGCCCTGCTGCTGACGCAGTTCGTGGCGTTCCCGGCGGCGCTGGCCTTCGGCTGGCTGGGTTCGCGCATCGGCGCGACCAACGGCATCTTCCTCGCGCTTGCGGTCTACGCGGCCGCGACGATCGGCGCCTACAACCTGAGCAACGCCTGGGAGTTCTACGCGCTGGCCGTGACCATCGGGCTGGTGCAGGGCGGCGTGCAGTCCCTGTCGCGGTCGTATTTCGGCGCGCTGGTCCCGCCGGGCAAGCAGGGCGAGTTCTTCGGCTTCTACAACATGATGGGCAAGTTCGCGGCCTTCCTCGGGCCGATCCTGGTCGGCGTGACGGCGCTCGTGACCGGGAGCACGCGCGCCGGCATCCTGTCCGTGCTGGTGCTGTTCGTCGGCGGCGCGGTGCTCCTGTGGCACTCCCGGCGACTCGAGGCGCGCGCCGGCGCTGCGCGTCAGCCGGCCCAGGCGGCGGGGTCGAGCCGGTAGTAGCCCTGCAGCTGGCCGTAGAGGGCCGGGTGCCTTTCCCGCAGGCGTACGGGCGCCTCGAAGAACGCCTCGGAGGCGACCGCGAAGAACTCCGCCTCGTCCTCGGCCGCATACGGGTCCAGGAGCGTCTCCTCGTCGCGATCCACGGCATCCCGGAGCGCGTCGAACTCCGCCTGGAAGACCGCGGCCCAGCGCGCACGCTCGTCCCGCCGGCCCAGCGCCGGGGTCCCGTCCATGCCGCCGCCCTCGTGGTCGAGATAGTGGGCGAATTCGTGGATCACCACGTTGTAGGCCTCGTCGCCCCCGCTGCGGCCGGTGATGTCCTCCCACGACAGGACGATGCGGCTGACGTCCCACGCCTGGCCCGACAGGAACCGTTCTTCCTCGGTCACGATGCCGTCCTCGTCGTGCCACGCCTCGCGCACCAGGAACTGCGAGGGGTAGACCAGGAGGGAGCGCAGGGAGTCGTACACGTGCTCGTCGCGGCCGAGCACCAGCAGGCAGGCCTGCGCGGCGATGGACAGCTGCATCGGGCGCGTCACCGTGAGGCCGCGGCAGCCGACGAATTCCTTCTCGGCCAGGAAGACGTTGACCAGTCCTTCCAGGCGGCGCTGCAGTTCGGCGGGCATGGCGGCGTAGAGCGGGACGCGCCGGCGCAGGTACATGCGGTCCGCCTCGCCGAGGGGCGCCGCGCGATGCCGTGCCCGACGGCGCGCCGCCAGGGCCGGACCGGCGACGATCCAGGCGATCACCACCGCGGCCACGAGGAACACCCCGACGAGCACGGCGTTCAAGGCCGGAATCCCGCGACCAGACCCCGGAGGCGGGCCAGGTCGCGCGCGTCCGGCCCCGGCCAGTAGCGAAGCTGCAGGTAAAGCTCCGTGATGTCGCCCGCCTGCGGCCCGAGGTCCGGGCGGGCCGCCACGACGCGCGCGAGGAAGTCGCGGGGCGTCTCGTGCGGGGCGCGTTCGAGGCCTTGCCGCGCGAGGCGGGCCGTGAACCGCCGGTAACTGCGCGCTGCGGGGTCGGACGTCCTGGGCCGGAACTGCCAGGCGAGCCAGGCGGAGACCAGCGCGAGTCCGGCGATCAGCCCGACGCCGAGCAGGGTGCCGAGGTGGCGCCAGTCCGGCCGCTCGAAGCCGATCGACTCGAGCATCCGTTCCTGTTGCTCGGCGGAGAAGCGCACGATCCAGTCGTTCCAGCGCGCGTTGACGTTGTCCCACAGCAGGCCCGCCTCCCACAGGAACTCGGAGCGCCGCAGCAGGCGTCCCGGGACGGGTTCGCCCTCGGGCAGCGCCGCATCGAGGCCGCGCTCCACGCGTTCGGGCGCCACCGCCGCCGTCGGGTCGATGCGCGTCCAGCCGCGTCCGGCGAGCCAGACCTCCGACCAGGCGTGCGCGTGCGATTGCCGGACGATCAGGTACCCGCCCACGCGGTTCCAGTCGCCGCCCTGGTAGCCGGCGACGACACGGGCCGGAACGCCGCCGGCGCGCATCAGCATCGTGAAGGCGGAGGCGAAGTGGCCGCAGAAACCGCGACGCGTGTTGAACAGGAAGTCGTCCACGGAGTCGCGCTCGAGCCGTGGGGGCGTCAGCGTGTAGTAGAACTCCTGCTCGCGGAACATCGCGAGGACCGCCTGGATGAAGGCCTCGTCGCTGCCGGCCTCCGTGCGCATCCTCGCGCCGAGCGCGCGGGCCCCCGGGTTGCGGTCCGCCGGCAGCTGCAGGTTGCGGTTCGACAGCGCCGCCGACAATTCGACGCCGGCGCGGTAGCGTGTGTGGGATCCGGCGCGGTACTGCACCACCGCGTCGACCGGTTGAAGCGACCAGAGCTGGTAGTCCCATGACTGCTGGGCCATGGACTCCGGCCAGTCGCGGACGAGGTCGAGCGCGAACAGCATGCGCTGACCGGTAGGTTCGAGCGTGACGGTGTAGGTCAGCGGGTCGCCGAGGTACTCGACCGCGGGCTTGAAGTACGCCTGTGCCCGCGCGCGGCTCCAGGTGAAGCCGTCGAACTCGGTCAGCACCGGCCCGCGCCAGTAGCGATCGCGGGGCGGGGGCAGGGCGCCGTCGAAGCGCACGCGGAAGGCGACGGCGTCGTTGATCGACAGTTCCGAGAGGTCCCCCGGCGACATTTCCTCGCTGAGGCCGGTGACGGCCCGCTCGTTCGACGGGGCGCCCCAGAAGTGGCCGGCGACGCGCGGAAAGAAGACGAACAGCACCAGCGCCAGCGGCACGGCCTTGAGCAGCATCGCCCCGGTCTGGCGGAAAGGACGCAGCCGGCGCGGCTCGTCCCCGCTGCGCGAGACGGCCAGCAGCGAGGCCGCCAGCAGCCACGCCGCCGGCAGCACCCAGGCGGCTGCGATCATGTCCTGCCGGTACAGGAACGTGGCCAGGCACAGGAACCAGCCGATGAACGCCAGCACCACGTGGTCGCGTGCCGTGCGCGTCTCGAGCAGCTTCAGCGCGGCCATCAGCACGAGGAGCGCCGTGCCGGCATCGAGTCCGGCCCAGCCCCGGTAGCTCAGCACGATGCCGGCGGTCGCCGCGACCGCGACCCCGCTGCGCAGCATTCGCCCGGGCAGTCGCCAGCCCCGGTGTTCCGCCAGGAGTCGCCAACCGGCCACGGCAAGGGCGAGGGAGACGACCCAGGGCTTGAGGTGCGCGACATGCGGCGCCACCGCCGCGGCGAGGCCGCAGAGCGTCCAGGCGAGCCGGCGCATTCCGAGGGGCAGGTCACGCATGGTCCGGTCCCGGCGAGCCGAAGTCGGCGAGCGCAGCGAGGCAACGGCGCCGTTGTGCCTCGCCGGGCTCCACCGGGATCTCGAGACCGGGCAGGCGCAGGCCGAATGCCTCGCCGCGTCCGTGCGCGTCCACCACCCAGCGCGCGAGGACCGCGAGTCGCGCCTCGAGGTCGCCGTCCGGCGTCGCGTCGAGATCGAACATCGGGGCCGGCGCCGCCGCGCCCGCAAACTCCTTGACCAGCAGCTCGCCGCCGCGTGCGTGGGCCTTCCACGCGATGCGGCGCGGCGAGTCGCCCGGGTGATAGTCCTTGAGGCCGGCGAAATCCTCCTGGCCGCGACGCGTGTCGCGCTGGCCTTCCGCACCCGGTGCCGCGGGCGGAGCCGGTGCGCGGGCCGCCGGTCTCGGGTACACCCGGCAGTCGGTGTCGGGGTGCAGCACGGCCCAGGCCCGGAACAACCCGAACGGATAGCGCGTGGCGACCTCGCAGCGACCGAGCCGGATCGTGCCGCGGCGACGCGTCGGCGCCAGGACCGCCAGGCACGCGTCGCCGCCGGCGGGAACCGAGCCGACGTGTTCACGTCCGTCGGGCGACCTCAACTCGATGTCGATCCGGGGCAACCTGCCCGGGTTGACGAATCCCAGCCGGAAGACGGCGTCCTGCCCCGCGAACGGCGACTCGGCGCCGGCGCCGTGCACGACGAGGCCCTGCAGGTTCCGGTGGCAGGCGTGCATCGCCACCAGCCCGAGCGCGGCGAGCAGGAACGTCAGCGCCAGGCCGAGGTTATTGGCGTAGTTGAGCGAGCCCAGCAGCATCGCGAACAGCATGGCCCCGAAGACGACGCCGAGTTGCGTGGGCAGGATGTAGATCCGCCGCCGGTGCAGGACCACGGCGCCCTCGTCGGGCCCCTGTCGCCGCCGGATCCAGCGTCGCAGGATCCCGCGGATCGTCTCGAGCAGCTTCATCGGGCCTCGCCAGGACGACGCGCAGACAGTGGGTCAGGGAATCGGGACGGCCTCGAGCAAGGCGCGCGCCAGCTCGTTGGGGCCGCGCCGGTCGGTGGCCTCGCGCGGCCGCAGGCGATGGCCGACCACCGCCGGCAGCACCGCCTGCAGGTCCTCCGGCAGCACGCCCGGATGCCCATGCAGGAAGGCCCAGGCCTGCGCCGCGCGCAACAGCGAGATGACCGCGCGCGTGGACAGGCCGGACTGGAACTGGCTGCCGTCGCGCGAGGCCCGTGTCAGCGCCTGCACGTAGTCGAGCAGGGCATCCGAGGCGTGCATCGCCGGCACCCCCTGCTGCAGGGCCTGGATCACCTCCGGGTCGAGCACCGCCGGCAGCGTCGCCAGCATGTCGCGCCGGTCGCGCCCGCGCAGCAGCGCGCGTTCCTGGCCGGCGGCCGGGTAGCCGAGCTCGATGCGCATGAGGAAGCGGTCGAGCTGCGACTCGGGCAACGGGAACGTGCCGACCTGGTAGGCGGGGTTCTGGGTCGCCACGACGAAGAACGGTTCGGGTAACGGATGCGACACGCCGTCCACCGTGACCTGACGTTCCTCCATCGCCTCGAGCAGCGCGCTCTGCGCCTTGGGTGTCGCACGATTGACCTCGTCGGCCAGCACGAGTTGCGCGAACACCGGGCCGCGGTGGAACTGGAAGGACCCGCTGGCCCGGTCGTACACCGAGACCCCGATCACGTCGGCCGGCAACAGGTCGCTGGTGAACTGGATGCGCTGGTAGGTCAGGCCCAGCACCCGGGCGAGCGCATGCGCCAGGGTGGTCTTGCCGACGCCGGGGATGTCCTCGATCAGCAGGTGGCCGCGAGCCAGCAGGCAGGCGACGCCGAGCCGGACCTCCCGGTCCTTGCCGAGGATCACCTCGTTCAGTTGCGCGACGGCGGCGTCGAGCCGCTCGCGCTGGCCGTGGGCACTGTCACGCCGGGCGTTCATCGCAGCGAGGCTACACGCGCCAGCTGGGCGTCGAGTTGCTCCAGTTCACGCTTGAAGCCCGCGACCCGCTCACGCTCCTGGGCGACGATGGCGGCAGGCGCGCTGTCCACGAAGCGGGCATTGCCCAGCTTGGCGTCGGACCGCGCCAGGTCCTCGGCCACCTTGCCGCGGCGCTTCGACAGGCGGGCCAGCTCGGCCTCGACGTCGATCAAACCGGCCATCGGGACCAGGATCTTCATGTCGCCGAGGAGGGCGGTGGCCGACTGCGGCGGCGCCTCGCCGGCTGCCAACGGCCTGGCCGCAGTGACGTTGGCCAGGCGTTCCACGTAGCGCGCATGCGCGGCCCAGCGCCGGAGGTCGGCGGGGCCGGCGTCCTGCAGCAGCACCGCGAACCCGACCGAAGGCGCGATGTCCATTTCGCCGCGGATCCGGCGGATGCCCAGGATGAAATCCATCGTCCAGCGCATCTCCTCCTCGACCGCGGGATCCTCGGGTTCCTGCGCGGGCATCGGGAAGGGCTGGCGCATGACGGTGTCGCCGGCCCTGCCCGCGCGCGGGCCGACGCGCTGCCAGATCTCCTCGGTGATGAACGGCATGATCGGGTGCAGCAGCCTGAGCAGGGCCTCGAGCGTGCCCGCGAGCGTCCGCCGGGTCCCGCGGCGCCCGGCGGCGCTCGAGGATGGGGACTGCAGGACCGGCTTGGACAGCTCGAGGTACCAGTCGCAGAACTCGTACCAGGTGAACTCGTAGACGGCCTGGGCCGCGAGGTCGAAGCGATAGGAGCGGAACCCGTCGTGCACGGCGCGTACGGCCGCATCCAGCCGCGAGCGGATCCAGCGGTCCGCCAGCGACAATTCCTCCGGCCCCTCGCCCTCGTCCTGTCCGGTCGCCATGAGGACGTAGCGCGACGCGTTCCACAGCTTGTTGCAGAAGTTCCGGTAGCCTTCCACGCGCCCGAGGTCGAAGCGCAGGTCGCGCGACTGCGTCGCGAGCGAGGCGAAGGTGAAGCGCAGCGCGTCCATGCCGTAGGCGGCGATGCCATCCGGGAACTGCTTGCGGGTCGCCTTCTCGATCGCGGGGGCGAGGTGCGGCTGCATCAGCCCGGTGGTGCGCTTGGCGACGAGCTGCTCGAGGCCGATGCCGTCCACGATGTCCAGCGGGTCGAGCACGTTGCCCTTGGACTTGGACATCTTCTGGCCTTCGTGGTCGCGGATCAGGCCGTGGATGTAGACCTCGCGGAAAGGCACGTCGCCCATGAATTTCAGGCCCATCATGATCATGCGGGCCACCCAGAAGAAGATGATGTCGAAGCCCGTGACCAGCACCGAGGTCGGGTAGTAACGACCGAGGTCCGGCGTGTGTTCCGGCCAGCCGAGCGTAGAGAACGGCCAGAGCGCCGAGGAAAACCAGGTGTCGAGCACGTCCTCGTCCTGCGCGAGCGCCGTGCCGGGCGCGATTCCGTGCCTCGCGCGCACCTCGTCCTCGCTGCGGCCGACGTACACCTTGCCGTCAGCGTCGTACCACGCGGGAATCCGGTGGCCCCACCACAGCTGCCGGCTGATGCACCAGTCCCTGATGTTGCGCATCCATTCGTAGTAGGTGCGGTCCCAGTTCTCCGGGATGAAGCGGATCCGGCCGTCCTCGACGGCGGCGATGGCCTCGCGCGCGAGCGGCGCGATGCGGACGTACCACTGGTCGGTCAGCCACGGCTCCAGCACGGAACCGCTGCGGTCGCCGCGCGGCACGGTCAGCCTGTGATCCTCGACGCGCTCGAGCAGGCCGCCGGCCTCGAGGTCGGCGAGCACGCGCCGGCGCGCTTCGAAACGGTCGAGGCCGCGGTAGGCGGGCGGGGCGGCATCGCTGATGCGCGCGTCGGCGTCGAGTACGTTGACCAGCGCCAGGCCGTGGCGCTGGCCGATCTCGTAGTCGTTGAAGTCGTGCGCGGGCGTGATCTTCACGCAGCCCGAGCCGAACCCGGGATCCACGTAGGCATCGGCGATGACGGGGATCTCGCGGTCCGTGAGCGGCAGCCTGACGTGCCGGCCGACCAGCGCGCGGTAGCGTTCGTCGTCGGGGTGCACGGCCACCGCGGTGTCGCCGAGCATCGTTTCCGGCCGGGTGGTGGCGACGACCAGGTGCCCGGAGCCGTCGGCCAGCGGGTAGCGCAGGTGCCACAGGTGGCCCTGTTCCTCCTGTGAGAGTACCTCGAGGTCGGACAGCGCCGTCTTGAGCACCGGGTCCCAGTTGACCAGTCGCTTGCCGCGGTAGATGAGCCCTTCGTCGTAGAGGCGGACGAAGGCCTCGCGCACCGCCGCGGACAGCCCTTCGTCCATGGTGAACCGGTCGCGCGCCCAGTCCACCGATGCGCCCATGCGCCGCAGCTGCCGCGAGATCGTCCCGCCGGACTGTTCCTTCCACTTCCAGACCCGCGCCACGAAAGCCTCGCGTCCCAGGTCGTGGCGGGTCAGGCCCTCGCCATTCAGCTGGCGCTCGACGACCATCTGCGTCGCGATGCCGGCGTGGTCCGTCCCGGGCTGCCACAGCGCGTCCTCGCCGAGCATCCGGTGGTAGCGGGTCAGCGCGTCCATGATCGTGTCCTGGAACGCATGGCCCATGTGCAGGGTGCCGGTGACGTTGGGCGGCGGAATCACGATGCTATAGGGCGTCCCGCGGCCGGTAGTGGCGAAGCAGCCGGCCTGCTCCCAGCGCTCGTAGATGCGCTGCTCGATGTCCTGGGGGGAGTAGGTCTTGTCCATGTACCGGGCTAGTCGCGTCGCGGCGCGAGGTGTTCGCGCAACGCCAGGGCGATGATCTCCGGCAGCGCGGCGCGCAGCCGGTCGAGCACCCGCTCGTACATCACGCCTTCCATCTCGCGAACCGCACCGTGCAGCAGCTCGTCCGTCAGGTTGAGGGCGCGGCTGACGAGGTCGGCCTGCAGCGCGGCCAGCTCCTCGGCCGAGTGCAGCCCGAGGTCCTCGGCCCCAGCCTCGTCGGGCAGCGGGTGCAGGCCGGTCGAGCCGGTCGAGGTCCGCAGTTCCACCACGTCGGTCAGGATGGGCAGATCGACGTCCGCAGGCTTCTCCATCAGCTCGCTCCGAGGTTGTGCGTCTCGGGCTCGAGGCCCTGCTCACGGTAGAAGCGGAAGCGCTCGCGCCCGGCGCGGCGTGAATCCTCGTCGGCGCCGACGAGCTCGGCGACGCGCTCGAAGCGCCCGTACCAGGCCGGCACGTCGCGGCCGAGGTTGACCAGGACCCCGGCCGCGGCCGGCGGCTCGGCCTCTGCGGTCAGCAGGACCGGCGCGTCGCCCGCACGGGCCGGCGGGCAGACCTCGTGCGGGACGAAGCTGCGGTCGCTGAAGCGCCACAGCAGGTCGTCGAACTCCCGGACGTCGTCCGGCGAGCCCAGCCTGACCAGGACCTGGTGATGCTGCAGGTAGGCCTTCTCGATCAGCCGGCAGGCATAGCTGCGGCGCGCGCTTTCGTCCGCGTCCGCCAGCACGTAGAACGTGACTCGCGCGCCCGCCACGCCGCCCCTCAGGCCTGGCCGAGCAGCCAGTCCACCAGCAGCGGCACCGGCCGGCCCGTGCTCCCCTTGCGGGCGCCGGACAGCCACGCGGTACCTGCGATGTCGAGGTGCGCCCACTTGAGGCCCTCGGTGAACCTGCCGAGGAAGCAGGCGGCCGTGACGGCGCCGGCCTCGCGGCCGCCGATGTTGGCCAGGTCGGCGAAGTTGCTCTTAAGCTGCTCCGTGTACTCCTCGGCGACGGGCATGTGCCAGGCCCGGTCGTCGGCCCGCCGTCCCGCCGCGTCGAGGTCCCTGGCCAGGTCGTCGTCGTTGGCGAACAGGCCGGAGTAGTGCGCGCCCAGCGCGATCACGCAGGCGCCGGTGAGGGTGGCGATGTCCACCACCGCGCGGGGCTTGAACTTGCGCACGTAATGCAGGGCGTCGCACAGGATCAGGCGGCCCTCGGCGTCGGTGTTGAGCACCTCGATGGTCTTTCCGGACATGGCCGTCACGATGTCGCCGGGCTTGGTCGCGCGGCCGCTCGGCATGTTCTCGCAGGCCGGGATCACGCCGACCACGTTCATCTTCGCCCCGATCGTGGCGACCGCCTCGATCGCGCCGAGCACGCTGGCAGCGCCGCCCATGTCGTACTTCATTTCGTCCATGCTGAGGCCCGGCTTGAGCGAGATGCCGCCGGAATCGAAGGTGACGCCCTTGCCGACCAGAGCGACCGGCGCGTCCGACGGCTTGCCGCCGCGGTACTCGATGACGATGAGGCGCGGAGGCTGTTCGGACCCGCGCGTCACCGACAGGAACGCGCCCATCCTGAGCCGCCTGATCTCCGCCTCGTCCATGACGCGCGCCCGCACCGACCTGTGCCGGCGGGCCAACTCCCTGGCGCGGGTTCCGAGGTAGCTCGGCGTGCAGACGTTGGCTGGCAGGTTGCCGAGGTCGCGGGTCAGGGCCATGCCGGCGGCGATGCCCGCGCCGTGCTCGAGCCCGCGGCGCGCGGAGGCCAGTTCGCCGCGGTCGGCCACCGCGATCCCGACCCGGGACAACTTCGGTTGCGGCGGCTTCTTGCCGCTCTTCAGGTCGGGAATGCGGTACAGCGAGGAATGCACCGACTCGACGGCGTAGCGCGCCGCGTAATAGGCGTCCACCTCGGCGACCTTCTCCTGGGAGAGGAACAGGACCGCATCCCGCGCGCCACCCTTCGCCAGCCATTCGACCGCGGCCGCGACGGCCTTGCGGTACGGCTTGCGGCCGAAGTCCGCGCGCCGTCCCAGGCCGGCGAGCAGCGCGCGTTCCGCGGGCGCTCCCGGCAGCTCGGCGATGGGCAGCACGGAGCCGGACCTGCCGTCGAAGTCACCGCGCTTGATGACCCTGCGGATCAGGCCCCCGCACTTCCGGTCGAGTTCGTCGGCCGCCGCAGACAATTCGCCCTTTTCGTAGACGCCGACCACCGCACAGGCGGTACGCTGGCTGGCGGCCGAGGAGCGCGTCACGTGAAACTGCATGTAGTCTGTTCCCCTGCTGGAGCGCCTGCCGCGAGTGCCGATGCACGTTGAGGCGGCGACGGCGCTGGTTTAACGTAGGTCCCGGCGGGGCTGCACGGCGGCGCCGTCGCGCGGAAGTGTCCGACTAGTTTAGACGAAATCAGGCGCCGTCGAAGGGCGGCGTCGAGGGCCAGCCCGCCTTGCTGCGGATCCTAGATCGCTACGTCCTGCGGGAAGTCACGCTGACCTGGGTGGCCGTCACCGGGGTGCTGCTCGCCATCCTCGTCAGCAACCAGCTGGCGAGGATCCTCGGCATGGCGGCGGCAAACGGCTTCCCGAAGGAGGTCGTGGTCACGCTGATCGGGCTGACGTCCCTGCAGAACCTCACGGTCCTCGTGCCCATCGGCATGCTGCTGGCCGTGATGATGGCGCTCGGGCGGCTCTACCACGACAGCGAGATGGCGGCGGTGCGGGCCTGCGGCACCGGCCCCGAGCGGCTCTACGTCCCGATCATGCTGCTGGCGGTGCTGGTGGCGACGGCGCTCGCCTGGCTGGCGTTCGACGTTTCGCCCGCGGCCTTTGGCAAGGCCCAGGAACTGAGGCGGGAGGCATTGCGCAGTGCGCAGTTCGGCCGGCTGGAGCCGGGCAAGTTCCGCAGCTTCGCCGGCGGCAGCGCCGTCTTCTACGCCGAGCGCGCCGACGCCGCGGGCGTGCTCTACAACGTGTTCCTGCAGCGGCGGGTGGGGGACCGGATCGAGGTCGCGACGGCCGGCCGCGCCGTGCACCGGATCGAGGAGGGTGGGCGGCTGCACGTCGTCGTGCTCTACGACGGCATTCGCTACGAGGGCATTCCCGGACAGGCGACGTTTCGCCAGCTCCGCTTTTCCGAGCACGGCATCCCGGTGCGGATCCCCGACCCGGACGCGGGCAAGGTCCGCAGCGAGTCGAAGTCCGTCTCCGAGCTGCTGGCATCGACCGACCCGGTCGACGCCTCCGAGCTGCAATGGCGGATCTCGCTGCCAGTGATGGTGCTGGTCCTGTCGCTGCTGGCCGTCCCGCTCTCCGTCCTGCGGCCGCGGCAGGGACGCTACGCCAAGGTCGCGCTCGCCATCCTGATCTACTTCGCCTACTCGAACCTGATCTCCGCCGGGCGCGTCTGGGTCGAGAAGGGCCAGGTCGACCCGCGCATCGGCGTCTGGTGGGTCCACTTCCTGGTGGCCGGCCTCGCGCTGTACCTGCTGCACCGGCAAAGCCCGCTGCAGTCCATGCTTCGCAGGAGCGGGCCGTGAACATCCTCGACCGCTACATCGCCCGCACCGTCCTGCTGTACACGCTGATGGTCGCAGCCGTCCTGATCACGCTGGCGTCACTGTTCACCTTCATCGGGCAGCAGGACGACATCGGCACGGGGTCCTACGACGTCGGCAACGCCTTCCTGTACACCGCGCTGTCGCTGCCGCAGCAGCTCTTCGAGAGCCTGCCGATCGCGGCGCTGATCGGCGCGATCCTCGGGCTCGGCAACCTGGCGCGGGACAGCGAGCTGACGGTGATGAGGGCGGCGGGCATCTCCGTCGCGCGGCTCGGCCTCAGCGCGGCACTCGCCGGGTTGATGATGCTGATGGCAATGTGGGTGCTCGGCGAGTACGTGGCGCCGCCGGCGGACCAGTATGCCCGCCAGCTGAAGATCTTCAGCAAGTTCGCCGAGTACAACGCCGCCGGCAACAGCAGTTCCTGGGTCAAGGACGGCGACCGCTTCATCAACATCCGGCAGCAGACCGCGGACAACATGTTCGGCGGTGTCTACCTGTTCAGCTTCGCGCCGGACCGCAGCCTTGCCAGCGCGGGGCGCGCGGACACGGCGGTGCACGAGGGCGGCAACACCTGGCGCTTCGGCAATCTCGCGGAGACGCGGTTCGCCGCGGGCGGCACCGAGGTGGAGCGAGCCGCGGCCCGCGACATCGAGGTGAGCATCAGCCCCGACTTCCTCGGCCTGGCAGTGGTCGCGCCGGCGTCCCTGCCGGTGCGCGCGCTCTACCAATACGTCGGCCACCTCAAGGCCAACAACCTCGAGTCGGGCGCCTACGAGATCGCCCTCTGGTCGAGGATCGCGCGCACCGTCGCCATCGTGCTGGTCTGCATCCTCGCCGTGCCCTTTGCATTCGGGCCCCTGCGTTCCTCGGGCGCCGGCGCGCGCACCGTCGCCGGCATCCTCACGGGCGTGCTGTTCTTCCTGGTCAACCGGACTCTCGAGAGCAGTGGCCAGGTCTATGGCCTGAGCCCGCTGGTCGCGGCCTGGGCGCCGACCGCCTTGCTGGCGATCGTCACGGCCTTCGCCGTGCTGCGGGTCCGCTGACGGAGCGTCAGCCCGCCCGGATCACGCGCAGGCCCGTCAGCCGGTCCTGCAACGTGCGCGCCCCGGGGTCGAATCCCATCCACAGGTAGTTCGCCACCGCCGGCAGCCACAGCGTGGTTCCCCAGGCGCCGAGGGTGGAATCGGCGCGGCCGATGGCGAACAGGCCCATCAGCGCCGCCAGCGCCGGGACGGCGCCGACGCCGAGGCGCAGCAAGGCCTGCGGCCAGCCCGGCAGGCGGCCGTCCTCGCGCTGCAGGCGGATCTTCCAGGACATCATCCCGAGCGTCTGCCCGCGCCGCGTCCAGGACACGCCGAAGAAGCCCGCGATGAGCAGTGCGATCCAGGCCCGGTACGCGTACTCCCAGGGACCCGAGTCCTGGGGCGTGATGGACTCGCCGCCGGTCAGGGGGAGCAGCACGAGCGTGCCGAGGAAGAGCACCGCGACGAGCAGCAGGCTGTCGTAGACCAGCGCGGCGAGGCGCCTCCACACGGTGGCGGGACCCAGGTCCTGGATCATGTGACGGCGTGCCTCGTCCGGGCTCGTTGAACTGTGATGGCCGCGCCGGCCGGATCAGCCGCAGTTTACCTGCGGGCCGCGACGCAGCAACGATTGCTAGAATCCCGGCAGCGCGCATCGGGGGGCGACGGATTGACCGGGGACGCGGGCGACACACGGCTGGTCTGGGACCTGCCGCTCAGGACCTTCCACTGGCTGCTGGCCGCGTGCGTGACCGGCAGCTGGGCGACCCACGAGCTGGGCGTCGAGTGGTTCGACTGGCACGTGCGCCTTGGCTACGTGACGCTGGTGCTGCTCGCGTTCCGCATCGCCTGGGGCCTGGTCGGGCCGCGGCACGCGCGCTTTGCGAGCTTCGTCCGCGGGCCGCGCGTCACGCTGGACTACCTGCGGGCGCTGTTGCGCGGCGAGGCGCCGGCCAGCGTCGGCCACAACCCGCTCGGTGCGCTGAGCGTGCTGCTCATGCTGGCGCTGCTGCTTCTGCAGGGTGTCACCGGGCTGTTCGCCAACGACGAGATCTTCAACACCGGACCGCTCTACGGTTACGTCGACGACGCGCAGAGCGACCGGCTGACCGGGCTGCACGGGCGCAATTTCAACTGGATCCTGGCACTGGTCGCGCTGCACGTCGCGGCGGTGGCCTGGCACCAGTTCTACCAGCGCATGGACCTGGTCGGGCCCATGTGGACGGGCCGGAAACCCCGCGAGCAGGTTCCCGACCACGAGGCCCTCGACGGTCAGCGGCTGTGGCTGGCGGCGGTCCTCGTGGCGCTGGCGGCGGGGGCGCTGTGGCGCGTCATCGCGACCGCGCCACCGGCGTCGATGTCCTACTTCTGAGGGAGGACGGCGGCGCGGGGCCGCCCCCGCGCCGCGACCCGGCCGTGAATCACTCGGCGCGATACTTGTCGTGGCAGGACTTGCAGGCGCCGCCGACCTCGCCGAGCCCGGTGGCGATCTGCTTCCGATCGCCGGTCCTGGCCGTCGCGGCGAACTTCTTCGTGACCCGCTCCAGTTCGGCGGCCTTCGCCCTGAAGTCGTCCACGTTCTGCCAGATCTCGGGCTTTGCCTTGGTGGGCGCGCCGGCCTGGGAGTCGGCGGGAAAGCCCTCCGCGATCATCGGCGCCAGCTGCGCGAGCCGGTCGGCGCGCAGCACCACCGCGTCCTGGTCGAACGGAATCTCGCCCTTGACCATGGCGCTGATCGGCCCGATGTTCCAGCCGAGCAGGTACAGCGCCGACTGGCGGTACTTGATGGCCCTTTCGGCCTTGCTGGGCGTGGGCTTCTGGGCCTGTGCGGCGGCGGGCGCGGCGGCCACCAGGGCCGCCAGGCCGATCGCGGCGACGAGGCCGCGCGAGGGGGAAGAACGATCCTTCATGGCTTGCATCCTGCGTGTCTGGGACGGCTGGGACGGCGCGGGATGCGCCGCGCGGCTAGCGTATTCAACCCGCGGCGGACATTCCAGCGCCGGGCCCGCTCAGTGCGGCGAGCCGCTGTCCGAGGCCTTCCTTTCGATGTACTGGCGATTCGCCTTGAGGATCTGGCGGACGCGGGTGGCGGGCGGCCGGCCGGACATGCGTGCAATGGCCGCGGGCAGTTCGTGCCACTCGCGCCCCCAGCCGAGCAGGCGGATGGCGTCGCGTATCACGTCTGCGTTCTCGTCGCCGGACGCGGCGATCGCCGCGTCATCCGCGGCCGGCTCCTCCACCCGCGCAGCGGCCGGCGGTGACGCCGGGGCGGCGGGCTCGACGCGGGCCGCGGCCTGCCGCGGCGGGGCGTCGGCCTGCGTCAGGAGTGACTCGATCGGGCGCTGCTGCTCGGGCTCTGCCATCGGGATGTAGCGCTGGACGTGCTGGGAGCCGACCAGGTTGGCGAGGAAGGACATGAGTTCGAGGGCCTCGGACAGCGACGGGTCACCCGCGGAGACGCGCGCCTGCACGATCCGCTGCAGGTCGACCAGGCGCTGGCTGGCGAGGTCCACGATCCACGGCGTGGGCCGCTGGTGCTGCGGCCACGGCTGGACCAGCCAGTACTGGTCGTCCGACAGGCGGGTATAACGCGAGTGCAGGTCGAGGCTGGTCCGCCACTTGGCGAGCAGCTGGATGATCCGTTCGTCGGCAGGGGTCATGGCGGGTGTCGCTCTGGCCGTCCCGCAGTTAACGTAACGCAGGCAGCGCAGCCATGCGCGGGTTTTGTGGCAATCGTTGACCGGCTTCACAATCGACGCCGGCCATGGACCCTCAATCCATGACCCGGTAGCCGGTGGTCCTCGTGAGCTCGGCGAACAGTCCGGACAGCCGGCGCGTCACGGGCCACGCGCCGGAGTCGCCGACCGTGCGGCCGTCGATCCGCGCCACCGGCGCCAGCTCGCCCATCGTGCCCGTGCAGAACACCTCGTCGGCCCGGTAGAAGTCCGCCAGCGACAGGTCTCCGACCTCGAAAGGAACGCCGTGCGCGCGGCACAGCTCGAGGACCGCGGCACGCGTGATCCCTTCCGGACACGCCACCGCGCGTGGCGTGGACACGACGCCGCGCCGCACCAGGAACAGGTTCGTCGCGTTGGTCTCCGCCACGAACCCGCGCAGGTCCAGCATCACGGCATCGTCGGCGCCGGCCGCGTTGGCCTCGACTTTCGCGAGAATCGACTGCAGCAGGTTGTTGTGGTGGATCTTCGGGTCGAGACAGTCCGGCGGAAAGCGCCGCAGGCTCGACGTGACCAGCGTCAGGCCGTGCTGCCCGTACACCGGCGGCTTGAACTCGGCGAGCACGATCAGGGTGGGCCCCGATACGTTCAGCCGCGGGTCCATGCCGGAGGTGGCCTTCACGCCCCGCGTCAGCGTCAGTCGGATGTGCACGCCGTCGCGCATGCGGTTGGCGGCCAGCGTGCGGCGGATCTCGGCGATGATCTCTTCGTGCGCCGGGATGCTCGCGAAGGCCAGCGCGCGCGCCGAGTCGCGCAGCCGGTCGAGGTGCTCGACGAGGCGGAAGATCCGGCCGTCGTAGAGCCGCAGGCCCTCCCAGACGGCGTCGCCGCCCTGCACGGCGCTGTCGAAGGGGCTGACGCCGGCCTCGTCGCGGTGCAGCAGCCGGCCATTGACGTTCACGATCAGGTCGCGGTTGCGTTCGTCGAATTTCTGCAGCACGGGCGGGTCCTCAGGCCCGGAGGCGATGCGCCGCCAGGCGCTCGTACCAGGGCAGGCATTCCTCGTAGAGCCGTTCCATGCCGGCGGGGGCCCGCTCCGGCCGCTTGCCGGGCGTGCCGAAACCGGTCGAGGCCTCGACCGCCGCGTACCAGTGCGGCGCCCAGACGCCATCGGTCGCGCGCCGTCCCGGCGGCCAGCTGAGCATCGCGTCCGTGTAGGGCACGCCGAGCGCGGCGCACAGCCGCGACAGGACGCCGGCCGGGTCGTCGAGCACGTCGCGCGAGTCGATCACCGGCGGCGCGCGGCCGGTCCGCTCGGCCATCCGCTCGAACAGTTCGCATTGCAGGGGCAGGCCGGTGTCCTCAAGCGACGGATCGGGCACGACCTTCGCGAACGACGCGAGCATCGCGGCAGGTTCACGGATCAGGAAGGCATGGCTGAGGCGGTCGAGCCAGTCGCGGCCCACGTCGGGCAGCAGGTGCTTGGCCATGTGCTTCTGGTAGAAGACACGCTTGCCCTCCGGCACCGGCCCGGTCAGCCAGGCAGCGACGCGACGCCAGTCGGTTTCGTTCCGGGCGATCACCTCGTCACGACCCGGGTGCGGGGCGCCGGAACGCAGCAGGTAGTACGCGTACAGCGGCTCGTCGCAGACGTGGGTGTCCGGTCTCGCGCCCCACGAGCGCATCAGCGTCGTGGAGATGTTGCGCGGACCCGACCACATGGCGATGCGGACTGGGGGTGGTTCCACGGGCCGGAATTCTAGCGGAACCTCGGTGGGGCCAGCGGCAAGGGGTGAAATGGCGCTCCCAGAGGGATTCGAACCCTCGTACCAGCCTTGAGAGGGCTGTGTCCTGGGCCTCTAGACGATGGGAGCGCGGGCCGGGGCAGGCCGTTCGGGCCTGGCGAACGGGGCGTGTATTATATCGGCCCTCGAATCGACCACAAGCAGGCGCGCCGTTTTTTGAACGACCCAGACACCCGACCGCGGCAACCGGTGATCATCGAACGTGCTGACCACCCGGTGTCACGCTCGCAGATTGCCCCCGGCGCGCTGAAGGTCCTGTACCGGCTGAAAGACGCGGGCTACCAGGGTTTCCTCGTGGGCGGCTGCGTGCGCGACATCCTGGTCGGCATCACGCCGAAGGACTTCGACGTCGGCACCGACGCGTTGCCGGACGAGGTGCGCAGCCTGTTCCGCAACAGCCGACTCATCGGCCGGCGCTTCCGGCTGGCCCACGTGCGCTTCGGCGACCAGATCATCGAGGTCGCGACCTTCCGCGCCGAGCACGGCGGCGACGAACCCGATCTCGAGGGCAGCATCGAGGAAGGCGAGGGTGACGCGGAGGTCGAGGCCGAGCTGGCCGCCGACCCCGACGACCGCCGTGTGCATGACGATCGCGGCCGCCTGCTGCGGGACAACGTCTACGGCAGCATCGACCAGGACGTCTGGCGCCGCGACTTCACCTGCAACGCGCTGTACTACAACATCCAGGACTTCTCGATCTGGGACTACGTCGGTGGCTTCGCCGACGTGCAGGCGCGGATCCTGCGCCTGATCGGCGACCCAGAGACCCGCTATCGCGAGGACCCGGTGCGCATGCTCCGCGCGGTGCGGTTCCAGGCCAAGCTGGGCTTCACCATGGATCCCGCGACCAGCCAGCCGATCCCGAGGCTGGCCGCCCTGGTCGACGGCGTGCCGCCGGCGCGCCTGCTCGACGAGGTGCAGAAGCTCTACCTGTCCGGCTCCGCCGTCCGCGCGCAGGAATTGCTGGTCGAGCACGGGCTGCTCGAGCACCTGTTCCCGGCCACCGCGGCCCACCTGCGCGCGGAGCCGGACGGCATGGCGGCCCGGGTGCTCCGCGCCGGGCTCGAATCCACCGACCGGCGCGCACGCGAAGGCCGCTCGCTGACCCCGATGTTCCTGTTCGCCGTGCTGCTGTTCGGGCCGATCTCGGTCGCCGCGCAGCGCCGCTTCGACCGCGGCCTGGCGGCCTCGCAGGCCGTCGCCGAGGCCTGCGACGAGGTGGTTTCCGCGCAGGCCCGGCGCATCAGCCTGCCCAAGCGTTACTCGATCCCGATGCGCGAGATGCTCGCGCTCCAGCCGCGTTTCCACCGGCGCGCCGGCCGCAAGGCGCTGGCCTTGCTCACGCATCCGCGTTTTCGCGCCGCCTACGACTTCCTGCTCCTGCGGGCCGAGGCAGGCGCGGAGGATCCCGAGCTGGCCCGGTGGTGGACGGAGATCCAGGAGTTGCCGCAGGAGGCGCGCGTGGAGCGTGTCGAGGCGCTGCAGCCCGAACCCGGCCAGCCGGACGGGTCGAAGCGCCGTCGCCGGCGCGGGGGCCGCCGTCGCGGCGGCTCGCAGCCGGCGGCCTGAGCGCCATGCTCCGCTGGCGGCCGGCCTACGTCGCGCTCGGCAGCAACCTCGGCCAGCCGGCCACGCAGGTTCGCGATGCCCTGGACCGGCTGGCTTCACTGTCGTCGACCCTCCTGGTCGCGCGTTCGCGGCTGTGGGCCACGCCGCCGATGGGTCCGCCGGGACAGCCGGACTACGTCAATGCCGTCGCCGGGCTCCTGACACGGCTCGGTCCGCGGGAGCTCCTCGGCGAACTGCAGGCCGTCGAGCGGGCGATGGGCCGGTCCCGGCCGCCGCTGCGCTGGGGTCCGCGGCTCATCGACCTCGACCTGCTGGCCTGCGGCGCGGAGACGGTGGCAGAGCCGGGCCTCAGCCTGCCGCACCCGGGCCTGCACCAGCGCGATTTCGTCCTGTATCCTCTGGCGGAAATCGCGCCCCAGCTCTGGATCCCTGGCAGGGGCAGGGTCTCGACCCTGGCGGGCGCGGTCGAGAACCGCGGATCGGTGGCGCTGGGCGAGTGAGCAAGGCGTGAACGACAAGTCTTCCGGGGAGTGGCCTCACCGTCTCGTGGTCGTCGAGGGGCCGATCGGCGTCGGCAAGACCACGCTGGCGCGCAAGCTCGCGGCCTCGGTCGGCGCGGAATCGGTGCTCGAGCAGGCGGACGAGAACCCGTTCCTCGAGCGCTTCTACAAGAACCCGCGCGCAGCCGCCTTTCCGACCCAGCTCTTCTTCCTGTTCCAGCGCGCGCGGCAGCTGCAGGAACTCAGGCAGCAGGACATGTTCGCCCCGGTGCGGGTGGCCGACTACCTGCTCGACAAGGACCGGTTGTTCGCGCGCATCACGCTCGACGACGAGGAATATGCGCTCTACGAACAGGTCTACGGGCGCCTGTCGCTGGACGCGCCACGGCCCGACCTGGTGGTGTTCCTGCAGGCTCCGGTGGACGTGCTGATGGAGCGCATCGCGCGCCGCGGCATCCGCTACGAGAAGTACATCGAGGCGGCGTACCTGGAGAAGCTGATCGACGCCTACACGCGCTACTTCCACCAGTACACGGCGTCGCCGCTGCTGATCGTCAACGCGGCGGCGATCGACCCGGTCAGCGACTCGCGCGACTACGAGGAACTGCTCGACGCGATCAGGCGGACGCGCATGGGCCGCCACTACTTCAACCCGCTGAAGACCTGATCACGTCGCGCTAGACTGTGGCGCCAGCGCCGGCGATCCGCCCGGCGGCCAGGACAACCATGTACACCCAGCTCGAGCAACGCTACTCGCCGCGGCCGCCCGTCAACCTCGGCACCCTGCAGCGCATGAAGTCCGAGGGCGAGAAGATCGCGTGGCTCACGGCCTACGACGCCAGCTTCGCGATGCTGGTGGACCTGGCCGGCGTGGACGTCGTGCTGGTCGGCGACTCGCTCGGCATGGTGGTCCAGGGCCACGAGACGACCGTGCCGGTGACCATGGACGACATGGTCTACCACTGCAAGGCGGTCGCCCGCGGGCTCGCCCGGCCTTTCATGGTCGCCGACATGCCCTTCATGAGCTACGCGACCCGGGAGCAGGCGCTCGACAACGCGGTCCGCCTGATGCAGGAGGGCGGCGCCAAGATGGTCAAGCTGGAGAGCGGCAGCGGGCAGCTCGGCATCGTCGAGTTCCTCGCCAACCACGACATCCCGGTCTGCGCACACATCGGCCTGCGCCCGCAGTCGGTTCACAAGGTCGGCGGCTTCCGCGTGCAGGGCCGCGAGGCGGCCGCGGCGGAGCAGATGGTCCGCGACGCGTCCGCCCTGCAGAACGCGGGTGCCGACATCGTGCTTCTCGAGTGCGTCCCGGCCGGGCTCGGCGCGGAGATCACCCGCACGCTCGACGTGCCGGTCATCGGCATCGGTGCCGGGCCCGACGTGGACGGGCAGGTGCTGGTTCTCTACGACATCCTCGACCTGACGACGGGGCGCAAGCCGCGCTTCACGAAGAACTTCATGGAGGGCGCGGCGAGCCCGCTCGCGGCGCTCGAGGCCTATGTCCGCGCCGTGAAGGACCGTTCCTACCCGGCGCCCGAGCACTGCTTCTAGGCGCCCTGTGCAGACCCTCGAATCCATCGCCGCCGTGCGTGGCCTGGTCGCCGCCCGCCGCCGCGACGGCGAAGGCGTGGCGCTGGTGCCGACGATGGGCAACCTTCACGAAGGCCACC
>JAGTSG010000019.1 GCA_018261655.1 Pseudomonadota bacterium | reverse complement strand
GAGGGAAATCGGCGGCCCGCCGGGTCCCGAGCCGACCCGCTACGGCGACTGGGAGAAGGCCGGGCGCTGCATCGACTTCTGAACGATTCGGCACGACGCCACGACGACGGACCGGCAGGTCCACGACGGTGGCGTCGTTCGCACCATGGGGAGACCCGGATGCCGCCACAGTCCAGACCGCTGTCCCCGCACCTGCAGGTGTACCGGCCCATGTACACGATGGTGCTGTCGATCTCCCACCGTGCCTCCGGGGTGTTCCAGTCCGTGGGGCTGCTGCTGCTGGCCTACTGGCTGGTCGCCGCCGCCAGCGGTGCACAGGCCTATGCGACCGCCGCCAAGGTCTTTGCCAACCCCCTGGTGAAGCTGGCCATCGCCGGCTGGATCGTGGCGTTCTGGTATCACTTCTTCGCCGGCATCCGGCACCTGGTCTGGGACGCCGGTTTCGGCTTCGAGAAGCCGGTGGCACGGCGCAGCGGCCAGCTGGTCGTCGTGCTGGCGGCGCTCGCCTCGCTGTTCACGCTGGCGCTGGCGTGGCGCCACCTCGGGGGTGGGGCATGAACCTGCGATCGCCCCTCGGCTACGTGCTCGGCCACGGATCCGCCCGCGAGGGCGTCCACCATTGGTGGCACCTGCGCACGACCTCCGCCGCGCTGGCCGTGCTCGGGGTCTGGTTCCTGTTCGCCGTCCTGACGCTCCCCGACCTCGGGCGGGCGGCCGTCGTGGCCTGGCTCGCCAGGCCGCTGAATGCCGTGCTCATGGTGCTGTTCGTGTGGACGGCCGTATGGCACTCGGCGCTCGGCGTGCAGGTCGTCGTCGAGGACTACGTGCGGACGAAGGGGCCGCGGGTGCTGGTGCTGGTGCTCGTCAGGTTCATCCACGTGCTGATTGGCGCTGCTGCGCTGGTCTCGGTGCTGAAGCTCGCGCTCGGAGGCAAGGCATGAGCGCCTACCCGTTCACGGACCACACCTACGACGTCGTCGTGGTCGGGGCGGGCGGCGCCGGGCTGCGCGCCACCATGGGACTCGCCGAGGCGGGCCTCTCGACCGCCTGCCTGTCGAAGGTCTTCCCGACCCGCAGCCACACGGTGGCGGCCCAGGGCGGCATCAGCGCGGCGCTCGGCAACATGGGCGAGGACGACTGGCGCTTCCACTTCTACGACACCATCAAGGGTTCCGACTGGCTCGGCGACCAGGACGCGATCGAGTTCATGTGCAAGGAGGCGCCGAGCGCGGTGCTGGAGCTCGAGCGCTTCGGCCTGCCGTTCTCGCGCACCGAGGACGGGCGGATCTACCAGCGGCCCTTCGGCGGCATGACGACGCACTACGGCAAGGGCATCGCGCAGCGCACCTGCGCCGCCGCGGACCGCACCGGCCATGCGATGCTGCACACGCTGTACCAGCAGTCGCTCAAGCACAACGCGAACTTCTTCATCGAGTACTTCGCCATCGACCTCATCATGGAGGACGGCGAGTGCCGCGGCGTGGTCGCGCTCGACCTGTCCACCGGGACGCTGCACCGCTTCCGCGCACACACGACGATCCTGGCGACCGGCGGCTACGGCCGGATCTACTTCTCCTGCACGTCGGCCCACACCTGCACCGGTGACGGCGGCGGGATGGTGCTGCGCGCCGGACTGCCGCTGCAGGACATGGAGTTCGTGCAGTTCCACCCGACCGGCATCTACGGCGCCGGCTGCCTCATCACCGAGGGCGTGCGCGGCGAGGGCGGCATCCTGCGGAACGCGCAGGGCGAGCGGTTCATGGAGCGCTACGCACCGAACGCCAAGGACCTGGCCTCGCGCGACGTCGTCAGCCGCTCGATGACCATCGAGATCCGCGAGGGCCGCGGCGTCGGCCCCGACCGGGACCACATCTACCTGCACCTCGAGCACCTCGGGGCGGAGGTCATCCAGAAGCGCCTGCCGGGCATCGCCGAGACATCCCGGATCTTTGCCGGCGTCGACGTGACGCGCCAGCCGATCCCGGTGATACCGACGGCGCACTACAACATGGGCGGCATCCCCTGCAACGTCCACGGGGAGGTCGTGACCCGCAAGGGGGACGACCCGAGCGCCGTGGTGCCGGGCCTGATGGCGATTGGCGAGGCGGCCTGCGTCTCGGTGCATGGCGCCAACCGGCTCGGGTCCAACTCGCTGCTGGACCTGGTGGTCTTCGGCCGCGCCGCAGCCCGGCGCTGCGCGCAGGTGGTGAAGCCCGGCACCGGGCACCGGCCGCTCGCTGCGGATGCCGGCGACCTGGCCGTCAGCAGGCTCGATCGCTACCGCAACGCCGCAGGCAAGCGCCCGACCGCCGACGTCCGGCTGACGATGCAGCGGACCATGCAGGACCACGCGGCCGTGTTCCGCAGCGGCGAGACGCTGCGCGAGGGCTGCCGGAAGCTGGCGGGCGTCTTCGAGGCCATGGATGACCTGCGGGTCGCCGACCGCTCGCTGGTGTTCAACACGGACCTCGTCGAGACGCTCGAGCTGGAGAACCTGCTGCTGCAGGCCGCGGCCACCATCCACTCCGCGGCGGGGCGCGAGGAGAGCCGCGGCGCCCACGCGCGCGAGGACTTCCCGCAGCGTGACGACGCGCAGTGGCTGAAGCATTCCCTGGCCTGGGTTTCCGCGGACGGCCAGGTTCACCTCGACTACCGTCCCGTCCAGCTCGACACGCTGACCGACGAGGTCGAGCCGGTCCCGCCCAGGGCGCGGACCTACTGACCGCTGTCCGCCATCCGCTTTCCGAGATCAGCCCATGGCAGAATTCAGGCTCCCACCCAACTCCCGCTTCAAGGACGTCCCGGGCCGTCAGTACAAGGCGCCGCCCGGCGCCACGTCGGTCAGGACGTTCCGGATCTACCGCTGGGACCCGGACAGCGGCGACAAGCCGCGCGTCGACAGCTTCGAGGTCGACCTCCGGCGTTGCGGGCCGATGGTCCTGGACGCGCTGATCAAGATCAAGAACGAGGTCGACTCGACGCTGACCTTCCGGCGTTCGTGCCGCGAGGGCATCTGCGGCTCCTGTGCGATGAACATCGACGGCGTCAACACGCTCGCCTGCATCAAGGCCATCGAGGACGTGAAGGGCGAGCTGCGGATCTTCCCGCTGCCGCACCTGCCGGTGATCAAGGATCTCGTTCCCGACCTGACCAACTTCTACGCGCAGTACGCCTCGATCAAGCCCTGGCTCCAGACCCGGACCCCGGCGCCGCCCGACCGCGAGCGCCTGCAGTCGCCCGAGGACCAGGAGAAGATCGACCGGCCGAGTGCCTGCATCCTGTGCGCCTGCTGCTCGACCAGCTGCCCGAGCTACTGGTGGAACGGCGACCGCTACCTCGGCCCGGCGGCGCTGCTGGCCGCCTATCGCTGGATCGTGGACACCCGCGACGAGGCGACGGGCGAACGGCTCGACGACCTCGAGGATCCGTTCCGCCTCTACCGCTGTCACACCATCATGAACTGCACCGAGGCCTGTCCGAAGGACCTAAACCCGGCGCGCGCCATCGCCGAGATCAAGAAGCTGATGGCGGAGCGCCAGTACTGAGGCCCCCTTGGAGTCCGGGCCGTCACTGGGAAGGCTGCGCTGGCAATGCCGGCGGGGCATGAGGGAGCTCGACGTGATGCTGGAGCGCTGGCTGGCGTCGCGCTACGAGCAGGGGTCCGAGGCGCAGCGCCGGGCGTTCCACAGGCTGCTCGAGGCCCAGGACCCGCAACTCGTGGCGTGGCTCTTCCAGCGTGAACGGCCCGCCGACCCGGACGTCGCGGCGCTCGTCGATGAACTCCTGGCGCATTGACGTCGCGCGGGCGGATTGCCGGGCACTGTCCGGTCTCGTCGTCGTGCTGCACCTGGCCACGGCATTGGTTCCCTGGTTCGCGGGTTGCGAGACCTGGCTCTGCCTGGTCCTGTCCGCGCTGTGCCTCGGCGTGCTGCCCGACGCCTTGCGGGCGGTGCCGGGCCGGCGATGCCCGATCCGGGACCTGCGCTGCGCCGCCGGCGTGTTGATGGTGGCGGCACGCGCGGGGGAAGCGCTGCCGGCCGCCGTGGCGGCGTCGACCCGGGTGCTGCCGGACATCGTGCTGGGCAGGTTCGAGGTCGATGGACAAATGCTGGACCTGTGGGCCCCGCGGTACGCATTCCCCGCAACGGAATTCCGCCGGCTCAAGGTCGCATTGCGATGCGCGCGCCCGGCCGGTCCGGGCTGAATTGCTAGAATCGCTTCACATTCACACCCAGGAGGCGGTGCGGCACCTCGACCCATCACGACCGGCGAACTAATCGCCATGCGGGCGGTCTATCCCGGCGTGAACATGGCAGGCGCCTTGCTGATCAACTTGCCGACAGGGGCCGATACCGGCGATCTGGCGCTCGTGCGCCGCGTGCAGAAGGGGGACAAGTCCGCCTTCGACGCGCTCGTGCTCAAGTACCAGCACAAGGTCCTGAAGCTGGTGCAACGCTACGTCCGCGACCAGTCCGAAGCCGAGGACGTGGTGCAGGATGCCTTCATCAAGGCATACCGGGCACTCCCGGCGTTTCGCGGCGACAGCGCCTTCTACACCTGGCTCTACCGCATCGCGATCAACACCGCCAAGAACGCGCTGGTGTCCGCCGGCCGGCGGCCGGCGACGTTCGACTTCGAGGCCCAGGACGCGACGGGCCTCGACCTGCAGATGCGGATGAAGGACACGGACACGCCGGAGCGGCTGCTGCTGACCGACGAGATCCGGACCACGGTGAACCGCGCGATCGACAGCCTGCCGGAAGACCTGCGCACCGCGATCGTGCTGCGCGAGATCGACGGCCTGAGCTACGAGGAGATTGCGAGCAGCATGAATTGCCCGGTGGGCACGGTGCGCTCGAGGATATTTCGTGCGCGCGAGGCGATCGACCGCCACCTGAAGGTGGTGTTCGAGGGCGGCCTCGGGCGGGATGGTGAAGACTCATGACTGACACAGTGAAAGAACAATTGTCCGCGTTCCTCGACGGCGAGCTGCCGGAGGCGGAGACCACGCTGCTGCTCAAGCGGCTGGATCGGGACGACGACCTCAAGGGCACCCTGTCGCGGTACTCGCTGATCGGCGCGGTCATGCGCTCGGAAGGCGACATGCCGGCCGCGCGGAACGTGGCTGCGCGGGTGAGCGCCGCCCTGGCGCGGGAGCCCTCCTTCGGCGCTGCCGCTGGCAGGCGCTGGATCCGCCCGGCCGCCGGACTGGCGGTCGCGGCGAGCGTCGCGCTTGCCACGGTCCTGCTGCTGCCGCAGTGGCTGGGAACTCCGCAGGGCGACGGCGCCGCGATGACCGCAGCCGTCGATCCGCAGGCCGGGGCCGCCGGCGCCGCGCTGTCCGGACCGGTCGACGGCGTCGTCCCGGTCGTCCTGGCCGGGGCGGAAGAGGATCCGGTGGTCACCTACACGACCCCGCCGGCGCCGGTCGAGCCCGCGGGCGCCCTGCCGTCGGCGCAGCTGGCGGCCTATCTCGTCGCCCACAGCGAATACACCCTGCCGCTGTCCCGCCGCAGCGTGGTGGCGACCCTGCCCGACGAGAAGGCAGGCAAGACCGGAGGGGACGGCACCAAGGCTGGCAAGTAATGCCGGGCCGGCTCCCTGCGGCGTTCCTGGCGGCCTGCCTGGCGACCGCCGGGACGGCGCATGCCGAGGACGAGGCGCGCGACTGGCTGGAGCGCATGTCGCATGCGCTGACCACGGCGAGCTACGACGGGGAGTTCCAGCTCGAGGGCCGCGGCTATTCCGAGCGCATGCAGATCATCCACTGCGTCCGCGACGGGGCGGTCAGCGAACGGCTGGTTTCCCTCAGCGGGCAGGGGCGCGAGCTGATCCGCAAGGGCGACGAGGTCACGGCGTACCTGCCCGACAAGCAGATCGCGGTGATCGAGCGGCGCCCCGGCAAGGACGGCCTGCTCGGCGCGCTGCCGCGTGTCGATCGGCAGATCGAGCAGTGGTACGAGGTGCGGCTGCAGGGCCGCGTCCCCGAGCTCAACGGCCGGCCCGCGGCCGTCGTCGAGGTCCGCCCGCGGGACGGCTACCGTTTTGGCCACCGGCTCTGGATCGACGAGGCCACCGGCATGCCCGTGCGCACCGAGCTGCTCGACGCGTCGGGGGGGGTGGTCGAGCGGCTGCGATTCACGCGCCTCGAGATCCGCAACGACATTCCCGATTCCAGCCTGAAGCCCAACGTGGACCCGACCCGCTTCCGCTGGGTGCGGCAGGCCGAGCACCCGCCAGCCGGCGCGGTCGCCTGGAAGGTGCGTGAACCTCCGCCCGGCTTCCGCCTCTCGGCCAGCTCGGTGAAGGACATCGTCGGCGTGCCGTCGCCCGTCAACCAGCTGGTGCTGTCCGACGGCCTCGCGTCGGTGTCGGTGTTCATCCACGCGACGGCCGCCGGCCAGAAGCCAGCCGAGGGCGCGGGCCGGGCCGGGTCTGCCTCGACCTTTTCCACCGTGGTCGAGGGTCAGCAGGTCACCGCCGTCGGCGAAGTGCCGCCGCAGACCCTGAAGGCGATCGTCGACAGCATCGTCCGCCAGCCTTGAACCGCGCTTCCCTGCGACCGCGGCTGACCGTCTATACGCGCGAAGGCTGCGCCCTCTGCGAGGAGATGATCGCCGAGCTCGGGGCCCTCATCGCCGCCCGCGGCATTGCCGTCGAGATCCTCGACGTCGACGCGGACGAGCGGGCACGCGCCCGCTATGGACTCAAGGTGCCGGTGCTCCTGGCGGACGGCGAGCCGGTGTGCAGCGGGCGGCTCGATGGCGACCTGGTCGAGGATCTGCTGGCGACCTGACCCCGGGGATTCCCCCGCCGGCTGGTATAATCCACAGGTTTTACGCCACGCAACCGGGGCCGGCTCCTCCTCAATGCAGAATATCCGCAACTTTTCCATCATCGCGCACGTCGACCACGGCAAGTCCACGCTGGCCGACCGCCTGATCCAGATCTGCGGCGGGCTCGCGAACCGCGAGATGCAGGAGCAGGTGCTCGACTCGATGGACCTCGAGCGGGAGCGGGGCATCACCATCAAGGCGCAGTCCGTGACGTTGCACTACAACGCCCGGGACGGTGCGACCTACCAGCTGAACTTCATCGACACGCCCGGACATGTGGACTTCTCCTACGAGGTGTCCCGTTCGCTGGCCGCCTGCGAGGGCGCACTGCTGGTGGTCGACGCCGCCCAGGGCGTCGAAGCCCAGAGCGTCGCGAACTGCTACACGGCCCTCGAGCAGGGGCTGGAGGTCCTGCCGGTCATCAACAAGATCGACCTGCCGTCGGCTGACCCCGACCGGGTGATTGCCGAGATCGAGGACATCATCGGCATCGAGGCGGCCGGCGCCGTGCGGGTCAGCGCCAAGACGGGGCTCAACGTCCCGGACCTCCTGGAAAGGCTGGTCGAGCGCATCCCGCCACCGCGGGGCGATACCGGCGAGCCCCTGCAGGCGCTGATCATCGACTCCTGGTTCGACAACTACGTGGGCGTGGTGTCGCTCGTGCGCATCTTCAACGGCGTCATGAAGCGCGGCGAGAAGATCCGCGTGATGTCGACCGGACGGGCCTGGGAAGTCGACCGTATCGGCCACTTCACCCCCAAGCGCGTGGAAGGCGAGCTGCTGTCCGCCGGCGAGGTCGGCTGGGTGACGGCAGGCATCAAGGACATCGGCGGCGCACCGGTGGGCGACACCATCACCCACGAGTCGAGGCCCTGCGCCGCGCAGCTGCCCGGCTTCAAGTCGGTCCAGCCGCGCGTCTTCGCCGGCCTGTTCCCGGTGAAGTCCGAGGACTACGAGTCCTTCCGCGATGCGCTGCAGAAGCTGCGGCTGAACGACTCCTCGCTGAGCTACGAGCCCGAGGTCTCGGCGGCGCTCGGCTTCGGCTTCCGCTGCGGGTTCCTCGGCCTCCTGCACATGGAGATCGTCCAGGAGCGCCTCGAGCGCGAGTACGACCTCGACCTGGTCACCAGCGCGCCGACCGTTGTGTACGAGGTCGCGCTGACCGATGGCAGCGTGGCCTACGTGGACAACCCGGCCAAGCTGCCGCCGGCGAACATGATCCTCGAGCTGCGCGAGCCGATCATCGTCGCCAACATCCTGGTGCCGCCCGAGCACGTGGGCGGCGTCCTCAGGCTCTGCCAGGACAAGCGCGGCGCGCAGAAGAAGATGCTGCAGCTGGGCACGCAGATGTCGCTGCAGTACGAGTTGCCACTGGCCGAGGTGGTCCTCGACTTCTTCGACCGGCTGAAGTCGGCGAGCCGGGGCTACGCCTCGTTCGACTACGAGTTCAGCCACTTCCAGAAGGCGCCGCTGGTCAAGCTCGACATGCTCATCAACGGCGACCGCGTGGACGCCCTGTCCATCATCGTCCACCGGGACACCGCCTACCAGCGCGGGCGCGACCTGGTCGACAAGATGCAGGAGCTGATCCCGAGGCAGATGTTCGAGGTCGCGATCCAGGCGGCCATCGGCACGCAGGTCATCGCGCGGGCCTCGGTCAAGGCGCTGCGCAAGAACGTGCTGGCCAAGTGCTACGGCGGCGACGTGACGCGCAAGCGCAAGTTGCTGGAGAAGCAGAAGGAAGGCAAGAAGCGCATGAAGCAGCTCGGCACGGTCGAGATCCCGCAGGAGGCCTTCCTCGCCGTGCTGCAGGTCGGGAAGAAGTAGGGCGGGGGCCGCGGGCTGCCCGACGGGAGGGACGATGATCTTCGATTTTTCGCTGGTGCTCGTGGTCCTGGCCATCGTCACCGGCACGATCTGGGCGCTGGACCGCTGGCACTTCGGGCCGCGCCGGCTGGCGCGCGACCCGGCGGCCAGGGAACCCGTGGTCGTGGACTACGCCCGGTCTTTCTTCCCGGTCATCCTGCTGGTGCTGGTGCTGAGGTCCTTCCTCTACGAGCCGTTCCGTATTCCCTCGGACTCGATGATGCCGACCCTGGTGCAGGGAGACTTCATTTTCGTGAACAAGTGGCAATACGGCCTGCGCCTTCCCGTGCTCAACTGGAAGGTAGTGGGCATCGGCGAGCCCCAGCGAGGAGACGTGATCGTGTTCCGCAAGCCGACCGAGCCGTCGGTGGTCTTCATCAAGCGCCTGGTCGGCCTGCCGGGGGACACCGTGCGGGTCACCGAGGCCCAGGTCAGTGTCAACGGCACGCCCATGCCGGTCGAGCCGGGCGACTTCTACCGCGGGCCGAAGGAAGAGCAGTACCCGTTCACGGTCGTGGGCCTCGAGACGCTCGGGGCGCGCCCGCACACGCTGATGTTCGACCCGTCCCGGCCGGGCACCCAGGGCGAGTGGCAGGTCCCGGAAGGACACTATTTCATGATGGGCGACAATCGCAACAACAGCCGGGACAGCCGCTTCGCTGAAGTCGGGTTCGTACCGGCCGATAACATCATTGGCAAGGCGGTGGCCATCTGGCTGTCCTTCAACCCGGGCCAGGGGCCGCTGCTGCTGTGGGACCGTATGGCCACCCGGATCAACTGAGGAGGGGTGATGATGCGTAGCAGACAGTCTGGGATGACGTTCCTGGGGTTGCTGGTGCTGATCGTCGTGGTCGGCTCGTGGGTGTACGCCGCGATGCGCGTCACGCCCCTGTACCTCAACTACATGAAGGTCGCGGGCACGCTCGAGAAGGTGCGGGACGAGTTCAACTCGAATCCCGGCACCACGGACTTCATGATCCGCAAGGCCATCGAGCGGCACTTCGACATCGAGATGGTGAACGAGGAGGTCTTCAACTACAGCGACGTGAAGATCAAGCAGCAGGGCGGCACCTTCCAGGTCACCGCGTCCTACGAACACACCGCGCCGTTCGTCGCCAACATCTACTTCCTCGTGGCCTTCGACAAGACCGTCGAGATCCAGGCCCGCTGAGGGTTCAGGCATGGGACCGCCGCGTCGAAGGACGGGCCGCTAGCGTGGCGTCATCCGCAGCCGACTGGGTGGAACGGAACATGGGCTGCCGTCCCGGCGGCGACAGCCTGCTCGAGGAGGCGCTCACCCACCGCAGCCTGGGCTCGCGCAACTACGAGCGGCTCGAGTTCCTGGGCGACGCAGTCCTGTCCTTCGTGGTGGCCGAGAGGCTCTATCGGGAGTTCGACGGCGCCAGCGAGGGCGAGCTGTCGCGCTACCGCGCGTCGCTCGTCAGCGGCGAGACGCTCGGCGAGATCGCGCTGGCGCTGGGCCTCGGCGACCACCTGCGGCTCGGCGAGGGGGAGCTCAAGTCCGGCGGGTTCCGGCGGGCGTCCATCCTGGCCGATGCGCTCGAGGCCCTGATCGGCGCCGTCTATCTCGAGTTCGGCATGGAGCCGGCGCGGCGGGCCGTCGAGTTGCTGCTGGGCGAACGGCTCCTCGACCTGCCCGCAGCCGCGGAGCTCAAGGACCCGAAGACCCGCCTGCAGGAGCGCCTGCAGGGACGCGGGCTCGGCCTGCCCCGTTACGAAGTCACCGGGGTGCGCGGCGACCCGCACCAGCAGGAGTTCACGGTCCGCTGCGAGGTGGGGGACCTCGGCCTGTCGGCGGAGGCGACCGGCACCAGCCGTCGCCGCGCCGAACAGGAAGCCGCGTCGCGACTGCTGGCGCGACTGGCGGCGCTGCGCCCATGAGCGGGCCGGCGCACAGGTCCGGCTTCGTCGCGCTGATCGGCCGGCCCAACGTGGGCAAGTCGACGCTGCTGAATGCCCTGGTCGGCCAGAAGGTCAGCATCACCTCGCCGAAACCGCAGACGACCCGTCACCGCATCGTCGGGATCCTGACCGGGCCCGGCTTCCAGGCGGTCTTCCTGGACACGCCCGGGCTGCACACGAAGCAACCGCGCGGCCTCAACCGTGCCATGAACCGGGCCGCCATGGGCTCGCTCGCGGACGCGGACCTGCTGCTGTTCGTCGTCGACGCCACTCGCTGGTCCGGCGAGGACGAGGCGGCGCTCGAGCGCGTGCGCGAGTCGGGCAAGAAGGCGATCCTGGTCATCAACAAGTGTGACCGCGTCAGGCCCAGGGACCGCCTGCTGCCGTTGATCGAGCGGCTGGCGGGCCTGCACGCCTTCGACGCGGTCGTGCCGCTGTCGGCGCTCAAGGCCGACAACGTCGAGCGACTGGCGGCCTTGATCCCGCCGCTGCTGCCGGCCGCGGCGGCCCTCTATCCCGAGGACCAGGTGACGGACCGCAGCGAACGCTTCCTGGCCGCGGAGCGGGTACGCGAGAAGCTGACGCTCGTGCTGCAGGAAGAGCTGCCCTACGGCATCACGGTGGAGATCGAGCGCTGGGAGGAACAGGAGGACGGCCGGCTTGCCATCGGCGCGGTCATCTGGGTCGAGCGGGTCGGCCAGCGCAAGATCGTGATAGGCGAGGGCGGACAGCGCCTGAAGGACGTCGGCCGGGCCGCCCGGCTCGAGCTCAACGAGCTGCTCGGGCGGCGCGTCCACCTCGAGCTGTGGGTCAAGGTCCGCGAGAACTGGGCCGACAGCGACGCTGCGCTCAGGCAGTTCGGCTACGACCCGTCATGACCGTCGCGCGGCGGGCCGCGTTGCAGCCGGCCTTCCTGATCCATCACCACGACTACACCGACTCGAGCCGCATCGTCGAGCTGCTGACGCGCGAGCACGGCAGGATCTCGTTGTTTGCGCGCGGCGTCCGCCGAGCCAAGTCGCCGTTCAGGCCGCTGCTGCAGCCGTTCGTGCCCCTGCTCGTGTCCTGGTCGGGCGGCATCGACGGCGGGCAGCTGACGGGCGCCGAACTGGCCGGCGAGGCGGCGCCGATGCCGCCGCAGCGGCTGATGTCCGGTTTCTACCTGAACGAGCTGCTGCTCAGGCTGACGGTGCGCGGCGAGGCGGTCCAGGAGGTCTTCGACGTCTATGCCCTGGCGATCGAGCGCCTGCGGCAGGGCGCCCCGGAACAGGCGGCGCTGAGGAATTTCGAGCGTCAGCTGCTCGAGCACATCGGCTACGGCCTCGACGTCAGCCGCGACGCGGCGTCGGGCGAGCCACTCGAGGCGGATCGGTACTATCATTTCCAGCCGGGACTCGGCCTGAAGGCGGCCGGGCCGCAGGCGGACGTGAGCGCCGCGTTCCTCGGCGCCGACCTGATGGACTTCGGCGCCGGGCGGCTCGAGTCGCCGGCGTCGCTGCGGGCGGCCAAGCGGTTGCTGCGCGAGGCACTGGAACATTGCCTGGAAGGTCGCGGCCTCAGGAGCCGCGACGTGATGCTGGCGCTGCGCCGGCTGGAGGCGGACAAGTGACCCTGTTCTCGATTGCCCGACGTGCGCGCCATGCGCTCGGCGCTGAAGACGCGGATGAACCTCGAGATGGCGGCGACCGACGAGATGCTCCGCATCGCCGGCGAGATCCGGCCCGCCGATGCCTGCCTGGTGCCGGAGCGGCGCGCCGAGGTGACGACGGAGGGCGGCCTGGACGTCGCGGCGGACCCGGTCCGCATCCGCGACGCGTGCTCGAGGCTGGCCTCCTGTGGCATCCGCGTGTCGCTGTTCATCGATCCCGACGAGGCGCAGGTGGACGCCGCAGCCAGGGCAGGCGCGCCGGTCATCGAGCTGCACACCGGTGCCTACGCGGAGGCGCGCGACGCCGCGCGCGCCACGGAGCTGCACAGGCTCGCGGCAGCGGCACGGCACGCCAGCGCGGCCGGGCTCGTCGTCAACGCGGGCCACGGCCTCGACTACCACAACGTGCAGCCGGTCGCAGCGCTGCCGGAGCTGGCCGAGCTGAACATCGGCCACGCCATCGTCGGCAGGGCGATCTTCACCGGTCTTGGCCCCGCGGTCGCTGAAATGAAGCGGTTGATGCGCGAAGCCCGTGCTGCATGATCTTCGGCATCGGCACCGACATCCTGCGGGTCGAGCGCGTCGCAGGCGCCTATGAACGCTTCGGGCGGCGCTTCGCCGAGCGGCTGCTGATGCCCGAGGAGCTCGACGCCTTCGGGCGCCACAAGCGGCCGGTGCGCTTCCTGGCGATGCGCTTCGCCGCGAAAGAGGCGATCGTGAAGGCGCTGGGGACGGGATTCGCGCACGGCGTCTGGATTCGCGACGTCGGCTTCATGCCGAACGCCTGGGGCCGGCCCGAGGTCATCTTCTCGCCCCGCGGCAGGCAGGTCGCGGACGCGCTCGGGGCGGGCGAGGGGCACGTGAGCCTCACCGACGAGGCCGGCCTCGTCGTGGCCGTCGCGGTGCTATTGCGGAAGGGCGCAGGATGACCCTGAACTGCCTGGTGTTCGACATCGAGACCGTGCCCGACACCGACCTCGGCCGGCGCATCCTCGGCCTCGGGGACGCGGACGACGACGCGGTCGCGGAGAGGATGTTCGCGGTGCGGCAGGAAGCGACGGGCTCGGACTTCCTGCCGTTCGAGCAGCACCGGATCGTGGCGGTCTCGGCGGTCCTGCGGAGCGGCGAGCAGTTCCACGTGTGGAGCCTCGGCGGCGTCGAGTCTCCCGAGGACGAACTCGTCTCACGTTTCTTCGCCGGGCTCGAAAAGACGCAGCCGACCCTGGTGTCGTGGAACGGCGGCGGGTTCGACCTGCCGGTGCTGCACTACCGGGCGCTCAAGCACGGCATCGTGTCGCGGCGCTACTGGGAGGTCGGGGACGTCGACCCGGGCTTCCGTCACAACAACTACCTGGGCCGGTTCCACTGGAGGCACATCGACGTCATGGACGTCCTCGCCGGCTACCAGGCGCGCGGCCGCGCCAGCCTCGAGAACGTCGCAGCGCTGCTCGGACTGCCGGGCAAGCTCGGCATGAGCGGCGACAGGGTCTGGGGCGCGTACCGCGAGGGACGGCTGGCCGAGATCCGCGCCTACTGCGAGACCGACGTGCTGAACACGTATCTCGTGTACCTGCGCTTCGAGCTGATCCGCGGCCGCCTGTCGCCGGAGGACCACGAGGCCGAGATCGCCCGGGTCTGGGAATGGCTCGAGGAGCGCGGTGAACCGCACTGGCAGCAGTTCGCGGCGGCATGGGACGTGACTTGAGGCAGCCGCCCGCGCCGGAGCGGATGGAGGTCGCGTCGCTGGCGCACGACGGTCGCGGCGTGGCGCGCGTGGGCGGCAAGACCGTGTTCGTGGACGGCGCGTTGCCCGGCGAGACGGTCATGGCGGTGCGGCGGCGGAACCATCGTCGCTACGACGAGGCATCGACGGTCGAGGTGCTGGCCGCGTCGCCG
The DNA here is from genome assembly GCA_018261655.1 of Pseudomonadota bacterium. Lineage (GTDB taxonomy): Bacteria > Pseudomonadota > Gammaproteobacteria > Steroidobacterales > Steroidobacteraceae > SG8-30. The sequence goes on along the minus strand of JAGTSG010000019.1, from coordinate 22,324 downwards.
GACCGCGTCGAGCCGCGCTGCACCCACTTCGGGACCTGCGGCGGCTGTGCCCTGCAGCACCTCGACGGCACGAAACAGGTCGAGGCCAAGCAGGCCCACCTTGCGGAGCAGTTCTCCCGGCTGGGCGGCGTCGGGCCGGCGACCTGGATCGAGCCGCTGCGCGGTCCGATGTGGGCCTACCGGCGGCGTGCCCGGCTGGGGGTCAAGCACGTGCCGAAGAAGGGCCGGGTCCTGGTCGGTTTCCGCGAGCGCGCGAAGCCCTACGTGACCGATGTGCGCCGCTGCCCGGTCCTGGCCGAGCCCGTGGGCGGGCTGGTCGAGGCGCTCGGCGACCTCGTCGGCCTGCTCAGCATCCGCGAGCGGCTGCCACAGTTCGAGGTGGCGGTCGCGGAACGCGCGACCGCGCTCGTCGCCAGGGTGCTCGATCCACCGACGCCCGCGGACCGCCGGCTGCTCGCCGAATTCGCGGCGCGCCACGGCGTGGAGTTCTACCTGCAGCCTGGCGGCCTCGACACCGTGGCGCCGCTGGTGAGCCCGGTGACGCCGCTGACGTACCGGCTGTCGCAGTTCGACGTGGAGATCACGTTCGCGCCGAGCGACTTCATCCAGGTCAACGCCGACATCAATGCCCAGGCGGTGTCACTGGCCCTGTCGCTGCTCGAGCCGTCCGTGTCGGACACGGTGCTCGACCTGTTCTGCGGCCTCGGCAACTTCACGTTGCCGCTCGCGCGGCGAGCTGCCCGCGTGGTCGGCGTGGAGGGCGAGGCGGGACTCGTCGCGCGGGCCCGGGAGAATGCCCGGGCCAACGGCCTCGGGAACACGGAGTTCCACGTCGCCGACCTGTCGGGCGATCCCGGCGACCCGGCCTGGGGGCGAGGTCCCGTCCAGCGGGTGCTGCTCGACCCGCCGCGCGCGGGCGCGGCCGGCGTCCTGCCCCTGGTCGGGCGCCTGCGGCCGGAGCGCATCGTGTACGTGTCCTGCCACCCGGCGAGCCTGGCGCGGGACGCCGGCCTGCTCGTCAATGACCTCGGTTTCCGGCTGCGCGCGGCAGGCGTCATGGACATGTTCCCGCACACCGCCCACGTCGAGTCCATCGCCGTCTTCGAGGGCGTGTGAGAGTGGGCGTGGCGATCGGGCGGAAGTTCCTCCTCCAATACGAAAGCCGTCGGCCAGCCGTGGACTCGGGCATCGAGATCGTCAAGGGCCGCCTTGCCAACACGGCGAGGAGCCCAATCCGCTTGCGAGTCGCGGGCGAAGCGGCCACGCTGTCGAGCAAGCGCATGACGCCGGGTGTGAGGCGTGAGGAGTTCGCATCGTGACGCTCGGCCCGCTGATGATCGACCTGAGGGGCGTGGCCATCGAGCCCGACGAGCGGGACCTGCTCGCGCATCCGTTGGTCGGTGGCGTCATCCTCTTCACGCGCAACTTCGAGAGTCCGGCGCAGCTTGCGCGCCTCACCGAGGACCTCCACGCGCTGCGCTCGCCCGCGCTGCTGGTGGGCGTGGACCACGAGGGGGGGCGCGTCCAGCGCTTCCGCGAAGGCTTCACCCGCCTGCCAGCGTCGCGCGCGATGGGCCGGCGGCATGCCGAGAACCCGTCGGCCGGCGTCGCGCTGGCGCGGGAACTGGGCTGGCTGATGGCCGCCGAGCTGCGCGGCTGCGGGGTGGACCTGTCCTTCGCCCCCTGCGTCGACCTCGACTACGGGGTCAGCGAGGTAATCGGCGACCGGTCCTTTCATGCGCGCCCGGAGCGGGTCGCGGAACTCGCCGTGGCCTACATGCTCGGCATGCGCGAGGCGGGCATGGCGGCGACGGCCAAGCACTTTCCCGGCCACGGCGCCGTCGCGGCCGACTCGCACGTCGCCTTGCCCGTGGACCGTCGCGAACTGCCGGACCTCGACGCGGACCTGATGCCCTATCGCCGGCTCATCGCCAACGGGCTCCTGTCCGTGATGGCCGGGCACGTGGTCTTCCCGGCGGTGGACGGACTCCCGGCCAGCCTGTCACGGCGCTGGATCGAGGGCGAATTGCGCGGCACACTCGGCTTCCGGGGGGCGGTGTTCACCGATGACCTGAGCATGAAGGGAGCGGCCGCATTCGGTACGATCGTGGAGCGTGCGCAGCGCGCATTGGCCGCGGGCTGCGACATGCTGCCCGTCTGCAACGATCGCGCGGCCGTCGAGACGCTGCTGGACGGCCTGCGCGACGAGCCGCAGCCGCTGCGCCAGGTCCGCCTCGTCCGCCTGCACGGCCGCAGCGCTCCGCCGTTCCAGGAGCTGCGACAGGCGCAGCGCTGGCGCGAAGGTGCCGGAGCCGCCGCCCACTGTCTCGACGTGCCTGAACTGAGGCTGGACGCATGAACAAGCCCGCTGTCCCGGATGCCTGCCGGCTCGTGGTCGAGTCGCTGCCCGACGGGGCGGTGCTGGTCGACGCGACCAGGCCGGACCATCCTGTCGTCTACGCCAACCCGGCCTTCCTGCGCATGACCGGCTACGCCGCCGCGGAACTGGTGGGACGGAGCCTGCGCATCCTGCACGGGGAAGTGACGACCCAGCCGGGACTGCGACGCCTGCGGGATGCCATCGCGGCCGGACAAGGCACCCGGGCCGTGGTGCAGAACTTCCGCAAGGGCGGGGAGCCCTTCTGGATGGACGTGCAGATCGTGCCCATCCGTGGTGAGGGCGGCGTGCTGACGCATTGGGTGTCGCTGCACCGCGAGGCCGAGGTGCGCGGCGCTCCCGACGAGCCCGGCACCGGCCGCTTCCGCGCCATGGCGCCGGAATTGCTGAGCCGGCAGGACTCGCTCACCGGCTTCCGCACGCGAGTCGCCTTCGAGGAGCTGCTCGAGCACCAACTCGCGGTCGCGGTCCGGGACCGGGTGGCGCTGACCCTGTTCATGTTGCGCGTCGACGAGTTCGGGCGCTACACGGAGACGTTCGACCGCGCCGCGGGCGACGCCCTCCTGAAACGCGTGTCGATCGCGATCGGGGGCTGCTTCCGGCGCAGCAGCGACTTGCTGGCGCGTTACGACGACGACCTGTTCGCGGTCCTGGCGACGCGCATGGACGAGGACCAGATGCGGGCGCACGGCGGCTCGATCTGCGCGCGGGTATCCGACCTCAGGATCCACCACCCGCACTCGCGCGTGCGGCGCTACGTCTCCCTGTCGGTGGGCGTGGCCGGCGGCGTGCCGCCCTCCGGCATGTCACTCAGGCAGCTCGTCGAGTTGGCGCTGGAGTCACTCGAACAGGCGCGGGCGGAAGGCGACACGGCGCGGGTCCGGCTGCTCGGCTGAGCGTTGCCGCCACCGCCTGTCAGGCGGCGCCCAGCGTGGCTAGCATCCGCTCGGCGGCGCGCACCCGCGCTGGCCCGTCCTCCAGGTCCATCCTGAAACGGAGACGGTGGGTCCCCTCGAGGCGATACCGGTCCGGTTGTCCCTGCACGAGCCGGATGACGCGGGAGGGATCCACGGCATGCGTCTCGGCGAACTGCACCAGCCCCCCCTGAGGGCCGAACTCGAGGCGGGAGATTCCCAGCGGCGCGGCGCGCAGCTTGAGGCCGGCCACCCGGAACAGCGACTGCGCGGCGGCGGGGAGGGGCCCGAAGCGATCGATCATCTCGGCCTGCAGGTCGGCGAGCGTCGTGGAATCGCCGGCGCTGGCAATGCGCTTGTACAGACGCAGCCGCAGGTGCACGTCGTCGACGTAGTCCTCGGGCAACAGGGCGGGCAGGTGCAGGTCCACTTCGGGCCCGGCATGCAGGGGACGCTCGAGGTCGGGCTCCTGCCCGGACTGTAGCGACCTCACCGCCCGCTCGAGCAGCTCCATGTACAGGCTGAAGCCGATCTCCTGGATCTGGCCGCTCTGTTCCTCGCCCAGCAGCTCGCCGGCGCCGCGGATCTCCAGGTCGTGCGTGGCCAGCGTGAAGCCGGCGCCGAGGTCCTCGAGCGACTCGATGGCTTCGAGGCGCTTGGCGGCGTCGGCCGTCAGTGCGGCCTTCGGTGGCGCCATCAGGTAGGCGAAGGCGCGGTGGTGGGAGCGGCCGACGCGGCCGCGAAGCTGGTGAAGCTGGGCCAGCCCGAAACGGTCGGCGCGGTCGATGAGGATGGTATTGGCCGTCGGCACGTCGATCCCGGACTCGATGATCGTCGTGCACACGAGCACGTTGAAGCGCTGGTGGTAGAAGTCGAGCATCATCTGCTCCAGCTCCCGCTCGCGCAGCTGCCCGTGCCCGACGCGCACCACGGCTTCCGGCACCAGTGCCGCCACCCGGGCCGCGGTGCGCTCGATGGTCTCGATGTTGTTGTGGACGAAGTAGACCTGGCCGCCGCGCCGGATCTCGCGCAGCACGGCCTCCCGGATGAGCGTGTCGTTCCACTCGCAGACGAAGGTTTCGATGGCCATGCGCTCGGACGGCGGCGTGGTGATCAGCGACAGGTCCCTCAGCCCGCCGAGCGCCATGTTGAGCGTGCGCGGAATCGGCGTGGCCGTGAGCGTGAGCGTGTCCACGTTGGCGCGCATCTGCTTGAGCCTTTCCTTGTCGCGCACGCCGAACCGGTGTTCCTCGTCAACGATGACGAGCCCCAGGTCGCGGAACGCGACGTCCCGCTGCAGCAGGCGCTGCGTGCCGATGACGATGTCCACGGCCCCGGAGCCGAGTCCCGCGATGATCTTCTTCTGCTCCGCGGCGCTGCGGAACCGCGACAGGTTCTCGACCCGCACCGGCCAGTCGGCGAAGCGGTCCGCGAAGTTCTGTGCGTGCTGCTGGGCCAGCAGCGTCGTCGGCACCAGCACGGCGACCTGCCGGCCCGCCTGCACGGCCGCGAAAGCGGCGCGAAGCGCGACCTCGGTCTTGCCGAAGCCGACGTCGCCGCAGACCACGCGGTCCATCGGCTTCCCGGACTTCATGTCCTCGAGCACCTGGCGGATGGCCTCGGCCTGGTCGAGGGTCTCCTCGAAGGGAAACGCGGCCGTGAAGGCCTGGTACTCGGCCTCGCGGATGTCGGTGGCCAGGCCCTGCCGGGCGGCGCGCCGCGAGTACAGGTCGAGCAGCTCGGCCGCCACGTCGCGAATGCGCTCGGCGGCGCGCCGGCGCACCCGCGCCCACTGGTCGCCGCCGAGGCGGTGCAGCGGCGCGGTCTCCGGCGAGGAGCCGGTGTAGCGGCTGACCCGGTCGAGCGCGTGCACCGGCACGTAGAGCTTGTCGCCCCCGGCGTACTCCAGCACCAGGAACTCGCCCGGGTGCCCGTCCACGTCCATCACCCGCAGGCCGCGGTAGCGGCCGACCCCGTATTCCTCGTGCACGACCGGCGCCCCGGGCGCGAGGTCCGTCAGCTCCTGCAGGATCGCGCTGGGATCGCGGTCGGCGCGGCGCCTGCGCCGCTCCTGCCGGGCGCGCTCGCCGAACAGCTGCTCCTCGGCGACCAGGGAAACGCGGGCCGATGGCAGGACCAGCCCGCCGATGTCCGGCGCAATGGTGATCGCGAGCGGCGCGGTGCCGCCGAGGAAGTCCTGCCAGCCGGCGACCTGCTGCGGCTCGAGCCCGTGCTCGCGCAGCATCTCGAGCAGGACCTCCCGTCGCCCTGCCGAGTCCGTGGCCAGCAGGACCCGGCCGTCGAACTGGCGCAGGTAGTCCTTGAGCGGCCCGGTGGGTTCGTCGGCGCGCGGGTCGAGGCGCAGCGTGGGCGGCCGGTCCGTGCCGAAGTTGTGCCATGGACCGCCTGCGGTGGCGGGCTCCACCTTCACCGCGGTGGCTGCTGCGCGCGGGTAGCGTTCGACGCGTGCCAGGAGCTCGGCTGGCTCGAGGTACAACTCGGGCGGGGGGAGCAGCGGCCGCTCGAGGTCGTGGCGGCGCTGTTCGTAGCGTTCCGCGATGGACGTCCAGAGCGCCGGCGCCGTCCCGGCCAGGTCGGCGACGTCGACGATCGTCGTCCCGCGCGGGAGGTACTCGAAGAGGGACTCCACCTGCTCGAAGAACAGCGGCAGCCAGTATTCGATTCCCGCCGGCGCCACGCCCTCGCTGACGAAACGGTACACGGGCGAGCGCATCGGGTCGCCCTCGAAGTGTGCCCGCCACCGCTGGCGGAAGCCCTTCACCGCCTCGGGCGTGGTCGGGAACTCGCGCGCCGGCAGCAGGCGCAGCTGGTCGAGCGCGTCGCCGGAGCGCTGCGTCTCCGGATCGAAGGCGCGCAGGCTCTCGATCTCGTCGTCGAACAGGTCGAGGCGCAGCGGCGCCGACGAGCCCATCGGGAACAGGTCGACGATCGAGCCGCGGATGGCGAACTCGCCGTGGGCCATGACCTGGCCGACGTGCGCGTAGCCGGCGGCCGCGAGCCTGGCGCGAAAGGCGTCGAGGTCGATGCGCTCGCCGCGGCGCAGCGAGAAGCTGTGCGCGTCGACGAAACGGCGCGGCGGAAGCCGCTGCAGCAGCGTCTCCGCGGCGACGACGACCACGCCACCCTGCAGGCCTGGCAGGGCCGCGAGGGCCTCGAGGCGCTCGGACACGATGTCCGGATGGGGCGAGAACGGGTCGTACGGCAGCGTCTCGTGCCCCGGCAGGGCACGGACGGCAAGTCCCGGCGGCGCGTAGAAGGCGATCTCCGTCCGCAGTCGCGCGGCCTCGCGGCTGCTTGCCGCGACCACGAGCACCGGAGAGGCCGCGACAGCCGCCAGTTCGGCCACGGCTAGGCCGAGGCTCGAGCCGTACAGCTCGCCCCAGCGAATCTGCGCGCCGGGCGTCGGGGGCCGCGCCGCAAGCAGGCGGTGGTCGGTCATGGCGTGGACAAGGCAGCTCCCCGGTGGCAGGTTGCCCCGCCCCGGTTCAGGGAAGCGCGCAGGATACCCGCCTCAGGGCGGTTGGCAACCCGACCGGTCCGGCCGGTCGGGCGCTACTTGCCGGCGGGCCGGACGATGACCGCGTGAAGCACCTTGTCGTGCTCGAAGAAGACCGCGAACTGCGGGTAGTCCCAACGGGTGATGGGCGGGTCGCCCACGGCCGCATGCCGGGTCGTCGGCGCGCCGAAGCGGGCCTCGACCTGGGACATGGTCGAGCCGCGGACCGGATGGTCCGGCAGCCCAGCCGCGGGATTGCCGGTGTTCATGTCCAGGTTCTGCGCCGACGCCAGGGTTGCGGTCAACGCCAGCGCGGGCGCCCAGAGGCGAGCCAGTTTCATGTCAGGTCCTCCCGGCGCCGAGTGTAGCACCGGCCCTGAATGTGTCGAGAATGCAAGGTTAAATCTTTGATCGGCTTCGCGATTCTGACAACCCGTGGTCCCGGTGTGGTTCAATAGCGGCCCATGTTGTCACCGCTCCCGCTGGGCATCGGACTGCGCTATGTCCGTTCGCGCCGGCGTTCCTTCTTCGTGTCCTTCATCACCTGGGTCTCGCTCGCCGGGGTCTGCCTGGGGGTGGCGTCCCTGATCACCATCCTCTCGGTGATGAACGGCTTCGAGGGTGAGTTGCGCGACCGGCTGCTGGCGCTGTCCGCGCACGCGACGTTTGCCAGGCCCGGGGCGGATGAGCGGCAACTTCGCGACCTCGCCGCCGTGGCGCGCCGCGAGGCGCGCGTTGCAGGTGCCGCTCCCTATGTCGAGTTGCAGGGGCTGCTTTCGTCGGGCACGGCACTCGCCGGCGGGACGGTGCGCGGCATCGTGCCCGGCGCCGAGGCCGGCGTCGGCGAGCTCGCCAACGCGATGCTGGTGGGTTCACTTGAAGAGCTCACCGCCGGGTCCAGGCGAATGGTGCTCGGGCGTGTGCTGGCCGCCGAGCTCGCCGTCCAGCCCGGAGACACCGTCACGGTGCTCCTGCCGCGCGCGGATGCGGACGGCAACCTGATGCCCGAGATCGGCGCCTTCACGGTGTCGGGGCTGTTCGAGATCGGCCTTGCGGACCACGACGGCACGCTGGCACTGGTGCCGTTCGCCGACCTGGCGCGGCTCGCCGGGCCGGCTGCGCCCGCCGGCCTGCGCGTGAAATTCGACGACGCGCTGGCGGCGCCGGCGCTGGCACGGGACCTTGCCGCGATGCTGGGACCCGGCCTGCAGGTGCGCGACTGGAGCGAGGACCACGCCGCGTACTTCCACGCCATCCGCCTCGAGAAGACGATGATGACGATCATCCTGCTGCTGATCGTCGCAGTGGCCGCCTTCAACATCGTGGCGAGCCTGGTCATGGTCGTGAGCGACAAGCGCACGGACATCGCGATCCTGCGCACGCTCGGCATGCCCCGGGGCTCGGTCGCCGGCATCTTCATCACGCAGGGGGCCGTGATCGGCTGGCTCGGCACGGCGGCCGGCGTGGCGCTGGGACTGTCGCTCGCGCTCAACGTCGGGGCGGTGGTGCCCTTCCTGGAGCAGCTTTTCGGGTTCCAGGTCTTCGACGCCGACGTGTACTACATCACGGCCATCCCTTCCGAGGTGCACGGCGGCGACGTCCTGCTCGTCGCGCTGGCCGCGTTGGTGCTCACCTCGGTGGCCACCCTATACCCGGCGCTGCGCGCGGCCGCTACGCAACCCGCCGAGGCGCTCCGTTATGAGTGACGGTTCGCGCCTGCCGTACGCATGGTGGATCGGGGCCCGCTACCTGCGGCTCGGCCGCGACGACCGCTTCATCGGCTTCATCTCGGCCATCTCCATGGCCGGCATCGCGGTCGGCGTGGCCGTGCTCCTCGTGGTCCTGTCCGTGATGAACGGGTTCGAGCGCGAGTTGCGCGAGCGCATCCTCGACGTCACCGGGCACGCGACGCTCGAGGGCCTCGAGGGGCGCCTGGACGACTGGCGCCAGTTCATCGCCGACACCACCCATGCGCCCGGCGTCGTTGCCGTCGCGCCGTTCGTGGAGGGCCGCGGGATGCTGGTCCACGGCCCGCGTTCCGCCGGCGTCGAGCTCCGCGGGGTGGAACCGGCCGGCGAACGCAGCGTCTCCTCGCTCGGCAAGCTGGTGACGGGCGGTTCGCTCGAGGACCTCGAGGCGGGCGCCTTCCGCATCGTGCTCGGGCGGGCCCTTGCCGAGGAACTCGGGGCCGTGCCGGGCGACCGGCTGCTGCTCGTGGTGGCGCAGGGCAACGTGACGCCGGCGGGCGTCGTGCCGCGCATGCGTCGCTTCACCGTCGCCGGCGTCTTCGACGCCGGCATGTACGAATTCGACCGCGGATTGGCGCTGGTCAACCTGTCGGACGGGCAGAAACTGTTCCGCCTCGGTGACGCCGTGACCGGCCTGCGTTACGCGCTGGTCGATCCCTACTCGGCGCCGGCGACCATCCGCTCGCTGGCCGTGGGCCTGGGCGGCGGGTTCTACGTCAGCGACTGGACGCGCCGGCATGCCAACTTCTTCCGCTCGATCCAGGTCACGCGCTCCATCATGTTCGTCGTGCTGCTGCTGGTCGTCGGCGTCGCTGCCTTCAACATCGTCTCGACGCTGGTCATGGTGGTGAAGGAAAAGCAGGGAGACATCGCCATCCTGCGCACGCTCGGCTCGAGCCCGGCGGAGATCCTCCGCGTGTTCATCGTGCAGGGCAGCGCCATCGGCGTGGTCGGGACGGCCGTCGGGCTGGCCGCAGGCATCACCCTCGCGCTCAACCTCACGGCCATTGTCCACGGCCTCGAGGCGTTGCTGGGCGTGACGCTGGTCGACGCACGGGTCTACTTCATCGGCGACCTGCCCGCCGACGTCCGCCTCGCCGATGTCCTGACGGTCTCGGTGACGGCGCTGGCGCTCGGCGTCCTGTCCACGGTGTACCCTGCCTGGCGCGCGGCGCGGACGGCGCCTGCCGACGCGCTGCGCCACGAGATCTGAGGAACGGAGCATGACCCCGCCCACCACGCTTGCCTGCCGCGACCTCCGCAAGCAGTTCCGCCAGGGACCGGTCACCCTCACGGTGCTCGACGGCGTCGACTTCGTCGTCGGGGCGGGTGAGCGCGTGGCCATCATCGGCGCATCGGGATCGGGCAAGACGACGCTGCTGCAACTGCTGGGCGGGCTCGACGACCCGACCTCCGGATCGGTGTGGATCGATGGCCAGGACCTCTCGCAGCTCGACGAGACCGCGCGCGGCCGCCTGCGCAACCGGGCGGTGGGTTTCGTGTACCAGTTCCACCACCTGCTGCCGGAGTTCACTGCGCTCGAGAACGTCGCGATGCCGCTGCTGGTCAGGCGCCTCGCCCGCGGCGACGCCTTCGCGCAGGCGCGCGACCTGCTCGCGCGGGTCGGGCTCGGCGAGCGGCTCGATCACCGCCCGGCCGAGCTCTCCGGCGGCGAGCGGCAGCGCGCTGCCGTGGCCCGCGCGCTGGTGGGCTCGCCGCGCATCGTGCTGGCCGACGAACCGACCGGCAACCTCGACGGGGCGAATGCCGCCCAGGTCTTCGAACTGATGCTCGAACTGAACCGCGAGCGGGGCACGAGCCTCGTCATCGTGACCCATGACGAGCGCCTCGCCTCGCGCATGGATCGCGTCGTCACGCTGACCGCGGGAAAACTGACCGAACGCGCAGGCTGAACCGCTCCCGCGGCCTGTCCCGTGGCGCTAGCGTCGGCGTCCCGGCCCCCGCGGACGCTGACCATGCTGCTTCCTGCGCTCGCCTTCCTGGGAGGCATCGCGCTCGCCTTCGACAGCCCGGGGTTGCCCGGCGTGACGGCGCTGGCCGGCGTGGCGGTGGCTGCGGCCATGGCGTGGCTGGCCCGCGGCCCGGCGATGGCAGCGTTGCTGGCCGGGTTCGTCGCCGCCGGCCTGCAGGGGCATCGCGCGATCGGGGACGACTGGCCCTGCGCGCGCGATCGCGAGAAGCTCGGGCTGTCGGGACTCGTGGTGTCGCCGGCCGAGTCCCGTCCCGGCCGCCTCGATTTTGATCTGGTCCCCGATGCCTCGTCGCGGCTGCAGGGCGTGCCGTCGCGGATCAGGGTCTCGTGGTATGAGCCGACGGCGGTGCCGTGGCCGGGTGACCGCTGGCGCCTGCCGGCCGTGATCCGCTGCCGCAGCGGGTTCGCCAATCCCGGGACCTTCGATCGCGAACTCCACCTGCTCGACCGCGGCTATGGCGCGACGGCCTATGTCGCCGGCGGCGCCCGGCCGGAGCGACTCGAGCGGCAGCCGTGGCGGGCACCGGTCGCCACCGCGCGCGCGTGGGTGGGCGAGCGCATCGCGGCGGCCACGGCCGGCAGCGCATCCACCGGCGTGCTGCAGGGACTCGCCGTGGGACTCCGGGGCCGCATCGACGCGGAGCTCCGCGACGCCTTCGTGGACACCGGCACGGCGCACCTGATCGCGATTTCCGGCATGCACGTGACGGCTTTCGCGCTCGTGGCGCTGTGGATCTCGCGCCGTGCTTACCGCGTGCTCGGCGTACCGTCCCTGTCCGCCCGCTGGCCCGCCTGGCAAGCCGCGGGGGTGGGCCTGATCACGGCCGGCTACGGACTGCTGGCCGGCGCTTCGCTGCCGACCGTCAGGACCCTCGCCATGGTCGGCGTCGCCCTCGCGTTGCGCGCCGTGCGCCGACATGTGGCGCCATGGTCGGTGCTTGCGGCCGCGGCGCTGTTGTTGTCGGCGACCGATCCCCTGGGCGCGGCGTCGGCGGGCTTCTGGCTCTCCTTTGCAGCGGTCGCGGCCCTGATGGGGCTGGTGCAGGCCGGGCCGGGCGGCTGGCCGGCGCTCAGGCAGTTCGTCCGCGCCCAGGCGGCCGTGTGCGTCGTGCTGGCACCGGTGCTGGTCGCCGCCTTTGGCGGCGTGCCCGTGACCGGCCCGGTCGTCAATGCGCTGGCGATACCGCTGTTCTCGTTCGTGCTGTTGCCGGCGACGCTGACCGGCATGATGCTGCTGCCGTGGGCGCCGGGCCTGTCCGACCGGGTCTGGGCGGCCCTGGCCGCAGGGCTCGACCGCTGCTGGCCCGCGCTGCAGTGGGCCGCGGACCTGCCTGGCGGCGTATATCGGCCGCCGGGCGCGCCTGCATGGCTGGTCGCGCTGGCGGCCGGCGTGTCACTGGCCGCGATCGCGCTGCCGGGCCGCCCCGTGAAAGGGTGCGCAGCGGTGGTGCTGGTGGCGCTCGCCTGGCGACCCGGACCTGCGCCGCCGCCGGGCGCCCTCGACCTGACGGTACTCGACGTCGGCCACGGCCTCGCGGCGGTGATCCAGACCTCGGGTCGGTTGCTGCTGTTCGACACGGGACCGCGCTGGCGTGGCGGCGGGACGGCGGCAGGCGTGACGCTGGTGCCTTTCCTGCGATCGAGGGGCCTTCGGCGCATCGACACCGTGGTCGTGAGTCACGACGATGCGGACCATGCCGGCGGCCTCGAGCGGGTCGTCGCCGAATTCCGGCCGCGCTGGATCATCGGGAACCTCCCCGGGACCGACGAGCCGTGCCGCGCCGGCCGTCGCTGGTCGTGGGATGGCGTCGGCTTCGAGATCATTCACCCGCCCCCCGGCGGCGGCTTCGGAGGCAACGACGGATCATGCGCGCTCCGCGTCCGCGTCGCCGGCTCGACCCTGCTGCTCCTGGCGGATCCCGAGAGGCCGGCCGAGCGCGTCCTGCTCGCGCAGGACCTGGCCGCCGATGTCGTCCTGGTTCCCCATCACGGCAGCGCCACGTCCTCCTCGCCGGACTTCGTCCGCGCGGTCTCGCCGCGCTGGGCGCTGGTGTCGTCCGGCTTCGGCAATCGCTGGGGATTTCCACGCCCGGAGGTCGTCGAGCGCTGGGCTGCCGTGGGCGCCGAGGTCGCCACCACGGCCGCGAGCGGGGCGCTGTCCCTGAGGATCGGTCCCGGCGGCCTTGCAGGGCGGCTGGGAGCGTGGCGCCGCGACGAGCCGCGCTGGTGGCGTCGCGATGGGTGCCGCCATGATCGCGGCACGGTATCATGCGTGCCGCATGTGGGAGATCATCCAGGCCGGTGGCCCGGTCATGTGGCCAATCATCCTCTGCTCCGTCGGGGCAGCGGCCATCATCCTCGAACGCCTGTGGACGCTGCAGGCGAAACGTGTCATCCCGCGCGAGCTGACCGACAAGGTCTGGAAGCTGGTCGAGACACGCACGCTGACGGACCGGCACATCACCGCGCTCGAGCACAACTCGCCCCTCGGTCGGGTGCTCGCGGCCGGGCTCTCGAATCGCGACCAGGGCCGCGAGATCATGAAGGAGGTCATCGAGGACACCGGCCGGCACGTGGTGCACGAACTCGAACGCTTCCTCAATACCCTGGGCACCATCGCCGCCATCAGCCCGCTGCTTGGATTGCTCGGGACCGTCACCGGAATGATCGCGGCCTTCAATGCCATCACTACCGCGGGCGTCGGCGATCCCAAGGCGTTGTCGGGTGGCATCGGCGAGGCCCTCATAACCACCGCTGCGGGCCTGATCGTCGCGATCCCGGCGATGGCTGGCTATCGCTACCTGCGCGGTCGCGTGGATGCGCTGGTCATCGAGATGGAGAAGGAAGCCATCAAGCTGGTGCAGGCCTTCGATCGGCACGAGTCCCGCGGCACGCCGGCGAACGGCCCATGAAGCTCAGTCCCCGCCGGCGGGAGGACCCGGAGCTGAACCTGACGTCGCTCATCGACGTGGTGCTGCTGCTCGTGATCTTCTTCATGATCTCCACTACCTTCGTGCAGGAAGGCCGCCTGCGCGTGGACCTGCCGACCGCCAGCAACGAGCCGGTCACGCGCGTGCAGGACCCGATCGTCGTCACCGTCACGGCGCAGGGCAGCTACCGCGTCAACGATTCGGCGCTGGTCAACAACGCCCGCGAGACGCTTGCTGCCGCGCTGCGCAAGGTCGCGGGCGGCCGCGAGGGCGTGCCGCTGACGATCCGCGCGGATGCGCGCGCGAGCCACCAGTCCGTGGTCACGGCCATGGACGTCGCGGCCCGGCTCGGCTTCGCTCAGGTCAACATAGCGACCGTCAGTGAGCAAACGTAAGCGCGACCCGTCGCTGCCGCCGATCACCGCCGGCGGCCTGAAGATCTACCGGCGGCTGCTGGCCTACGCGAAGCCGCACTGGCCGATGTTCCTGCTCGGCGTGCTCGGAATGGCGCTGTTCGCCGCGGTGGACACCGGCCTCGCCTGGTTGGTCAAGGAGTTCCTCGACGGCGCCTTCGTCGAGCGCAACGAGAAGGTCCTCGTGCTGGTGCCCGCCGGCATCATCGTGCTGTTCGCCGCGCGCGGCGTCGGGGACTACCTGTCGGTGTTCGCGCCGGGCTGGGTGGGCCGCCAGGTCATTAAGTCCATGCGGGGCCAGGTGTTCAGCCAGTACCTGCACCTGCCGGTGGCATTCTTCGACCGGGCGGGCGTTGCGCAGCTGCTGTCGCGCCTGACCTACAACATCGAGCTCGTGGCCGAGGCGGCGACCACCGCGATCACCTCGATGATCCGCGACACGCTGACGATCCTCGGGCTGCTCGGCTGGCTGTTCTACATGAACTGGCGGCTGACGCTGTTCGCGCTGGCGGTGGCGCCGCTGATCGTCGGGCTGATGCGGGTCACCAGCAGGTTGTTCCGCCGCTACAGCCAGCGGATCCAGAGCTCCATGGGCGACGTGACGCGGGTCGCCAAGGAGGCCCTCGAGGGCCACCGCATGATCAAGGTGTTCAACGCGCAGCCGCAGGAGATCCGGCTGTTCGAGACCGTCAACGAGCACAACCGCGCCAGCTTCATGAAGCTCGTGACGGTCAAGGCGGTGTCGAACCCGGTGGTGCAGATGATCGCGGCGCTGGGACTCGCGGCCGTCATGTACGTGGCGATCCGGCAGGTGCTCGACAAGGGCATCACCATCGGCGAATTCACCTCGTTCCTGACCGCGCTGCTGCTGATCACCGCGCCGCTGCGCCGCCTGGTCAACGTGGTCGGGCCGCTGCAGCAGGGCATCGCGGCCGGCGAGAGCGTGTTCGAGATCCTCGACTCCCCGGCCGAGGGCGAGGGCGGCGCGCGGACGGTCGTCCGCGCGCGCGGCGAGGTGGAGTTCCGCGACGTGTCCTTCGTCTATGACACGGACAAGGGCGCGGTGCTCAAGGGCATCAGCTTTACGGCTCAGCCGGGGCAGACCGTCGCCATCGTCGGCCGCTCCGGCAGCGGCAAGTCCACGCTGGCGAGCCTGCTGCCGCGGTTCTACGACGCGGCGGATGGGCAGGTGCTGCTCGACGGGGCGGACGTGCGCGAGTACCGGTTGCGCGACCTGCGCGCGCAGATCAGCCTCGTCAGCCAGGACGTCATGCTGCTGGACGACACCATCCGCAACAACATCGCGTTCAGCAAGCCGGGCGCCACCCCGGCGCAGGTCGAGGCCGCCGCGCGGGCCGCGCACGTGCTCGAGTTTGCCGACGACCTGCCCGACGGCCTCGACACCCGGGTGGGGGAGCGCGGGATCCTGCTGTCCGGCGGCCAGCGGCAGCGCGTGGCCATTGCCCGCGCCCTGCTGAAGGACGCCCCGGTCCTGGTCCTCGACGAGGCAACCTCGGCGCTCGACACGGAGTCCGAGCGGACGATCCAGGCGGCGCTTTCGGAGCTGGTCCGCGACCGGACCACGCTCGTGATCGCGCATCGCCTGTCGACGATCGAGAAGGCGGACCTGATCCTCGTCATGGACGAGGGACGCATCGTCGAGAGTGGCACGCATTCGGGCCTGATGGCCCGGAACGGCATCTACGCGGCCCTGCACCGCATGCAGTTCAGCGTCTGATCGCCGGTGCAAGCGCCGCACGACTGGCTGCTCGAGACCTGGTACGGCGGATCCCGCCGCGGCGCGTGGCTGCTGCCGCTGGCCTGGCTGTTTGCGGCCGCGGCGGCGCTGCGGCGCGGGCTGTACCGGGCCGGCCTGCTGCGCAGCTACCAGTCCCCGCGGCCTGTCGTGGTGATCGGCAACGTCACCGTGGGGGGAACGGGCAAGACCCCGCTGGTCGTATGGCTGGCGGAGAGGCTCGCGGCCCGCGGCCGGCGCGTGGGCGTGGCGAGCCGCGGATACGGGCGCAGCGCGTCGGACGCCCGTCGCGTCGGGCCGGACGACCCGGTCGCCGGGACGGGCGACGAACCGTTGCTGATCGCGCGCCGCACCGGCGCGGCAGTCGCAGTGGCTGCGGACCGTCCGGCCGCCGTGCGCCTGCTGGAACCCGACTGTGACGTCATCCTGTCGGACGATGGCCTGCAGCACTACGCGCTGGCCCGCGACGCGGAGATCGCCGTGGTCGATGGCCGGCGCGGGCTGGGCAACGGCTGGCTGCTGCCGGCCGGGCCGTTGCGGGAGTCGCCGTCGCGCCTCGCGGCCGCCAGCGCCGTCGTCGTCAACGGCGACGGCTACGACTCGCCCGCCGCGCTGCGCATGCGTATCGAGCCGACCCGCTTCGTGGGCGTGAGGTCGGGCGAGGTCCTGCCGTCGTCGGCGTTTCACGGACGTCGCGCCCACGCGGTCGCCGCCATCGGCCATCCCGACCGGTTCTTCGACACGCTGCGGGGACTGGGTGTGGACGTCGATCCGCACCCGTTGCCGGATCACGCGGTGCCGGAACCGGGCTGGCTCGCCTTCGACGACGGCGCGCCGGTCCTGATGACCGAGAAGGATGCCGTAAAATGCCGTGACTTCGCCGGCCCGGCGCACTGGTACCTCGAGGTGGGCGCCCGGTTCGCCGAGGCCGATGCGGAGCGCCTGCTGGCCGTGGTGGAGGACGCCGTCCGCCGCCGCCGTCCCGAGAAGCCCTAGGAGACCGACGATGGACACCAAGCTGCTCGACATCCTGGCCTGCCCGGTCTGCAAGGGCCCGCTGCTGCACGTCCGCGAACCGGAGCAGCTGGTCTGCCGGGCCGACAGGCTGTCCTTTCCGGTGCGCGACGGCATCCCGGTCATGCTGGAAGAGGAGGCCAGGCAGCTGCGGTCCGACGACCCGCTGCTGGCCCGCTAGGCGCGATGTTCCGCGCCGTCGTCCCGGCCCGCTTCGCGTCCACCCGGCTGCCGGGGAAGCCGCTCGCCGACATCCGCGGCCGGCCGATGATCCAGTGGGTCTACGAACGCGTCGCCGCCTCGGGCGCGGGCGAGATCATCGTGGCGACCGACGACGAGCGTGTCGCAGCGGCCTGCAGGGCGTTCGGCGCCGAGGTCGAGCTGACTTCCGCCGCGCACGCGTCCGGGACCGACCGGCTGGCCGAGGTGGCTGCGCGCCGTGGCTGGAACCCCCGGGACGTCGTCGTCAACGTCCAGGGTGACGAGCCGCTGCTGCCGCCGGCCCTCTTGCGGCAGGCCGCGGCCCTGCTCGGCGCCGACCCGGGCGCCGACATCGCCACGCTCGGCACCGCGATCCTCGCGCTCGATGAGTTCCTCGACCCGGCGGTCGTCAAGGTCGTCCGCCGGGCGGATGGCCGCGCACTCTACTTCAGCCGCGCGCCGATTCCCTGGCACCGTGACAACGCACCCGGCGGAATCGCCACGCAGCGGAACTTCGCCGGAGCCCTGCGGCACATCGGACTGTACGCGTACCGGGTGGAGGCGTTGCAGCGACTGGCCGCGGCGCCGCCATCCGCGCTCGAGCAGGCGGAGAAGCTCGAGCAGTTGCGCGCCCTGTCGCTCGGCATGGCCATCGCCGTCGGTGAGGCGGTCGAACGGCCGGGGCCGGGCGTGGACACGCCCGAGGACCTCGAGCGCGTACGCGCGCTGGCCGGGGCTGCGCCTTGAGCTGGACGCGCCGCCGGGTCGAGCCGTTCCACGCGGTGGCGATCAACCGGCTGGCCCACGCGAGGGCCCGCCGCGGCCTCGACGTCATCCACATGGAGGTCGGCCAGCCGTCGGCCGGCGCGCCACGCGCCGCGCTCGAGGCGGCCGCCCGCGCGCTGCACGAGGACCGGCTCGGCTACTGGGAGAGCGGTGCGCTCAAGGAACGGATCTCGCGCCACTACCACGACTGGTACGGAGTGGCGGTCGATCCGCAACGCATCGTCCTCACGCCCGGCGCCTCCGGCGCATTGCTGCTGGCCTTCACCGTGCTCCTCGAGGCCGGCGACCGCGTGGCGCTGGGCCGGCCCGGCTACCCCGCCTACCGGAACGTATTGCGGGCCCTCGGCATGGAGCCCGTCGAGATTCCCTGCGGCCCGGAAACGCGGTTCCAGCCGACCGCCGCGATGATCGAGCGCCTCGACCCGGCGCCCGCGGCGCTGATCGTCGCGAGCCCCGCGAACCCGACCGGGACCATGCTCGACCGGGTGGAGCTGGGCGAACTGGTCGGCGCCTGCCGCGAGCGATCCATTGCGCTGGTGTCCGACGAGATTTACCACGGCATCACTTATGGATCGCGCGCCGTCTCGGCGCTCGAGCTGGACGCGGCCGCGCCGGTCGTCATCAACAGTTTCTCGAAGTACTGGTGCATGACCGGCTGGCGGCTCGGGTGGCTGGTCGCACCGGAAGCGCTGGTCGAGGCGATGAACAGCTACTCGGGCAACATCTTCCTCACGCCGCCGGCCCTCTCCCAGCATGCGGCGCTCGCCGCGCTGGACGCCGACGCGGAACTGGCTGGGCACCTCGTGACCTATGCGGCCAATCGCCGCGTGGTCATGGAGGCTCTGCGCGGGTTCGGCATCACGGAGCTGGCGCCGGCAGACGGCGCCTTCTATGCCTATGCCGACGTCGGCCACCTCACCGCCGATTCCCTCGAATTCTGCCGGCAGCTGCTCGGCGACACCGGCGTGGCCTTCAATACCGGCCTCGACTTCGACCCCGTGGCAGGAGGCCGAACGATTCGCATTTCCTTTGCCGTGTCGCAGCAGGAGACGGCCGAAGCGATGAGGCGGTTCGGCGACTGGCTGCAGGCGAGGTAAGATTTCAGGGTGACCGGCGGCAAGGAGCGCTGAGGTGGCGCACCGGATCCTGTTCGTCTGCATGGGCAACATCTGCCGCTCGCCGACGGCCGAGGCGGTCTTCCGCGAGATCGCGCGTCGCGAGGGCCAGGATCTCCTGGTGGAGGTCGATTCCGCCGGGACCCACGCCTATCACGTCGGCGAACCTCCCGACAGCCGCGCGATCATCGCCGCGCGGCGCCGCGGCATCGCCATGGAGCACCTGCGCGCGCGCCTCGTCGCGCGCGACGATTTCCTCCGCTTCGACTACCTGCTGGCCATGGACGAGCAGAACCTCGAGCACCTGCGCCGGCTGGCGCCGGCCGGCCACCGCGCCGAGTTGCGACTGTTCCTCGACTACGCGCCGGGGGCAGGACAACGGGACGTGCCGGACCCGTACTACGGTGGCGAGACCGGGTTCGAGCAGGTGCTCGACCTGGTGGAGGAAGCCTCCCGCGGCCTGATCGCCGCCCTGAGGAAGTGAGGAAGGGCCAGACCCCACTGTGTCCCCAGGAGGGGTCAGGCCCCAGCTCGGGACAGAGCGGGGTCTGACCCCTCCTGAATCACTCGTCCTTCGGACCGAAGTGATAACTGCCGCCGCTCGGCCCGGACGACCAGACGGTATAGGCCGGGCGGGAGGCGGCGGACTTGTCTGCCTCCGATGCAGTCCCTTCCGGTTCGACCGATGCCGCCACTGCGTTGTTCGTCTCTGCGGCGATGGTCTCCACGGCCTCGTCGGTTTCGGCGCCGGAGGGCCTGGTCTCGCGCGCAGGTCCGGGACTGGGCAGGGGCTCCGCTGGCGCCTGGACCCGCTCATCGCCGATCGATGCGGCTGCGACCGGTACCGGCAGCCCGGGCTCTTCGTAGGTCATCGGCAGGCCCGCAGGCTCGACCAGGATCGGCAGCGGCTGGGTCTCGGCGGTACTGGAGTAGGTGGCCGCCGGGGCCGTCGCGGATTCCTGCTCCGGGTCGCGATCGTCCTGCGCATCGCGCTCGGCCTCGGCTGAGAGGGCGTCCGCGGCTCCGGCCGCGCCCGCCACCATCGCATCCCGTCCCTCGCGGGAGCCGCCGCGACCGCGCCGCCGCCGGCGCCGCCGCTTGCGCTCGCCCTCGACGGACGCTCCTCCTTCGGCCCCGGCCTCACCGACCGCCGAATCCGGCCTGGCGGCTGGCGCTGCCACCGCCGTAGCGGCCGCCGCGGCCAGCACCTCCGGCCCCTGGCCGGTCGGCTCCGACGCTGCCCTCGGGGGTCGCGACGACTCCCCCTGGCGGGGAGCCGTGCCGTCCGGCCTGGCGCGTGAGCGGTCACGGTCGCGATCACGATCCCGCGAGCGGCGCCCATCGCCGCGCTCGCCACGATCGGTCCGCTCGCGCTGTTCCCCGCGGTCGCCCCGCTCCTGGCGCTCGCCGCGTCCGGCGCGGTCACCCCGGTCCGGGCGATCGCCACGCTCCTGACGCTCGCCGCGGTCGCCGCGGTCGCGGCGTCCATCGCCGCGCCGACGGCGGCCATCCCGGTCGCCGCGATCGTCGCGTCCACGACGCGGCGCCTCGCGCCGCACTTCCGGCTTCGGCTCCGGCGCGGCGGCCTCGGTCGCCTTGCGGCCACCGAGCCAGCCGAACAGGCGGGCCAGCAGGCCCGGGCCCGCGGGAACGGCTCTGGCGGCCGGCTCCGCCGCCGGGGCGACGGGGGCGGGCGCCGCGGGCACGATCGTCTGGACCGCCGGACCGGCGGCCGGCGGCTTCTTTTCGGCCGCGGTCTTGAACTCGATCTCGGCAGGAGCCTGCTCGGCCATCTGGTAGCTGATGCCGGCATTCTCGGGAAGGCCCATCTCGTCGTCGCGCACCCGCTTGATCGAGTAGTTGGGCGTCTGGATGTTCGGGTTGGGCACCAGGATGATGTCCACGTCACTGCGCGACTCGACCTCGTTGAGCCACTCGCGCTTCTCGTTGATGAGGAACGTGGCGACGTCGACCGGCAATTGCGCGACCACGCGGGCCGTGCGCTCCTTGCGGGCTTCCTCGCCGAGGAGGCGCAGGACGGCGAGCGCCATCGACTCGACGCTGCGGATGGTGCCCATCCCGCTGCAGCGCGGGCAGACCGTGTGCGTGGCCTCGCCGAGCGAGGGACGCAGGCGCTGGCGCGACATCTCGAGCAGTCCGAAGCGCGAGATGCGGCCGATCTGGATGCGCGCCTTGTCCATGCGGACGGAGTCGCGCAGCCGGTCCTCGACGGCCTGCTGGTTCTTCTTGGACTCCATGTCGATGAAGTCGATGACGATCAGGCCGCCGAGGTCGCGCAGGCGCAACTGCCGGGCGATCTCGTCGGCCGCCTCGAGGTTGGTGTTGCACGCCGTCGTCTCGATGTCGGCGCCGCGGGTCGCGCGGGCCGAGTTGATGTCGATGGAGACCAGCGCCTCGGTGTAGTCGATGACGACGCTGCCGCCCGAGGGCAGGTGCACCGTATGCGAGTAGGCGGACTCGATCTGGCTCTCGATCTGGTAGCGCGTGAACAGCGGCACGTCGTCCGTGTACAGCTTGATCGAGCGCTGCATGTCCGGCGTCATGAAGCGCTGGACGTACTCGAGGGCGCGCTGGTGCGCGCCCGGCTCGTCGATCAGCACCTCGCCGATGTCATCCGACATGTAGTCGCGCAGCGAGCGGGTGACGGCGTCGCCCTCCTGGTAGATCAGGAACGGCGCGGGGCGCCGGCCCGCCGCGTCCACGATCGCGTCCCAGTTGGCCCTCAGGTTGTCGAGGTCCCACTGCAGTTCCTCGGGCGAGCGGCCGACGCCGGCCGTGCGCACGATGGCGCCCATGCCGTCGGGGATGACCAGCTTCTCGAGCGCGTCGCGCGTCGCATCGCGATCCTCGCCCTCGATGCGGCGCGACACGCCGCCAGCGCGGGGATTGTTCGGCATCAGCACCAGGAAGCGCCCGGCGAGGCTGATGAACGTGGTCAGCGCCGCGCCCTTGTTGCCGCGCTCCTCCTTCTCGACCTGGACGATCAGTTCCTGGCCTTCCTGGAGGACGTCCTTGATGTTGAAGCGGCCGCCGGGCGCCGGCTGGTAGCGGAAGTACTCGCGCGCCACTTCCTTCAGCGGCAGGAATCCCTGGCGCTGGGAGCCGTAATCCACGAAGGCCGCCTCGAGGCTGGGCTCGACGCGGGTGATGCGGGCCTTGTAGACGTTGGCCTTCTTCTGTTCGCGTGACGGAAGTTCGATCGACAGGTCGTAGAGCTTCTGGCCGTCAACCAGCGCTACGCGCAACTCCTCTTGCTGGGTTGCGTTGACGAGCATTCTCTTCATGTGCCCCTTCCGAGGGTCGAGGGGCCGGGAAGCCTGGGACGCGTCGAGAGGATGACGTGGTGAGTTCAGCGCTCACCGGGCAGGACCGCGCATGCGCGAGGGAGGCGGCGCGCCCGGGGGCTCGCTGCCTGCCTTTGACCTCGTGCCGCATGGGGGCGGACATGCCTGGGGATTCTCTGTTCTTCCACGGACCGCGCCTCGTGGGCACGGTCCAGGCTTTCGGCCGGGCGATGG
>JAGTSG010000018.1 GCA_018261655.1 Pseudomonadota bacterium | reverse complement strand
CTCGACGACGGCTGCGGCATCCCGGACGACGCGGCTGAAGGCGATGGCATGGGCCTCAGGAGCATGACCTATCGCGCGCAGGGCCTGCGGGGCACCCTCGAGGTGCTGCGGCGCCAGGAGGGCGGGACGCAGGTCCGCGTCCGGGTCCCCTTGCCCGACGACTGACGCCGGCGCACCGCGACTCCGCCCGGGCGGCCGGGCGCAGGCTCAGATCGACACGTCCGCCATCAGCGCCCGCAGCACGGCCCGCTGGCAGTCGGCGTTGACGACCAGCTGGTTGTGCGACGCGCAGACGAAATTCCGGGACCGCCAGGACTCGGCGGGAACCGGGATCGATCCCCGCACGAGTGGCCAGTCCGGACGGACCTCGACGCTCGCGCGGGTGACCATGCCGTCGCCCTCCTCGAACAGCAGCGCCGCGTAGTCGAGCGACGGCGACGGCGAGTGGACGTCCTCCGGACCCGTCCGCGCGTGCAGCCTGCCGGCCGTCTCCTCGATCAGCAGCCGGGCCTGTGTCGGCCGGCAGTCGCCCCCCACCGAGAAATACGGGACCCGCGCGGGGACCGGCGCGACGCGGAGCGCGTCCCGGAACCGGCGTGCGTTGGACAGGCGGGCGGCGAAGCCGCGCTCCAGCAGCTCGAGGCGCGCACGGCCCTCGCTGCGGCTGCCTGCGTCGGCACGCACCCGGTCGCGGACCGAACGGCCGAAGACCGACATCCGGTACTCGCGCCAGACGCCGATGTCGCAGCTGTCGGCCGCGATGGGCCGGCCCGCCGCATCGACGAGCCAGGCGTCATCGCCCTGCGGCAGCAGCTGGAAGGGACACTCTGCCGTCGCCAGCACCTCGGCATGGATGCGGTTGAGCAAGATGGGCTCGCCCTCGGCCAGCGCGGCCGCCGACCGCGTCATGCCGAGCTCGGGCGTCCCGATGGCGATCACGCGGTTTACCTTGGTGATGCCCGCGAAATCCGGCGCGGGACCGCGCAGCTGGTCGAGCGTGCGCGCGCCGTGCAGGAGGTAGTAACGGACCAGGAGCCCGCCGCTCGAGTGGGCGACGACGTCGACCTGCAGGTCCGGCCGCCCGTAGTCCGCGCGGACCTGCTCGATCAGCGCGTCCAGCCCGCGCGCAGCCCGCGACAGGTCCCGGCGCCAGTCGTAGAGGCAGGCATAGAGCCGCGGCAGGTCGTCGTCGACCGGCGTTCCCGGGGTCTCACGCCGGTAGCCGCCAGCCTGCACCAGCATCGTGACGAGCGCGCCGTAGAACTCGACCATGCCGGCGTTCTCGAACAGGTCGAATGCCACGACATCGTCCGGCACCGCCTCGCCGCTCTCCGGGTCGAGCGGCACCGCCAGCACATCGAAGCTGCTGGTGACCAGCTCGCCGAGTCCCGCGGGCCAGATTTCCACGCCGGTGGCGCGGTTCTTCAGCCGCGCGCCGAAGGCGCCGTGGACGAAGACGACCGGACGACGGGGCTCCGGCGGACGAAACCACCCGGGCGGCTCCTCGAGCGGCGGCGAAATCAGGCTACAGCCGGTCGTGGCCGCCGATGCGCACAGGGCCTGCAGGATCCAGCGCCGGCTGCGGATGATGCGCGGCTGCACGTGTCTGATACTCTGCCGGGGCATGAACCCCGTCATCCGTAAACTCATCGACCCCAGGACGCGCGACCTCGGCGATCTCTCCGTGCGTCGCGTGCTGCCGGCCGCCGGCCAGCAGATGGTCGGGTCATTCGTCTTCTTCGACCACATGGGGCCCGCCGACTTCGCGCCGGGCACGGGCATCGACGTCCGTCCGCACCCGCACATCGGCATCGCCACCGTCACCTACCTGTTCGAGGGCACCCTGCTGCACCGTGACAGCCTCGGCGTCGTGCAGGAGATCGAGCCTGGCGCCGTGAACTGGATGACGGCCGGGCGCGGCATCGTCCACTCCGAGCGGACCGGCCCCGCGCTGCGCGCGTCGGGCCACCGCATCCACGGCATCCAGTCCTGGGTGGCGCTGCCGCGCGACGCCGAGGAGACGGAGCCCGCTTTCCGGCACTATCCGGCCGCGCAGCTCCCGGGATTCACGGTCGGGGATGCGTCGCTGCGCATCGTCGCGGGCACGGCCTTCGGGCGAGCCTCGCCGGTCGAGGTGCGCGCGCCGACGCTCTACGTCGACGTCCGGCTGCCGGCGGGCGGTTCGCTGACGCTGCCCGCCGAGCACGCGGAGCGCGCCCTGTACGTAGCCGAAGGCCGCGCGACGCTGGACGACGCCCCGGTCGGGACGGGGCAGATGGCGGTACTGGAGCCCGGCGCCGCGCCGCGGCTGTTCGCCCTCGAGGATGTCCGGGCCATGCTGCTCGGCGGCGCGCCCGCCGACGGGCCGCGCCACATCTGGTGGAATTTCGTGTCGAGTTCGCGGGAGAGGATCGAGCTGGCCCGGCGCGACTGGGCGGAGGGCCGGTTCCCGGCGGTGCCCGGCGAGAGCGAGTTCATCCCGCTGCCGGAGCGGTGACCGGCGCGGGCTCACTCGCGCGGGGATGATCCTGCGTAGACGGCCGCCGCGGCCGCAAGCTCCTGCGCGACGCGCCTGCGCAAGGCGGGCGGCTCGAGCACCTCGACCTCGTGCCCGTATTTCAGGATGTCCATCACCAGCTCCGGCTCCTGGCTGTAGGGCACCTCCAGCACGTAGGAACCGTCGGGCTCCATGCGCCCGACCTGCTGCGAATGCCACACCTCGCTGGCGACCCAGCGGGCCCGCGCCGCCGTGAAACGCAGGACCGCGCGCTGCACCGTCTCACCGGCGAAGATGCCGTAGCCGGCGCGCAGCACCTCGTCGAGTCGCGCGTCGTCCACGTCGCGGGCCGGCTCGTCCAGCGCCTGCGCCGAGCGGACGGCGTCCACCGCGAAGATGCGGATGTCGCGCCGCGTGTGGCACCAGGCGTCCAGGTACCAGTTGTAGCGGTAGTGCACCAGCCGCTGGGGCGACACGATGCGGTCGGTCTCCTCCCCCGTCTGCCGGCGCAGGTGGCGGATCCGCAGCCGGCGCCGGTTCAGCAGCGCGAAGGACAGGGTCTCGAAGGCCTCCCGGTTGACCGGGCGCGTGCCCATCGGCAGCACCTTGATGCGCCGGCGGATCTCGCGGTGGCCCTTTTCGCTGCCCTCGAGCAGCTTCGACAGTCGCTCGCGCACCGGGCCGAGCTGGCGCGACAGGAGGCCGGGCTCGAGCTGCTCCAGCAGGTGCTCGATCTCGAGCAGCGCGTAGATCTCGCCCGGGCTGAACCACACCCCGGGCAGCTCCGCGGCATCGGCCTCGGGATCGAGGACGTAGGCCTGGCGGTCCATGGACCAGATGATCGGCACGTTCAGCCGGTCGCGCAGGTACTCGATGTCGCGCTTGAAGGTGGAATGCGAGATCTCGAGGTCCTCCTCGATCTCGCGC
This sequence comes from Pseudomonadota bacterium, assembly GCA_018261655.1. Classification (GTDB taxonomy): domain Bacteria; phylum Pseudomonadota; class Gammaproteobacteria; order Steroidobacterales; family Steroidobacteraceae; genus SG8-30. The sequence goes on along the minus strand of JAGTSG010000018.1, from coordinate 21,568 downwards.
CGCGTCAGCGCGCCCCTCTCGAGCAACCGGCGCCGGATCCGGTAGAAGCGTTCGGTACGGTCCATGTCGGGGAATCTACCCCAACCGGCAGCGGGACGGGCAGGTGGAAGGCGGTCCCCGGGGCGGCGCGGCGGATGCCCCTGCCGCAAACGGGCCGGGCCGTTTAAGCTTGGCGACGATCCTGTGCGGGAGGGCACACATGAACCTGGAAAAGGTCATCTTCGGCTTCTTCATCCTGCTGGCCGCGACGCTGAACTTCGGCTTCGTGTACGGCGACATCGACAACCCCGCACATCACGAGACCCCGGAGCTGTTTGCCGCGGTCATCGTCAACGTCATCGCGGCGCTGCTGAAGTTCGGCGACCGGACCCAGATCGGGGCCGTGCATCTCGCCACCAGCCTCGTCGCGGTCCTGCAGCTGTTCGCCGCGACGATCCTGTGGTTCTTTGCGGTGCGGGAAGGGAGCGGTGTCGTGTCTCCCGGACACATGGCCTCCATCGTCTCGCTGGCCGCCGGCGCGGTGTTCGCCAACGTGGTCTCGGTGGTCCTGCTCATGGCCGAGACGCTGACCCTGCGACGCTGACGCCGTCGTGAACAGCGCGCTGCTGCTGACACTCAGGCGCCTGCGCTGGCCGCTGGTGCTGCTGGTCGGCGTGTACGCCGTCGGCATCACCGGGCTGGTGCTGATCCCGGGCGTCGACGAGCACGGCAACCCGGCGCCCATGGATTTCTTCCACGCGTTCTACTTCCTGAGCTACACCGCGAGCACGATCGGCTTCGGCGAGATCCCGGCGGCTTTTACCGACCCGCAGCGGCTATGGGTGATCTGCGTCATCTACATGTCGGTGATCGCCTGGGCCTTCACGGTCGGCACCGCGTTGACGCTGGTCCAGGACCGCGGATTCCGCCAGGCGCTGCGGGTGCAGCGGTTCCGCCGCCAGGTGCGGCGGTCGTTCGAGCCCTTCTACATCGTCTGCGGCTACGGCGAGACCGGCGCCCTGGTCTGCCGCACGCTGGATGACTGGGGGGTGCGCTTCACGGTGCTGGACATCGATCCGGCGACGGTCGACGACGTGGACCTGTCGCATCACCGGGTCGAGACGCCGGCGCTGGTGGCCGACGCCCGGCAGCCGGAGCAGCTGCTCCTTGCGGGCCTGACGAGCCCCGCCTGCCGCGGCGTGCTGGCGCTGACCAACGACGACGACGCGAACCTGGCCATCGCCATCACCGTGCGGCTGCTGAACCCCGCCATCCCGGTGCTGGCCCGCGCCACGTCGCCGGCCGTGGCGGACAACATGGCGTCCTTCCACACCGATCACATCGTCAACCCGTTCCGGATCTTCGGCGAAGCGCTGTCGGCCGCCCTCGAGGCGCCCGCGATGTTCCGACTGATGTTGCGCCTCACGAGCCTGCACCACCGCGGCCCGGACATCGACGACTGCCCGCCGCGGGGACACTGGGTGGTCTGTGGCTACGGCCGTTTCGGCCGCGAGGTCGTGGGGGCCTTCGACCGCGAGTCCCTGCAGGTGACGATCATCGATCCGGAGGCACGGCCGGAGAGCGGACACCTGTTCATCCAGGGCCTGGGCACGGCGGCCGAACCGTTGCGGCGCGCGGGCATCGAGGGCGCGGTCGGCATCGTCGCCGGCACCGACGACGACGTGAACAACCTGTCCATCGCCGTGACCGCCCGGGCCCTGAACCCGAAGCTCTACGTCATCGTCCGCCAGAACCTGCACGCCAATCACAGCCTGTTCGAGGCGTTCAGGCCCAACTACAACGCAGTGTCGGCGGAGCTCATTGCCGGGCGCTGCCTGTCCGTCATCGCCACGCCGCTGCTCGAGCCCTTCCTGCAACTGGCGCGGCAGCAGACCGACGAGTGGGCCTCGGCACTGCTCGAGCGCATCGATGCCGTCGGGGCGAAGCTCACCCCGGCGACCTGGAGCGTCAGGCTCGATGCCGCCAGCGCGCCCGCGGTAACCGCGGCGCTGGCCAACGGCGGCCCGCCGCTGGTGATCGGCGAGTTGCTGCTCGACCCGGCCGACCGCGCGAGCCGGCTGGCCTGCGTTCCGCTGCTGCTGCGTCGCGGCGGGCGCGACGAGCTGCTTCCGGCCGAGGACAGGCCGCTGCAGGCTGGCGACGAGCTGCTGTTCACCGGCCGCAACCGGGCGCGCCGGTCGCAGCATCTGGCGCTCGCGAACCTCAACGTGCTCGATTACGTGCGCACCGGCCGGGACGTGCCCGGCGGGTGGATCTGGCAGAAACTCACCCGCGCCCGCAGTCCCGCCGCCTAGTCGCGAGCCAGTCGCAGCACGCGGCTGGCCTTGCCCGTGTCCGTCAGCAGGTACACCGCGCCGTCCGGACCCTGCCGCACGTCGCGGATGCGCTCGCCGAGGCCGATTCGTTCCTCGTGCGTCACGCGGTTGTCGGGTGACAGCTCCAGCCGTACCAGCTGCATGGCAGCCAGCGCCCCGACCAGCAGGTGGCCCTGCCAGGCCGGAATCGCCGCGCCCGTGTAGAAGGCCATCCCCGACGGCGCGATGGACGGAACCCAGTAGTGGAGCGGTTGCTCCATACCCGCCTTCGCACTTCCCTCGCCGATCGACGGCCCGTGATATTCGCGGCCGTAGGTGATGACCGGCCATCCGTAGTCCAGCCCCCTGCGCGTGATGTTCACCTCGTCGCCGCCCCGCGGGCCGTGCTCGTGGGTCCACAGCTCGCCCGTCTGCGGGTGCAGGGTCGCGCCCTGGACGTTGCGGTGACCCCAGGAGAAGACCTCCTGCGCCGCGTCCTTGCGACCGGCCCAGGGATTGTCGGCCGGCACGGAGCCGTCGCGCTCGATGCGCAGCACCTTGCCGATGTGCGTGGCCGGATCGTGCACGAGTCTGCGCTGCGAGCCGCGGTCGCCCAGCGTGACGAACAGCCGGCCGTCGCGCGCGAACACCAGCCGTGAACCGTAGTGGTGCTCGCTGTCCACCTTGGGTTGCTGCCGGAAGATCACGCGGACGTCCTCGAGTGCGCCGCCCGCCAGCCGCCCACGGGCCACGGCCGTGCCCGACAGGCCGCCTTTGCCGGGCTCGGCGTAGGACAGGTAGACGAGGCCGTTGGCGGCGAAATCGGGGTCGAGGGCGACGTCCAGCAATCCGCCCTGGCCGACTGCGTGAACGGCGGGCACGCCGGCCACGGGCGCGGACAGCGCGCCGTCCGCCGCGACGATGCGCAGGCGGCCCGGCCGCTCCGTCACCAGCATCCGGCCGTCCGGAAGGAACGCCAGGCTCCAGGGATGCTCGAGCCCCGACGCGACGGTCGACACCCTCAGCGGCCCGGCTTCCGTCTCGAGCAGCCGCTCCTGGGCCTGGCTCTCCGGCGTGCCCGCCGAGCAGCCCGCCAGCAACGTCGCAGCGAACGCCAATTTCAGCTTCATGCCTCCCACTCCCTGTCCTGCCTCACGTAGCATCGACCCATGCCCGTCCCGAGGACCGCATGGCGGATCGACCGCGCCGGCTCCCTGTCGCGCCTGCGACGGGTCGACGAGCCGCTCCCCGATCCTGCACCCGGCGAGGCCCGCCTGCGCACCGAGGCCATCGGCCTCAACTTCGCGGACATCCTCGCCTGCCTCGGCCTGTACTCGGCCACGCCGAAGGAGTCGTTCGTCCCGGGCCTCGAGTGCGCGGGAACCGTAGAAGCCGTCGGCCCCGGCGCTTCGCTCTCGGTCGGCGACCGCGTCTGCGTCCTCACCCGCTTCGGCGGCTATGCCAACCGGCTGAATTTCGACACTCGTTACTCGATCCGGGTTCCCGCCGGTTGGAGCGCGGCCGAGGCCGCGGCATGGCCGGTGCAGGGCATCACGGCCTGGTACGGCCTCCTCGACCGGGCGCGCGTGGCGCGCGGCGAGTGCGTGCTGGTCCAGTCGGCCGCCGGCGGCGTCGGCCTGCAGGCGCTCAACATCCTGTCGACCGTCGGCGCGAAGGTGATCGCCAGCGTCGGCGATGAGCGCAAGCGCGACTTCCTGTGCGCCCGCCACGGCCTGCCGCCCGGCGCAGTGATCGTGCGCGACGTCCGGCGCTTCGGCGCGCAGCTCGACGGCGCCATGGACGCCATCGGCGCCGACGGGCTCGACGTGGTCTTCGACGCGGTGCTCGGACCCTTCTTCAGGCCGGCATTCGCCCGGCTGCGGCCGGAAGGCCGGTTCGTCCTCTTCGGCGCGGCCGACTTCATGCCTCCCGGGAGCCGGCCCAACTACCTGTCGCTGCTGTGGCGCTACCTGCGGCGTCCCCGCCTCGACCCGCTGGCGATGATCTCGGCCAACCAGGCCTTCATCGGCTTCAACCTGATCTGGCTGTGGGAGCAAGTGGAGCGGATGCCGGCCGCGATCGAGGGCCTGCAGCGCTATGCCGGCGCGCGCAGGCCCCACGTCGGCGAGCGCGTCCCGTTCGCGGAGGCGCCGCGGGCGATGCAATTGCTGCAGTCGGGGCGCACCCTGGGCAAGGTCGTGCTGGAGGTCTAGACCCGGACCCGGACCTGTCCCTTCACGACGGTGACCGGATAGGTCCTGAGCGCCTTCTCGCCCCGCACGGCGTTCAGGAGCTGCACGCCCGGCGGGAAATTCGCCCAGTCGACGACCTCGCCGGTGCGGATGTCGAAACGCGCCCGGTGCAGGGGGCACTGCACCTTGCAGCCATCCACGATCCTGCCGCGCCCGAGCGGCGCGAACATGTGGGTGCAGGTGCTCTGCGTGGCGTAGAAGCCATCCTCGAGCCGGTACACCACCACGCCGGTGTCACCGATCCGCACGGCCTTCATGCCGCCGACGGGCAGGTCTTCCTCGCTGCAGACCACGTGCGTCGTCATGTCAGTGCGCCAGCACGCGGGAGATGATGTAGCCGCCGGACTTGGCGTCATGCTCCAGGTCGAGCAACTTGCGCTCGCGGGCCTCCTCGAGCAGCTTCCCGAAGGTCCGGAACCCGTGGTAGGTCTCGTTGAAGCCCGGCTTGCGGCGCTTCAGCGCCTGCTTGACCATCGATCCCCAGATCTTCTCCTCGGAGTCGCGCTCCTCCATCAGGTCCTCGATGGTCTCGACGACCAGGTCGAAGGCCTCCTGCTTCTTCTCCTCCTCGGACGACGGTGCCGCCTTCTCGGCCGGCCTGGCCGCCTTGGCCTTGCGGCGCGTGTTGCGCGTCTGCTCGGCCTGGCGCGCGAGGTCGTCGTAGAAGATGAACTCGTCGCAGTTGGCGATCAGCAGGTCGGAGGCGGAGTTCTTCACGCCCACCCCGACCACGATCTTGTTGTTCTCGCGGAGCTTGCTCACCAGCGGCGAGAAGTCGGAGTCGCCGCTGACGATGACGAAGGTGTCGACGTGCGCCTTGGTGTAGCACAGGTCCAGCGCGTCCACGACCATGCGGATGTCCGCCGAGTTCTTGCCCGACTGCCGCACGTGCGGGATGTCGATGAGCTCGAAGGCCGCCTCGTGCATGTCCGCCTTGAATTCCTTGTAGCGCAGCCAGTCGCAGTAGGCCTTCTTGACGACGATGTTGCCCTTGAGCAGCAGCCGCTCGAGCACCTTGCGGATGTCGAAGGCCGAGTACTTCGCGTCGCGAACGCCGAGCGCGACGTTCTCGAAGTCGCAGAAGACGGCCATGATCCGCGTGTCAGACTTGATGCTCACTCAATCCTCCTCCCGGCGTCACGTGGGTCACGGTCCGCCATCTCCTGCCAGGCGCGACCTGGCCGGCCGGGCCCATTGCGCTCGCTCGGCTCCGCTTCGCTCCGCAAGCCCAACTCGCTCGCTACGGGGCCCGTCCGCCCGTCGCGCCGCCATCTGCGATCCGCTACTGCCCAAGTTTACGCTTGAGCTCCGCCACTTCCATCTCGAGCAGCGCAAGCCGGTCCTCGAGGCCGGCCAGGCGATCGCCGGCAACGGGCACAGCGGCGGGGGGTGCCGTCGCGCCCGGCGGCTCGTGCCTCTCGGCGGGCAGGTCCGTGAACGTCTGCGCGTAGCGTGACTCCCGCCGGCCCGGCTCGCGCGGCAGGCGCACGACGAACGGCCCGTCCTCGCGGGTGGCCAGGTCCTCCAGCGCGCGCTCGACCTGCGACACGTCGGTGAACGGCGCCATGCGGGCGGCGCGGCTGCGCAGCTCGCCCGGCGTCTGCGGCCCGCGCAGCAGCAGTTCGCACAGGATCGCGAGCTCCTCGGGCGGGAACTTCAGCCGGCCGAACTCGGTGTTGCAGAACAGGTGCCGGTACTTGGGCACGCGGCTGCCAAAGCCGGAACGATCCACGGCCAGCGCCCGCTTCGCCAGGCCGTCCAGTACCTGCTGCACGTGGCGCTCGTCCCAGTCGACCACCGGGTCGCGGTTGGACTTCTGGTTGCAGGCGTTGGTCAGCGCGTTGAGCGACAGCGGGTACTGGTCCGGCGTCGTGATCTCCTTCTCGATCAGCGCGCCGATGACCCGCGCCTCGTCGGCGGACAGGTGGACTTTCAAGTGGGGCGGCCTCCAGCGTGACAGGCGCTCATTGTCGCCCAGAAAGCCCCGCCCTGCCGGGGATTGCAGGGGTGCCCCGGCGCCAGCGCCGCCCGGCTGCGCCATCGTGGTGCGGGGCGCGCCGCGTCGTATCGCGAAGCCCGCGGACCGCCCCGGGCCGCTAAAATCGGCGGCACATGAACGCCACCCTGCCGCTCCCCCTGACCGGGTCGCCCGCCCCGCCCGAGCCGGCCGCGCCGGTCCGGCTGCGCGAGATCCCGTATAACTACACCTCGCTGTCCGATCGCGAGATCGTCATCCGCCTGCTGGGCGAGCCGGCCTGGGCGATCATCGACCAGTTGCGGCACGAGCGCCGGACCGGCCGCTCCGCGCGCATGCTCTACGAGGTCCTGGGCGACATCTGGGTGGTGCGGCGCAACCCTTACCTGCAGGACGATCTGCTCGACAACCGCAGGCGGCGCCAGGCGCTGGTCGAGGCGATGCACCACCGGCTCGCCGACATCGACCGCCGCCGCGACCTGACGGACCAGGCGCGCGACGCCCGCGTGGCCAACCTGCTGGCGGCGGCACGACAGGCGGTGGACGGGTTCGAGGCCGACCTGGGCCAGCTGGCCGAGCTACGCTCGCGCGCCCGTCGGCTGCTGGGGCGCCGCACGCGGGGCGACAACATCCGCTTCGACGCCTTTGCGCGCGTATCGCACGTGACGGACGCCACCGACTGGCGCGTCGAGTACCCGTTCGTGGTGATCTGCCCGGACGAGGAGGACGAGATCCCCGGCATCGTGCGCGCCTGCATCGAGCTGGGGCTCACCATCATCCCGCGCGGCGGCGGCACCGGCTACACCGGCGGCGCGATTCCGCTCACGCCGCTGTCGGCCGTAGTCAACACGGAGAAGCTGGAGCGCCTCGACCCCGTCGAGATCCGCGCCCTGCCCGGCGTCGCCGGCGACGTCGCGACGATCGTCACGGGCGCCGGCGTCGTGACCCGGCGCGTCTCGGACGCCGCCCAGGCCGCGGGTGTCGTCTTCGCGGTGGACCCGACCTCGGCCGACGCCTCGTGCATCGGCGGCAACATCGCCGTCAACGCCGGCGGCAAGAAGGCCGTGCTGTGGGGCACGGCGGTGGACAACCTCGCCTGGTGGCGGATGGTCGACCCCGAGGGCAACTGGCTCGAGGTCGAGCGCATCGGCCACAACCTCGGCAAGATCCACGAGGCGCCGGTGGCCCGCTTCGAGCTGACGTGGAAGGACGGCCGCAAGCCGGCCGACGAGGCCCGGGTCCTGCGTTCGGAACGCCTCGAGATCGAGGGCGCGCGCTTTCGCAAGGCCGGCCTCGGCAAGGACGTGACCGACAAGTTCCTGGGCGGCCTGCCCGGGGTGCAGAAGGAAGGCTGCGACGGCCTGATCACCTCGGCGCGCTGGATCCTGCACCGCATGCCGGCGCACACGCGCACGGTCTGCCTCGAGTTCTTCGGCCAGGCGCGTGACGCCATCCCCTCCATCGTCGAGATCAAGCGCTACCTCGACGGCGACGGCCGCGCCGCCGGCGCCATCCTGGCCGGCCTCGAGCACCTCGACGAGCGCTACCTCAAGGCCATCGGCTACACGCCCAGGTCGCGCCGCGGTGCGAGCCCGAAGATGGTGCTGCTCGGCGACATCGTCGGCGACGACGGGCAGGCCGTTGCGCGCGCGACCTCCGAGGTCATCCGCATCGCCAACGGCCGTGCCGGCGAGGGCTTCGTCGCCGTCAGCGCCGACGCGCGCCGCAAGTTCTGGGCCGACCGTTCCCGGACTGCGGCGATCTCCCGGCACACGAACGCCTTCAAGCTCAACGAGGACGTCGTCATCCCGCTGGAGCGGCTCGGCGACTACACGGACGAGATCGAGCGCATCAACATCGAGCTGTCCACCCGCAACAAGCTCGCGTTGCTGGATGCGCTGGAGGAGGTGCTGTCGGGCGAACTGAAGCTGGCGCCGCCCGACGAGGCCGACGAGGCGAGCGCCGACGACGAGCTGCTCGGCGACCGGCCGGCGCAGGCGCTGGAGATCGTGCGCGCGACCCGGCGCCGCTGGGCCTGGCTGCTCGATCATCTCGACACGTCGCTGTCGTCCGCGCTCGCGCCGCTGCAGGACCTGCTGTCCGCGCCGCTGGCCGAGGAACTGGCGCGCCGTGTCGCCGTCTCCCCGGGACTGACCGTCTTCGACGTGATGCAGGAGCGGACTGTGCGCACCTCGTGGAAGGCGGAGGTGCGCGCGCCCATCGAGCGCCTGTTCGCTGGCGCGACCTTCGCCCCCGTCCGCGCCGCGCTGCGCGCGACCCATGCGCGGGTGCTCAGGAGCCGGCTGTTCGTCGCGCTGCACATGCATGCCGGCGACGGCAACGTGCACACCAACATCCCGGTCAATTCCGACGACTACGCGATGCTGCAGGAGGCCAACCGCACGGTCGGGCACATCATGCGCATCGCGCGCGAGCTCGGCGGCGCCATCTCGGGCGAGCATGGCATCGGCATCACCAAGTACGAGTTCCTGACCGGCGAGGAGACGCGCGAGTTCCGGCTCTACAAGGAGCGCGTGGACCCGGAGGGGCGCTACAACCGGGGCAAGCTGCTGCCAGGCGGCGACCTGGCGCGCGCCTACACGCCGAGCTTCAACCTGCTCGGCCACGAGTCGCTGATCATGCAGCAGTCCGACATCAACTCGATCTCGGACGCGGTCAAGGACTGCCTGCGCTGCGGGAAGTGCAAGCCGGTCTGCGCCACCCACGTGCCCGGCGCGAACCTGCTCTACTCGCCCCGCAACAAGATCCTCGCGACCTCGCTGCTGGTCGAGGCGTTCCTCTACGAGGAGCAGACACGACGCGGCGTCTCCATCCGCCACTTCGACGAGTTCGGCGACGTGGCCGAGCACTGCACCGTGTGCCACAAGTGCCTGGCGCCCTGCCCGGTGGACATCGACTTCGGCGACGTGTCCATGTCGATGCGTGACCTGTTGCGGCGCATGGGCAAGCAGCGCGCCAACCCGGCCAAGGCGGCCGCGATGTACTTCCTCGACGCCACCCGGCCGGAGACCATCAAGGCCGTCCGCAGGGTGATGATCCAGTGGGGCTACAAGTCGCAGCGTCTCGGCAACCGGCTGCTGGCCACGCTGGCCAGGGCCCAGACCCGCCGCCCGCCGGCCACGACCGGCCGCCCCCGGCTGCACGAGCAGGTGGTGCACTTCGTCAACAAGAAGATGCCCCGGGGGCTGCCGAAGCGCACCGCGCGCGCGCTGCTCGACGTCGAGGATCGCGCCTACGTGCCGGTGATCCGCGACCCGGCACGCACCAGCGCCGACTCCGAGGCGGTGTTCTACTTCCCGGGCTGCGGCTCGGAGCGGCTGTTCTCGCAGGTCGGCCTCGCGACGCAGGCGATGCTCTGGCACGTGGGCGTGCAGACCGTGCTGCCGCCCGGCTACCTCTGTTGCGGCTATCCGCAGCGCGGCGCCGGCGAGTTCGACAAGGCGGAGAAGCTCATCACCGACAACCGCGTGCTGTTCCACCGCGTCGCCAACACGCTCAACTACCTCGACATCCGCACCGTCGTGGTCAGCTGCGGCACCTGCCATGACCAGCTGCAGGGCTACAAGTTCGAGGAGATCTTCCCGGGCTCGCGGATCCTCGACATCCACGAGTTCCTGATGGAGAAGGGCGTGCGCCTGTCCGGCGCGACCGGCGTCCGCTACATGTACCACGACCCCTGCCACACGCCGATGAAGAGCCACGACCCGCTGACGGTGGTCAACACGCTGATGAACGCGCCGGCCAACGGGCGCATCGCGAAGAACGACCGTTGCTGCGGCGAGTCCGGGACGCTGGCCGTGGCGCGGCCCGACGTGTCGACCCAGGTCCGCTATCGCAAGGAACGCGAGATCGTGAAAGGGGCCGACGCGCTGCGCGCCGACGGCTTCGACGGCGGGGTCAAGGTGCTGACTTCCTGCCCGTCCTGCCTGCAGGGACTGGCGCGCTTTTCAGATGACGCGAACCTCGACGCCGACTACATCGTCGTCGAGCTGGCGAAGCACGTCCTCGGCGCGGACTGGATGGCCGACTACGTGCGGCTCGCGAACGAGGGCGGCATCGAGCGGGTGCTGGTCTAGTCCTCCGTCACCTGCGGCTTCCACGCCGCCTGCAGCTCGTGCAGCGTCCGCGGCGGGACCGGGTCGTAGTGGCTCAGGTCGAGCGTGTAGCTGCCCTCGCCGCCGGTCAGCGCCTTGAGCCGCGTCTGGTAGTCGGTCAGCTCGGCCAGCGGCACGTAGGCGGAGATGGTCACCCGGCCGCCGGGCAGGCTGTCATTGCCGTTGATGCGGCCGCGCTTGGTCGCGAGGTCGCCCGTGATGTCGCCCATCGACTGCGCCGGGGCGGTGATCTCGACCTTCACGATCGGCTCCAGCACGGTCGGGCCCGCGTTGCGCACGGCCTCCAGGAAGGCCTTCTTGCCGGCGGACACGAAGGCGACTTCCTTCGAGTCCACCGAGTGGTACTTGCCGTCGTAGACGGTGACCCGCAGGTCCTGCAGCGGGAAGCCGGCAATGGCGCCGTCCACCAGCACCTGCCGCACACCCTTCTCCACCGCCGGGATGAACTGGTGCGGGATGGCGCCGCCGACGACCTTGTCCACGAACTCGAAGCCCGCGCCACGCTCCAGCGGCTCGATGCGCAGGTACACCTCGCCGAACTGGCCGGCGCCGCCGGTCTGCTTCTTGTGCCGATGGTGGCCCTCCGCCGCGCGCGTGATGGTCTCGCGGTAGGGAATGCTCGGCGGACGGGTCTTCACGTGGACGTTGTAGCGCTCGCTCATGCGCTCGAGCAGCACGCGCAGGTGCAGCTCGCCCATGCCGTACAGGATGGTCTCGTTGGTCGCGGCGAGGTGCTCGACGCGGACGCAGGGATCCTCGGCCACCAGCTTGTGCAGCGTGTCCGCGAGGCGCTGCTCCTCGCCGCGGCGCTCCGGCTCGATCGCGAGCCCGAGCATCGGCGGCGGGAAGGCGATCGGCTTCAGGTGGAAGTGGTCCTCCTCGTGCGAGTCGTGCAGCACGGCGTCGAAGTGCAGCTCGTCGACCTTCGACAGCGCGCCGATGTCGCCGGGGACCAACTCGGGGACCTCGACGGTGTCCTTGCCCTGCATGCGGTAGAGGTGCGAGGCCTTGATTGCCTTGCGGGCGTCGCCGACGAACAGCTGCCCGCCGGAACGGACCGTCCCCTGGTGCACGCGGAAGATGCCCAGCTTGCCGACGAACGGGTCGATCGCCACCTTGAACACGTGGGCAATCGCGTGGCGTGCCGGGTCCGGCCGCACCTCGACCCGCGTCGCGTTCGCGCCCTCGCCCTTGAGGAACGGCGGCGGGTTGCCCTCGGCCGGGTTCGGCATCAGCCTCGCGAACACGTCGAGCAGCTCGCGAATGCCCGCGCCCGTCTCCGCCGAGACGAAGCACACCGGCACCAGGTGGCCTTCGCGCAGCGCCAGCTCGAACGGGTCGTGCAGCTGCTCGGGCCGGAGTTCCTCGCCCTGCTCGAGGTACAGCGCCATCAGGTCCTCGTCCACCTCGACGACCTGGTCGATGATCTCGGTATGGGCATCCGTCACCGACGAGAAGTCAGTCTCGCGCCCGGAGGACTGGTAGAACACGTCCACCACCGTCCTGGCACCGTCGGCCGGCAGGTTGACCGGCAGGCACTCCTTGCCGAAGCGCTCGCGAAGCTCCTCGAGCACCTCTTCGGTGCGCGCCTCGGGGTGGTCGATCTTGTTCACGATCACCAGGCGGCACAGGCCGCGGTCGCGCGCGAAGTCCATCATGCGCTGGGCCATCGGCTCGACGCCGTTGATCGCGCTGACCACGACCGCAGCCGTCTCCACCGCTTCCAGCACCGAGAGCGAACGGCCGATGAAGTCGGGGATTCCCGGCGTGTCGAGCAGGTTCACGAACGTCCCACCCGTTTCGAGGTGGCAGATCGCCGAGTCCAGCGAGTGCAGCAGCTTCTTTTCCTGCGGGTCGGAGTCGCAGACCGTCGTGCCGCGGTCGAGGCTGCCCTTGGCGGGGATCGCGCCGGCGCCGGCGAGCAGCGCCTCGGCCAGCAGGGTCTTGCCTGCGGCAGCGTGTCCGACAAGGGCGATGTTGCGGATGTCCGCGGTGTTGTGGGCCATGATGGGAGTCCCCAGATCCGTATCTCGTTGATTGTCCGGAGGATAGCATCGTGCCGGAGGGGAGCGTCGTGGTAGTCCCGGATGGCGCCCTGCTGCTGGCCACGATCAACAAGGGCCCTCTTTAAAATCAAGCGCATACGCGCCATTCCCCGGTCCGTTTCCGGCGCTCCGTCCTGGCGGCCTCGGCAGCCCGCGGCGGGATGCGCCGGGCAGCCGTCCGAGGCCCATCCAAGGCTTTGAATATTGGGCGGCTGCCACTATCATCGCGGTTCGCACCGCCCCGGCATCGGGCCCTGCCTGAGGCCGCTGCACGGCGCCTGCGACAGTCCGCAAACTGGCAAGCAAGGGGTTCAGGACATGGCGGTTTCGGTAAAGGGCGACTCGTCAGAACCGATGGTCGATCCCAACGTCATCCCGTTGGTGGACATCATGCTGGTGCTGCTGATCATCTTCATCATCACCATTCCGGTCATGACCCACGCGGTGAAGATCGACCTGCCGCGCAACACGCCGAACCAGCCGACCGAGCCGCCCGAGTTCATCGACGTCGAGATCGACTTCGACGGCAGCATCATCTGGAACGGCAGCGTGGTCGACCACGCAACGATGCTCAACTACGTCGCGCAGGACGCCAACAAGGACCCGCAGCCCGAGGTGCACCTGCGCGCCAATCCGCGCGTGCGCTACGAATACGTCGCCGACGTCCTCTTCGCACTGCAGCGCGGCGGCCTGAAGAAGATCGGCTTCATCACCGGCACGCCAGGATTCGAGGCCGCGGCGCCCGCGCAGTAGGCGCCGCCGCCACAGGCTGATTCGAGAAAGGGGCCCGTCGGGCCCCTTTTCCTTTACGGCGCGGGGTTGATCACGCCGCAGGCGTCGCGGGCGCCGCCCGCGCAGCCCTTCTTGAGGTCCGACTCGGCGTCGCAATAGGTGTCCGCGGCCGAGTGGACGATCAGCGAGCTGCCGTTCTCGTCGAAGATGCTCAGCCGGCCGGGCGACAGCGTCACGCGGTTGGTGGTGTGCTTCAACGTGCCCACGCCGTTCTTCACCTCGAGGTTGATCAGGTCGCCCATGTGATACGGGTGGTTGATATCCTTGGCCGGGACGTCGTCGGTGGCGCTGTCCGGGCGCGACTGGCCGAACGGGCCCGGATCGTGGTGGCCACCCGCCCCGCCGCAGGGCGTGCACGAGGCGACTTCGTGGATGTGCACCGCGTGCTTGCCGTCGGCGAGGCCCTTCACGGTCATCTCGACCGTGACTTCCTTGACGCCCTCCGGCGTCGTCTGTTCGACCAGCGTCGCGGTACCGGCGATGGCCGGGTTGGTGCAGCCCTTGATCTCCGCGGCAGCCTTGAGGCCATCGGCGGCGGCCACGCCGGGCGCGAAAGCGGCGGCGATCGCGAGCGGGGCGATGAGGCTGCGTACGGCGTAGCGGGTAACGGGGTTCATGGCGATGCTCCTTCACTGGACCACGACTCGGGGGACGCCGGGACAGCCAGGCCACTGCGCGCGGCAAGGGCTGCGCACGCCGTCGGGCATCGATGGTATCCCCCTCCTTCCCGGCCAGACTACTGCCACAACGCCCCGGACTCAACCGCCAGCCGCCGGCGCCTGCGCGGCCTTGTCCACCTCGGCCACCAGCCCCGGCTGCAGCCCGAGACGCGCGGCCAGCAGCTGCAGGTAGGCGCCTTCGGCCGGCGACGCCTCGGCGATGACGAGCCGCGACGCGGTGTAGATCTCGAGCGCGAGTTCGCGCGTGCCGGCGCTCGCGACGATCGCCTCCAGGTCGAGCGGCCGGGACAGTTCCTCCAGCACGAAGGCTTTCTCTTCGACCGACAGCGACAGGCGGCCGACCTCCGCAAAGACGCGCTGCTGTTCGGCGACGTCGATCTGGCCGTCTGCCTTGGCCGCGGCAATCATGGCGCGCAGGATGGCCACGGCATCGCGCTCAGGGACGGCCGGGACCGGCGCGTTCCCCGGAGCCGCGGCGAGTTGGCCGAACAGCGAGTCGAGGGTCCCGGGGATCGTTCCCGGTCCGCGCTGACCCGCCTGGTACTGCTGCCAGGCCTTGTAGGCCAGCCCCGCCACCACCGCGGTCCCGCCAACCTTCAACGCCGTCTTGCCGAGTCCCTTGCCCTTGCCGGTGATCGCGCCCGCGACGGCGCCCGACAGTAACCCGCCGGCGAGCCCACCGGCCATGCCGCTCTTCACCAGCTGGTCGAGCAGCTTGTTCGCATCGATCATGTCGCCTTCCTCGTTACCGGGACCCCTTGCTCCGACAGGGCTGCGCGCCCGCGGTTCCCGGACGGCGCACGCGTGCCCCGCACCCCGCCGGTCACGGCCCCGGGGCTTGACACGCCCTGCCGCAGCGCGTCCCATGCGCGGACCCTCCCTGGCAGCAACCCGGAACGAACCGTGGATCGTCGCGTGCCCTCCTGCCTTGCCTTCGGATCGGCCCTGTTTGCGGCCACGAGCAGCCTGCTCGCGGACACCACCGACCGCCTGCTGCCCCGCTTCGACGATACGCCCTGCGTCGGCGACTTTTCGGCACTGCCGAATGCGATGCGTTGCGGCACGCTGGTCGTCCCCGAGACGCGGGGAGCGAACAACGGCCGCAGGGTGGCGATCCCGGTGGTGATCGTGCGTGGCGCGGGCGAGTTACGCAGATCCGACCCGGTCATCGAACTGCACGGCGGGCCCGGTGGTGGCACCGTGGAGTGGCTCGCCGGCTGGCTGACCAGACACCCGGAGCTGGTCGCCGGCGGGCGCGACTGGATCTTCTTCGACCAGCGCGGCACGGGGCTGTCGGTTCCGACGCTGGGCTGCGGCCGCGTCGGGGTGTCGGACGCCGGGCTCACCGACGATAGCGCCGTCGAGGCGATCCGCGCCTGCGGCCTGCGCCAGCAGGCAGCTGGTGTGGACCTCGGCCGGTACAACATCGGCACCATCGTCGAGGACCTGGCCGACCTGCGCCAGGTCCTGCACATCGGCGACTACAACCTGGTGGGCACGTCCTATGGCTCGCGGGTCGCCATGGGCGTGATGCAGCGGGACACGCGCGGGCTGCGCGCGGTCGTGCTCGATTCGCTCTGGCCACCGGAAGCCAGCTGGACCGGGCCCTTGCCGACGCTGGTCTCGCGCGAGACGCGCAGGGTGCTTGGCCTGTGCGCCCGCGACGAGCGCTGTGCCGCGCGCCACCCCGACCTGGAGGCGCGCTTCGACGCACTGCTGACCGCCTGGCTGGCCCGGCCGCGGCAATCCGGCGACCGGTCGTACACGGCCGACGAGGCGGCGTCGTTCCTGCTCGAGGCGCTCTACGACGACGAGGGGGCGCGGCGACTGCCAGCGAGCATCGCCCGCTGGCTGGGCGACGACTACGCCGAGCTCGACGAGTTTCTGCGGGAACAGAGCGGCTACGTCGAGGGCCTGTTCTTCGCCAATCTCTGCAAGGAGGAGTTCCCCTTCGAGTCGCCTGCCGCCGTCGAAGGCCCTGGCAGCGGCGACCCGATCGCCGAAGCGACGGCGCGTGTCACGAAGAGGTTCTTTCCCGCCTGCGCCGGGTTCGCGGTCGGCAGGCCCGACCCCATCGACAACCAGCCGCTCGTGAGCGCGATCCCGACCCTGATCCTGAACGGCGAGATCGATGCCGGCTGCCCGGTCGAACTGGCCGAGGCCGCCGTCAGGCGGCTCGAATACGGCCAGCTGGCGGTGTTCCCGAACACGACGCACGGGGTCCGCAGGCAGAGCAGGTGTGCCCAGGGCATCGTCGACCGCTTCCTGGACGCGCCGCGCGAGCCGATCGACGCGGCCTGCATCGCCGCCGAGCACGCGACGTTCGAGTTCGCACCGGGAGACCGAGGGGACTAGTCGTGGCGTCTCAACCCGCTCCGGTCAGGCGTCGTCACGCACGGAGCGCCAGGCGAGGGTCGAGTGCGCCCTGGCACTGCCAGCGGGCCGCTGCCGTCAATCGGCGCTGGCCGGCGCAGGCGTCACGAACCCGCGCAGCGGCAGCGTCGACCGCTGCAGCCAGTTGTCGGGCAGGTAGCGCGTCACGCCGTCGATGGCGTGGATCGTGTAGGCGTGCCGCGGCCTGTCGCTCAGGTTCGGCCCCGAGAGGTGGGGCAGCGCGCCATGTAGCAGGACCAGCGTGCCGCGCCGCGCCTCGAGTGGCACCAGCCCCTCGCTGGGATAAGGTTCCTCGTCGAAGACGTCCATGACCGTCGCGGTGCGTGACCCGTCGAGGCGCGACCGGCTCTTGACCGGGATCCGGTGGCCGCCGGGCAACGCCCACAGGCAACCGTTCGCGGTCGTCGCATCGTCGATGGCGAACCAGAAGCCCACCACGCTCAGCGGCTCGGTCCACAGGTAGCTGTGGTCCACGTGGCAGGCGACTTCACCGCCGATGCGCGGCTGCTTGAAGATGTACATGGACTGCAGCAGCAACGGCTCCCGCATGCCGAGGTCCCTGGCAACCGCGGCCAGCGCTGGCGTGCGGCTGAACCGGTCGAAGACCGGGTCGAGGTCGTGCATGGCGTGGCCGAGCTTGTTGAGGCTCAGGTGCGCCTCGTCGCGCAGCCGGCCGTCCGCGTCGAAAGCGTCTCTCTCGAAGAAGCAGTGGATCGCCTCCCCGCTCCTCAGGAAGTAGTCGGCGCCGGCGTGGGCGGGCTTGCCGTCGGCCGTGAAGACCGTCGCCCGCTCCGGCGACGGCACTCTCTCGAGGGCCAGTCGCAGGGCACGGTGACGCAACTCGAGGCAGCGCTCCGGCTCGGCGAAGTCCGGCAGGACCAGGAATCCATCCTGGCGAAACTGCGCGTGCTGCGTGGCGGACAGCCACTCACCCATGGTGCCTCCCCTCGACCTGGCGTCCCGGCCGGGCATGGTACCAGCGCGTCCCTTCGAGGGAACCGGAGCTGCAGGGCCCGGCCGCGTACGGCGTCAGCCGCGCTCGGCACCGGGGCCCGGCCCTCGTGCGCGATCCGGCGCATGGTATTCTCCCGGGCCCATGAGCAAGCCCAAATTGGTCTACTTCGACGCGCCGGTGAGCCGTGGGGAGGAGTGCCGCCTCGCCCTGCATCTCGCGGGAATCGACTTCGAGGACGTGCGCATCGACCGCGCCGCATGGTCCGCGATGAAGGAGCAGACGCCCTACGGCGGCCTGCCCGTGCTCGAGCTGCCAGGAAAGCCGGCGCTCGCACATTCCAACGCCATCCTGGTGCTGATCGGCCGTCGACACGGCCTGCACCCTGCCGACGACTTCGAGGCGGCGCGCCATGAAGGAATGATGCAGCACGTGGAGACCCTGCGCGCCGTGGTCTCGCCGACCCTCCGCATGGGGGAGGCAGAGAAGAAGGCCACGCGCGAGGCGCTCGTGGCGGGATTCCTGCCAGCGTGGGCAAGGGCGGCGGAGAGGAACATCACCGGCGCGCCGTTCTTCGGCGGGGACCGGATCCACGTGGTGGACCTCAAGATCTACATGGCGGTGCGCTGGTTCATCGGCGGCAAGGTCGACCACATTCCGGCAACGATCTTCGCGGGCTACCCCAGGCTCATGGGGGTGCATGACGCCGTGCATGAGCATGCCGGCGTGAAGTCCTGGTACGCCAAGCCTTGAGCGCCGCCCACAGCCACGTTTTCGACGTGCAGAACCCGGTGGCCGAGCGGCGCACCCGCCAGGTGATGTGGCTGACGCTCGTCATGATGGTGATAGAGATCGTCGCCGGCACCCTGTTCGGGTCCATGGCGCTCCTGGCCGATGGCTGGCACATGAGTTCGCACGCGCTCGCGCTCGGTGTGTCGGCCGGCGCCTACGCGCTGGCGCGTCACTATGCGCACGACCCGCGGTTTGCGTTCGGAACCTGGAAGATCGAGGTGCTGGGCGGCTACACCAGCGCCGTCTTCCTGCTGGGGGTCGCCGGCTACATGGGTTTCGAGTCGGTGAGCCGGCTGATCGACCCGGCGCCGATCCGCTTCGACGAGGCGATCCCGGTGGCCGTGCTGGGGCTGATCGTCAACGTAGTCTCCGCCTGGCTGTTGTCCACCGGCGCGCGGCGGCACGACCATCACGATCACGCTCATGACCACCCGCATCATCACCACGACCTGAACCTGCGCTCCGCGTACCTGCACGTGCTGGCCGACGCGGCGACATCGGTGCTCGCGATCGTGGCGCTCGCCGGCGGCAAGTACTATGGCGCCACGTGGCTCGATCCCGTGATGGGACTCGCCGGCACGATCCTCGTCGCGCGCTGGGCCCTCGGGCTGCTGCGGGACACCGGTCGGGTGCTGCTCGACGCGGAAATGGACGCCCCGCTCGTCGCGGAAGTGAAACAAGCCGTCCAGTCCCTGCCCCAGCCGGCGATCCTCCGGGACCTGCACGTCTGGCGCGTCGGCAAGGGCAAGTATGCGTGCATCGTCAGCATCGCAGCGGACGTCACCGTGACCGCGGACGAGGTCCGCGGCCGCCTC
Source organism: Pseudomonadota bacterium (assembly GCA_018261655.1). Taxonomy (GTDB): domain Bacteria; phylum Pseudomonadota; class Gammaproteobacteria; order Steroidobacterales; family Steroidobacteraceae; genus SG8-30. The sequence goes on along the minus strand of JAGTSG010000018.1, from coordinate 2,441 downwards.
ACCGTGCACGAGGAACTGGTCCACGTCACCGTGGAAATGGCGCCGATCGCCGCGGCCTCCGTGACCCCGCGTGAACGATAGACACGCAATCGCCCGGGCGAAGGAGCCCGACAGCCGGCGCCAGCAGGCGGCCTTGTCGCTGGCCGCGCTCGGCATCGTCTACGGGGACATCGGCACCAGCCCGCTGTACGCCTTCCGGGAGGCCCTCTCCGGCCTCGAGCCGTCGGCAGAGAACGTGCTGGGCATCCTGTCACTGATCTTCTGGACGCTGATGCTGGTCGTGTCGCTGAAGTACCAGGCGCTGGTGCTGCGGGCGGACAACCGCGGTGAGGGCGGCATCCTGGCGCTGATGGCCCTCATCAATCCCTGGCGCGGCACGCGCACGCACGGCAAGGTAGCCCTGATCATCCTCGGCATCTTCGGTGCCGCCCTGCTTTACGGCGACGGGATGATCACTCCCGCGATCTCGGTGTTGAGCGCGGTCGAGGGGCTCGAGACCACCGCGCATGGCATCGCCCCGTTCGTCGTCCCGATCACCGTCGGCATCCTGGCCGCCCTGTTTGCAGTCCAGTCCAGGGGCACGGCCCGGATCGCCGCCCTGTTCGGGCCGATCACGCTCATCTGGTTCATCGTCATCGCCGCCCTGGGCGTGGCCCAGATCGTGGAGCATCCCGGCGTGCTGCACGCCCTCAACCCCTGGTATGCCGCCCGGCTCTTCGGCGAGTCCCTGCCCACGGCGGTCGTCCTGCTGGGAGCCGTGTTCCTGGTGGCCACCGGCGCCGAGGCGCTGTATGCGGACATGGGGCATTTCGGCCGGACACCGATCCGCAGGGCCTGGTTTGCCTGCGTCTTTCCCTGCCTGGTGCTGAACTACTTCGGCCAGGGGGCGCTGGTGCTCGGCGACCCCTCCCTGGCCTCGCAGCCCTTCTACTTCCTGGCGCCGGAGTGGGGCCGCTATCCGTTGATCGCCCTGGCCACCGTCGCCACGGTGATCGCCTCGCAGGCGATGATCTCGGGCGCTTTCTCGCTGACCCGCCAGGCGGTGCAGCTCGGACAGTTTCCCCGCGTGGCGATCGTCCAGACCTCGGCCGAGGAGACCGGGCAGATCTATGTGCCGGCGGTCAACCTCGCGCTGGCGCTGGCATCGATCGGGCTGGTGCTCGGCTTCCGGACCTCCGGCAACCTGGCATCCGCCTACGGGCTCGCGGTCAGCGCCACGATGGTCATCACCACCATCCTGGCCTTCTATGTCATGCGCAAGCGCTGGAGGTGGCCCGCGGCGATCGCGGTGCCGATTACGGCGGCATTGCTGGTCGTCGACATCGCGTTCCTGGGCGCCAACAGCGCCAAGGTGGCCGATGGCGGCTGGTTCCCCCTGCTGGTCGGTGGCCTCGTCCTGACGCTGATGACCACCTGGTCGCACGGGCGCGACCTGCTCCGGGCGCAGCTCGCGCACGACCGGCTGCCGATCGACGTGTTCCTGGCCAGCTTCAGGCAGCATCCCCCGATTCGCGTTCGCGGCACGGCCATCTTCCTGACCGCCGCGCTGCCGCGGACCCCGCCGATGCTGATCCACCACATCGAGCGCAACCAGGCCCTGCAGGAACAGGTGATCCTGCTGACGGTCCTCACCGAGGACGTGCCCCGCGTCGGCGCGCACGAGAGGGTCCACGTCGAGGACCTTGGGCAAGGCTTCCATCGCGTGCTCATCCACTACGGTTTCATGCAGACGCCGAATGTCCCGGTGGCCCTGCGGCTGGCCGAGGAACTCGGCCTGAAGCTCGACGGTGAGTGCACGACCTACTACGTCGGCCGCGAGACCATCATCCCGTCGGCCCGGGTGCCGGGCATGTGGCTGTGGCGCGAGAGGCTGTTCGTGCTGCTGTCACGCAATGCCCTGAGCGCCACGACCTACTTCAAGCTGCCGCCGAACCTGGTGGTCGAGTTCGGGATCCAGGTGGAGATCTAGGCCGGCTGCCCCCTTGAACTCCGGCAGCCGGTCGGGTAGATTATCCGTTAGTTTGATAGTTATCTAATTATGAAACAGTCAGAGGTCCTCAAGTCCCTGGCCGCCCTGTCCCAGGCCAACCGCCTGAAGGCCTTTCGCGCGCTGGTCATGGCCGGCCCGGCCGGCACGACGCCGAGCGAGATCGCCAGGCGGTTGAAGGTCCAGCCCGCGACGCTGTCGTTCCACCTCAAGGAACTGATGAACGCGGGGCTCGTGACGCAGGAGCGGGATGGCCGCCACCTCATCTACCGTGCCGATTACGTCCGCATGGGCAGCCTGCTGGCTTACCTGACCGAGAACTGCTGCACAGGTCCGCAGGCGTCCACGCCCACGCGCGACGCCTGCGGATGCTGAGCTCACGTAACGAAGGAGACATCGCGATGAACGACCCCGACATCAAGCAAGTCGTCAGGGAGAAGTACGGCGAGGCCGC
>JAGTSG010000017.1 GCA_018261655.1 Pseudomonadota bacterium | reverse complement strand
CGGCCGCAAGGTGCTGCTGATCGTGGACGAGGCGCAGAACCTGTCGCACCGCGTGCTGGAGGAGATCCGCCTGCTGTCGGGCGTGGAGACCACCAAGGAGAAGGTGCTGCGCATCATCCTCGCCGGCCAGCCGGAGATGAACGAGAAGCTCGATTCGCCGGAGCTGCTGCAGCTCGTGCAGCGCGTGCGCCTGCGTTTCCACCTTACCGCGCTGTCGCCGGAGGACCTGCGGGCCTACGTGCTCCATCGCCTCGAGGTCGCTGGTTCGCAGGGGCGGCAGCTGTTCGCCGAGGAGACGTTTCCGCTCCTCTACCAGTACACCGGCGGCATCCCGCGCCTGATCAACACGCTCTGTGACACGGCCCTGATGGCCGCCTACGCCACCGAGAAGCACGAGGTCGGCACGGACGAGGTCCGGGCAGCCATCGCGGAACTCGGCTGGACGGACTACGCGTCGCGGACGGCCCGCATGCAGGCGCTGCAGGGCGGGAGCACGCCGGAGCACGCGCGCGCGGCCGGGTTCGCACGGATCGTCGTGACCTTCGACGGCGCCCGGGTCGAGGAACGCCCGCTGCCTCCGGGTCGGCTCGTGATCGGCCGGACCAGCGACAACGACCTGCAGATCGACAGCAAGTACGTCAGCCGCCATCACTGCCAGATCGTCACGACGCGGGAAGGGAGCACGCTGGAGGACCTGAACAGCACCAACGGCGTCTACGTGAAGTCGAAGCGCGTCCGCCGCCATTACCTGAACGACGGGGACGTCATCGTCCTGGGGCGCCACGAGATCCTCTACCTCGATGAGCGCGCCGGGCGCAGCCGCGCGCCGGCGCACGGCCATGGAGAAGGGGCCGAGGACTGACGCGCCGGGCTCAGTCTTCCTCGTCGAGGGCGGCGCCGTAGCGCCTCTTCTGGACCCGATAGTCGCGCCGCTTGAGCACCAGCACCAGCCCGCAGATCATGGCCAGCAGGCCGAAGCCGACGACCACGTCCGACCAGCCGGGCACCCGCCAGTAATACGAGAAGACCAGGGCGCCCGCGCCGAGCCCCATGTATGCGTAGGGCAGGGATTCGTAAACGGGCCTGGAAAGTCGCAACGCCGTGCCCCCCTTGCGCGACCCGCCGCTCAGCCGGTGCCCCCGACCGTGAGGCCGTCGACCCTCAGCGTGGGCTGGCCCACGCCGACCGGCACGGTCTGCCCTTCCTTGCCGCAGGACCCGACCCCGGCGTCGAGCTCGAGGTCGTTGCCAACCATGCTAACCCGGGTCAGCACGTCCGGGCCATTGCCGATCAGGGTGGCGCCTTTCACCGGGACGGTCACCTTCCCGTCCTCGATCAGGTAGGCCTCGCTCGCGGAGAAGACGAACTTTCCCGAGGTGATGTCCACCTGCCCGCCCCCGAAGTTGACGGCATAGAGCCCCTTCGACACCGAGCGGATGATCTCCGCGGGATCGTGCGGGCCGGCGAGCATGTAGGTGTTGGTCATGCGCGGCAGGGTCATGTGCGCGAACGACTCGCGCCGCCCGTTGCCCGTCGGGTGGTTGCCGGACAGGCGCGCATTCAGCTTGTCCTGCAGGTAACCGCGCAGCACGCCATTCTCGATCAGCGTCGTGCACTGCGTCGGGGTCCCCTCGTCGTCCACGTTCAACGAGCCGCGCCGACCCGGGATCGTCCCGTCGTCGACGACGGTGCACAGCGGCGAGGCAACCCTCTGGCCGACCCGGCCGGCGAATGCCGAGGTGCCCTTGCGGTTGAAGTCGCCCTCGAGGCCGTGACCGATGGCCTCGTGCAGCAGCACGCCGGGCCAGCCCGGGCCCAGGACCACGGTCATGGTTCCGGCCGGCGCGGGCACCGCATCGAGGTTCACCAGCGCCTGGCGCACCGCCTCGCGCGCCAGCCCCAGCGGGCGCTCGTCGGCCAGCAGCTCGGTGAGCCCGTGGCGCCCGCCCATGCCCGCATAGCCCTGCTCGCGCCTGCCGTCCTGCGCGACGATCACCGCGACGTTGAGGCGCACCAGCGGGCGGACGTCGGCGGCCAGCACGCCGTCGGTGCCGGCCACCAGGATGACCTCGTGGACCGCCGCGAGGCTCGCGATGACCTGCTCGACGCGCGGGTCCATCTTGCGGGTCTCGCGGTCGATGCGCTCGAGCAGCGCGACCTTGTCCGCGTCGCCGAGCGTCTCGATGGGATCGATCGGAAGGTAGAGCCGGCGGGTCGTCACCTGCTTCCAGGCCTGGGCGCGGCCGTCGCCGCCGCTGCGCGCGATGGCCCGGGCCGCGCGCGCCGCCTCGAGCAGCGCCTCGGGCACGATCTCGTCGGAGTACGCGAACCCGGTGCGCTCGCCCGCCAGCGCGCGCACCCCGACGCCGCTCTCGATGCTGTGCGAACCCGACTTGACGATGCCGTCCTCGAGCGCCCAGTGCTCCTCGCGCGAGACCTGGAAGTACAGGTCGCCGCCGTCGATCGACGCGCCGAGCAGCGTCGAGAGCGCCCGCTCGATGCCGCCCTCGTCCAGTCCGGCGGGGCGCAGGATCGCCTCCTTCGCCGTCGCCAGGTTGTCCGCTACGGAAACATCTCGAACGTCGTTCATCGTCACTCCAGGACGCGGTGCCCGAGCGAGGGAAACCGCTGCCGCGCGTCGGACTGCCCCGCGCGGTCCAGCGCGGCGAGCACGATGCCGGTGCCTCGCGGCAGCCGTTGCAGCACCCGGCCCCAGTAGTCGACGACCATGCTGTCGCCGTAGGTCTCCCGGTCGTTCGGGTGGAAGCCGGACTGGGCCGCCGCCACCACGAAGCACTGGTCCTCGATCGCGCGCGCGCGCAGCAGGACTTCCCAGTGGGCGCGGCCCGTCGGGGCGGTGAACGCGGCCGGAACGGTGAACAGTTCCGCCCCCTGCGCCACCAGCCTGCGGTAAAGCTCGGGGAAGCGAAGATCGTAGCACACGGTCAGGCCGGCCCTGCCAGCCGGCGTGTCCACCACCACGGCCTCCTTGCCGGGCGCGGCGTTCGCCGACTCGCGGTAGCCTTCGTCGCGGCCAGGGATGTCCACGTCGAACAGGTGGATCTTGTCGTAGCGCGCGACCCGGCGTCCCGTGTCGTCGTAGACCAGGCAGGCATTGGCCGGCCGCGCGTCCCCTGCGACGCTGATCGGCGTCGTGCCTGCGATCACCCAGACGCCCGCCGCGCGCGCGGCCTCCGCGACGCCGGCCTGGATCGGGCCGCCGTCGATCGGCTCGACGATGCGCCGGCGCTCGGCCTCGCTGCGGCCCATGAACGCGAAGTTCTCCGGCAGCACCACGAGGCACGCGCCCAGTCCGGCAGCCTCGCCGATGAGCCGGCGGGCGGTGTCCAGGTTGGCGGCGACGTCGAGCCCCGACGTCATCTGCACTGCAGCGACCAATGGATCAGACATCGTCATCATCCCCGGGCGTCATCGCCGGACGCCGCCGGTTGAGCGGGCGCGGCACCCAGACCCGCCGCGTCCTCGAGTTCGCGCGCGTCGATCTTCCGGACCAGCGGATTGTCCCACGGTCCGGTGATCCGATAGTAGGCGCGAGCCACGCCCTTCAGCGGCTCCTTGAAGATCTGCGAGAACAACAGCAGCGCCGCGCCCACCGCGGGACCGCCGGCGATCGCGCCGGCAACGCCGAGCGAGGCGCCGAGGTCGCCGGTGACGACGGCGGTCTGGTCGTAGGTGCGGTCCCGCAGGTCGGTGCGCCCGGCGATGCCCACGTCTGCCGCGGGGCCGCGCAACGTCAGGTTGTCGGTGAAGGCCACGCCCGTGGACAGCGTGAAGTCGCCCTTCACCGAGTCGAAGGCCATGCCCTGGCCGGTGAGGTCCTCGAAATCCAGCGCCAGCCGTCGGCCGAGGTGGGCCAGGCTCATCAGCCCGAGGATCCGCCCGGCGCCCGGTTCCACCGAGAGCACGCGGCCTTCGTGGATGACGATGCGGGCCTTGCCGGACATCCGCTGCAGCAAGGTCGCATCCGGCCCGCCGGGCCAGGTCACGTCGGCCTCGATGCGGCCCTTCCTGGCCTCGATCGCCGGCGCGAGCGCCATGGCATCGAGCAGTCCCCTGACGTCGCCGCTGTCGAGCTCGAAGCGCAGCGCGGTCGCGATGCCGCGGGGCCCCGCGCGCCACGCGCCGCTGCCCCGCGCCACGAAGGCCGGGTGACGGGCCGTGAACTCCTCGAGACTGACGCCGTTGCCCACGTTGTCGATGCGCGCGTCGAGGTGGCCGAGTTTCCAGTCGAGGAAGACGAGGTCGCGGATGTCGAGCCGCATGCCCGGCAGCCGTGCAGGGTCGGGCTCGCCTCCGGGCTCGCGGACGCGGGGCGACACCGTGAGCCGCTCAAGGTCGGCCACCAGCGGCACGTCGCCGGGGAAGGAATACGGGATCCTGAGGCGGCCCTCGGCGGCCGGCGCGCGGACCTCGATGTCCCAGACGCGGTTGCCGGGCCGGAGCCGGCCACTGACCCCGTCGAACTCGTAGCCGAGCACCTCGAGCCTGCCGACGTCGAGCGTCACGCCCGCCAGCAGGTCCTCGAGTCGACGCTTGCCGGGCTCGCTCCACGTCAGCGAGGTCAGGTCGCTGATGCTGAGGTAGGGCAGCCGGCCGTCCACGGTCAGGCCGGGGCCCACCGGCAACGAACCGACTTCCCCGCCACCGAGCCGGACGGTGCCCCGCGCCACCTGCAGGCGTCCGGCCTCGCGGCGGAGTTCCAGCAGCGCGCGCACGTTGCGGCCGAGGCCGGCCCTGACGCGCAACCCGTCGCCGTCGGTGGTCAGGTCGAGGGTGAGTGGCCGGTTTTCGCCCGGCTCCTTGGCGAGCGGCGCAGGCAGCCCCGACGCGAGCCCGACGAGGTCGCTTTCGACACGGACCCGGCTCGCGCCGCGTTCGTCAGCCGCTGCCGGCCGTTCCAGCGTCCAGTCGCCGCGCCAGCGGGTCGTCCCCGCCAATCCCGCGTTGAGCGGCAGGCGCAGCACGTGCGGCAGGCGTGCGCCCTCCAGCGTGCCGCGCGCATCGATGCGCGTCTCGATGTCGCCGTCCGGTTGCCGGCGGCTGGTCACCGTGGCCTCGGCCGCCCCGCCGAGCAACTCGCCCGTCAGCTTCGGCGCGAAGAACTCGCGATCCCGCACCCAGAACTCCCCCTCGACGCCGGTGACCGGCTCCGCCACGCCGTCGAGTGCCAGCGACACGCCCCGTGCCATGCCGTGCACGTTGATCGCGCGGTCGGAAAACTGCTTGATCGGCAGGTACATGGCGACCTCGCCCGACAGCGGGCCGGACGCCGACAGCCGCTCGAAGGTGCTGCCGAGCCGCGGGGCCAGCGGGCTCGAGGCGAAGAAGCCCCGCACGGCGCCCGCATCCGCTGCCACGTTCGCGCGGATGACCAGCAGCGCCTCGCGCCAGTCCGCCAGCTCGGCCCAGGCACCCCGGACACCGATCTGTCCGAGGTTCCCGGCCGACGCCGCGACCCGCAGCGAGGGCCCGTCGAAGGTGGCCTCGGCGGACGCGCCGGTCACCGGCATCCAGCCGGGCGCGTAATCGAGCGTCAGGTCTTCCACGCGTGCCGTCGCGACGAAGCGCCCCTGGCCCTCGCGATACGGGAAGCCGCGGAGCGGGCCGGTGATCTGCACCCGCGCCTCGGGCACGCGCCCGGACACGAAAGCGCGATCCAGCCACTCGAGCGTCCGCGGCGTCAGTTTCTCGCGCGTCAGGTATCCGGATACCGCGGAAACGTCGGACACCGTGGCGCGTGCGTCGAGGTCCATGAGTGTGGTCGTCCCCGGGCGTGCCAGGAGCCGCAGGCGCCCGCGGGCCTCGCCGCCGGTCGTCACGACCTCGGCGTCGTCGGTCGCGAGACGCAGGCCGCCGAGCGCACGCGTGAGTTCGACCGTCGCGCGGACCCGCTGGAAGGGCATCGGCGTCCGCCAGTGGATCGGCCAGTCGAGCGTCACGTCGCCGGCGTCGAGATGGACGGTGCTCACCGCGCCGGCGCCCTCGAAACGGCCGTCGGCGCCATCCACGCCCGGGAAACGGCCGAAACGCTCGAAGCCGACGTCCTCGAAACGCGCGCTGCCCGTCAGGTCCGGCATCTGCCGCGGCCCGGCCGGCTTCACCCTGAGGTCCACGTCGCGCAGCGTCCCGCGCAATCCCAGCGCCTGCAGGCGGTCGCGCAGCGGCGTCGCCGGCAGCAGGCTGAGCATCGGCACCAGGTTCCCGGCGCGGAGATAGCCCGTCCTGACCCATGCCTCGGCCAGCCGGCCTTCGCGCAGGGCAACAGTCGCCGTGAGGTCCGTCGGCCGCCAACGCGCGTCCGGGGCCGAGAGCTCGAGTTCCCGGCCCGAGACGCGCCAGGTATCGCCGTCCCGCTCCGCCGTCAATTCGCCCGCGAGGCGCGTGTAGGTCGGACCGGAGCCCGGGTCGCCGCCGGGCAGCACGATGCGGGTCAGCTGCAGCGCGGCCCTGCCGCGCTCGAACGACCGCCCGGTGCCGCGTGCCGAGACCCGGAACGAACCGGCGCCCGCCGACGGCACCGGAAAGCGGTCGGGCAGCAGGCCGGCCCAGCCGGCGAGATCGACGTCCGTCGCAGCAAGCCGGACGCGCCATGCCGTTTGGGCGGGGTCGGCGATGTTGCCGGAAGCGTGCGCCTCGAAGTCCATGCGCCGCCCGAGCGTCTTCGGCAGGTCGACGTCGCCCTGCAGGTCGATCGAGTCGCCTTTGCGGCGCATCTCCAGGTCGACGCTCGTCAGCTCCCAGGTCGTGCCGCCCGCGCCGAGGTCGCGGAAGGCCACGGTCGCGTCGCGGACCTCGATGACACCCCGCGGCACGCGCTCGAGGCCGCGCCGGGCCCGCGGTGTCTCCTGCGGGCGGACGAAGCCGGCCTGGCCCACGAGCTCGATGTGACGGTCAGGAAACACCAGCACGTTGAGGCGGGGCGCCTCGAGGATCACGCGCCCGACCTCGAGGCGGCGGTACCAGGCGGAGCGCAACAGCGAGAGGCTGGCCCTGCCGGCGCGCGCGGTGACCAGCGGCTCCCCGTCCCGGTCGACGATGCGCGCGCCCGCGAAGTAGATCTCCGGACCGTACCAGCCGATGCGGGCGTCCAGCGACTCGAAGGTGAGCCGCAGGCCGGTCGCCGTGCGCACCGTCTCGGCGACGCGGACTTCATATTCGGGCAGCAGGCCGATGACGAGGCGGAAGCCGACCACCAGCAGCGCCGCGACGACGGCGAGCGCCGCCACCGTCCCTGCGATCCAGCGCCAGGCCCTTTTTCCCCGGGGAGTCACCTACTGCCTCAGATCAACACCACGTCGTACTGGTCCTGCGCGTAGAGCGCCTCCGTCTGCAGGCGGATGGGCTTGCCGGTCGCCAGCTCCAGCTCGCCCAGTGCGGCGGACTCCTCGTCCAGCAGCAGCTCGATGACGTCCTGGTGGGCCAGCACCACGAGCTCCTGGAACTCGAACTGGCGGGACTGGCGCAACACCTCGCGGAAGATCTCGTAGGCCACGGTTTCCGCCGTCCTCACGAATCCCCGGCCCTCGCAGGTAGGACAGGCCCGGCACATCAGATGTTCCAGGCTCTCCCGCGTCCGCTTGCGCGTCATCTCGACCAGGCCGAGCGGCGAGACCGCCGACACGTGGGTCTTGGCATGGTCGGCCGCGAGTGCCTTCTCCAGGGCCTGCAGGACCTGGCGGCGGTGTTCCTCGTCCTGCATGTCGATGAAGTCGACGATGATGATGCCGCCGAGGTTGCGCAGGCGGAGCTGCCGCGCGATGGCCACCGCCGCCTCCAGGTTGGTGCGGAAGATCGTGTCCTCGAGGTTGCGGTGCCCGACGAACGCGCCCGTGTTGACGTCGATCGTGGTCATCGCCTCGGTCTGGTCGATCATCAGGTAGCCGCCCGACTTGAGCGGGACCTTGCGGTCGAGCGCCCGGGTGATCTCGTCGTCCACCCCGTAGATGTCGAAGATCGGCCGGTTGGCGGCGGCCTGCTCGATGCGGCTGGCGCTCTCCGGCACGAAGGTGCGGACGAACTCGACCATGCGCGCGTGTGCGGCGGGCGAGTCCACCAGCACGCGGTCGATGTGCTGGCCGAGCTGGTCGCGCAACACGCGCAGCTCCAGCGGCAGGTCCTCGTGGACCAGCTGCCCGGCGCGCGCAGTGAGCCCGCGTGTGCGCACCACGTCCCACAGGCGCTGCAGGAACATCATGTCCGCCCGCAGGGCCTCGATCGCGCAGTCCTCCGCCGCGGTCCGCACGATCCAGCCACCGGGTTCGCCGGGCGCGGCAAAGAGCTGGACCGCTTCCCGCAGCCGGGTCCGCTCGCCCTCGTTCTCGACGCGGGCGGAAATGCCGATGCCGCGACCCTTGGGCATGTAGACCAGGAAGCGGGAGGGAAGCGTGATGTAGGTCGTGAGCCGCGCACCCTTGGTGCCGAGCGGGTCCTTCAGGACCTGCACCAGGATCTCGTCCCCCTCACTGACGAGCTGCCGCACGTTCTCCGGGCGGGCGGTCTCGATCCCGTCCTCCACCAGCGGCGGCGCGACGATGTCGTTGGCGTGCAGGAATGCGGTCCGGTCGAGCCCGATGTCGATGAAGGCGGCCTGCATGCCGGGAAGCACGCGGGCCACCTTGCCCTTGTAGATGTTGCTGATCAGCCCGCGCCGGTTGGCGCGCTCGAGGAACACCTCCTGGAGCACGCCGTTCTCGACCAGCGCAGCGCGGCTCTCGCGCGGCGTGACGTTGACCAGCAGCTCCGTGCTCATGTTCCCCGACTCCCTTGCCAGGCCGGGATGCCTGCCGCGGACAGCAACAGCGCCGTCTCGTACAGCGGCAGCCCCATCACGCCCGAGTAGCTTCCCTCGATGCGCTCGATGAAGATCGCGCCAAGTCCCTGCACCGCGTAGCCGCCCGCCTTGTCCGCGGGCTCGCCCGTCGCCCAGTACGCGCGCCGCTCCGCCTCGCTCAACGCGCGGAACGCGACCCGGCTGACGCTGACCGCCGTGCGCAACACTTCGCCGTGGTGCAGGGCCACCGCCGTCATCACCTCGTGGACGCGTCCCGACAGCTCGCCCAGCATGTCGACGCACTCCTGCTCGTCCCGCGGCTTGCCGAAGATCGCCGTGCCGAGCACGACGGAAGTGTCGGCCGCGAGCAGCGGCCGGCCGGCCGGCCCCGGACAACGGTTCCGGGCGTACGCGGCCTTGTCGCGCGCCAGCCGCTCGACATAGTCCCGCGGCGCCTCGCCGGGCAGGCGCTCCTCGTCGAAGTCCACGCCGAGCACCTCGTGCGGGATCCCGATCTGGTGCAGGAGCTGGCTGCGGCGCGGCGACCGGGACGCGAGCACGATTGCGTCGTAACTCATTGAGGGCCTTGAGGTTCGTCGGACCCGCCAAGCGGGGCGGCGTGACCGAAGCATAGCCCTTCGGCGGTCCTCGCGGAACCGCCGATCGCGGCCCTGCCGGAGCTGCCTAGGCCCTGTGGTAGGGATGGCCCTTGAGGATGCTCTGCGCGCGATAGAGCTGCTCGGCCACCATGACCCGCACCAGCCCGTGCGGAAACGTCAGCGGCGACAGGGACCAGGTCGAGTCGGCCCGCTCCATGCACGCCGGGTCGATCCCGTCGGGACCGCCGATGAGCAGGGCGGCGTCGCGACCGTCGTTCATGCGCGCGGCGAGCCAGCGCGCGAGCTGCGCGGTGGTCATTCCCCGCCCCTTCACGTCGAGCGCGGTGACGTGCGCGCGGGGTTCGATCGCCGCCAGCATCCTGCGTCCTTCCTCGGCGCGGCAGCGCGCAATGTCGGCGTTGCGGCCGCGCGGGGTGACGGGGATCTCGACCAGTTCGAGCCGCACCTCGGGGCCCATGCGGCCCGCATACTCGGCGTAGCCTTCCTCGACCCAGCCGGGGAGCCGGGTGCCGGCCGCGAGGAGCCGGATCAGCAACGGTCGCGCCTCAGGCGCGCGCCGTCCCGCGCTGCGCGGGCCGCACTTCCCAGAGCTTTTCCAGGCCGTAGAACTCGCGGATGCGCGGCAGCATCACGTGCACGAGCACGTCGCGCAGGTCGACCAGCACCCACTCGCCGTCGCGCTCGCCCTCGACGCCCATGGGCTGGAATCCCGCGGCCTTGCACCACTCCACCACGCGGCCCGCGATCGAGCGCACGTGCCGGTCGGAGGTGCCGGTGGCGATGATCATGGTGTCGGTGATGTCGGTGAGGTTGCGAACGTCCAGGATCCTGACGTTCACCGCCTTCATGTCCTCGAGCGCCGCGACTGCGACGTCGGACATGCCGGGCGCCTTCTTCCGGGTTCGCGGCGCGCCGCGGCGGGTGGCGGGCTTGCGGGTTGTCGTGCGCTTCGTCTTCGTCTCGGTTTGGCTCATCCCTCGGTTTCACCTGGCCGGGCGTAGATGCCCGTGGCGTTGATCATCCTACGCACCGGCTCGGGCATCAAGTACCGCGGGTCGCGGCCTGAGCGGAGCGCCTCCCGCAGGTCGGTCGAGGAGATGTCGAGCTGCGTGCCAGGATGGTCGAAGATCCGGCCCGCAGGCGCGGCCGCGATGTCCTCGCGGCCGCGCGCGCGGCCGGCCTCGAGCAGGCGCCCCAGGTCGCCGGTGGACGGCAACTCGGCGCCCGGACGATGCGCGACCGCGATGTGCGCGAGCTCGAGCAGCTCGCGCCAGCGGTGCCAGGTCGGCAGGCCGAGGAAGGCGTCCATCCCGAGCAGCAGGACGAGCGGCCGCGACCCCTGCTCGCGGCGCAGTTCCTCGAGCGTGAGGACGGTGTAAGACGGCCCCGGCCGCCTGATCTCGCGATCGTCCACCTCGAAGGCATCCTCGTCCTCGAGTGCCGCGCGCACCATCGCCAGCCGCGTTGCAGCGTCGGCGAGCGGCTTGCCCCGGTGAGGCGGATCTGCCGCCGGAATGAACAGCACGGAGTCGAGGCGCAGCAGCTCGGTCAGCTCGAATGCGGCGCGCAGGTGCCCGAAGTGGATCGGGTCGAAGGTGCCGCCGAAGATGCCGAGGGGACCCATGTCACGCCCGGGGTGCAGCGAGCGGCATGCGCACGCCGGCGAGCGTGGCGACCAGCGCCGCCAGCTCGTCCCAGGGATCACCCGCGTCCACTCCCTTGATGCAGCGGTCGGCCCGCGCCGCCTGGCTGACCATCGGGCCGAGACGCTGGCCGGCCGTGCGGTGCACGGCCGCATCGAGGGCGCGCGCGCGGCGTTCGGCCTGCTTGCCCCACGCCTGCGCACCCCCGCCGCCGCGGCGCGCTGCGGCGAGGGCGCGGATTTCCCTGCACAGCAGCCACAGCACGATCGGCGGCTCGGTGCCTTCGCCCCGCAGGCCCTCGAGGATCCGCAGCGCGCGGACGATATCGCCGCCGAGTGCGGCTTCGCCGAGCTGGAAGACGTCGTAGCGGGCGCTGTTCGCGACGGCCGCGGCGACCTCGTCCTCGTCCACGACGCCGGGCGGGTGCGTGAGCGCGAGCTTCTCGATTTCCTGGTGCGCCGCGAGCAGGTTGCCCTCGACCCGCTGCGCCAGGAGGCGGGCCGCGGCCAGGCCGAGTTCGAGCCCATGCCGCGCGGCGCGTGTGCTCACCCAGCGCGGCAGTTCGGCGATTTCGACGGGCCAGACCTGCACCACGACGCCATGCTGCTCGAAGGCCTTGAACCAGGCGCTCGCCAGCGCGTCCCGCTCCACGCGGCCCGTCACGACCAGCACGATCGTGTCCGGCGGCGGATCGCTCGCCAGTTCGGCCAGCACCTTGCCGCCGTCCACGCCGGGTCGCGGCGTCGGCAGCCGGATGTCGAGGACGCGCCGGGAGGCGAAGAGGGACAGTGACTGGCCGGAACCCTGGACGACGCTCCAGTCGAACCGCCCCTCGACGAAGAAGGCCTCGCGTTCCGCATAGCCCTCCTCCCGGGCGCGGGACCGGATCGCGTCGGCGGCTTCGCCGACGAGCAAGGGCTCGTCTCCCGAGACCAGCCAGACTGGCTTCAGGGTCGAGGCGAGTTCACGCGGCAGCTGGTCGGCCCTGATTCGCATGGATCACCTGGTCCGTTGCGGTGATTATCGGCACCCGGCCGGCCGTCCGCCACCGCCGCGACGACGGCCGGGGGTGATGCTATATTCCGCGCCGCCCAGGAGGCCGACCCATCGCATGCGCCCCGTCGTGGAATTCCGCTGGAACTGGTCCCGCCGCCGCGCGGCGGGCTGGCTTGCCGCGGCCTTGCTGTTCCTCGGCGCCCAGTCCGCGGTGGCCTTTCATGAGCACAGGGCGGAGGCGCCGTCGACCCATCGCGTCGGCTCCTGCGACCTGTGCGTGGCCCATGCGACGCCGGCTGCGCCGCCACCCGCGCCGCTCGCGCCGCCCGCAGCCCCGGCCGTCGCGATTCCCCTGGCCGCTGGTGACTGCCCGATCGCGGTCGCCCGTGCCGGCCGGACGCCACATTCGCCGCGGGCGCCGCCTTCCTTCCATCCCGACTGAGACAGTGACCCGCGCGGCCTTGCGGCTGCGCCTTTGCCGGCCGCCGGCCGGCGCTCTCATCCGGATGGATTGGCATGAACCCCATGGTCTTGATTGCGGGCTGCGCCTGCGCCTCGTTGGCGCCAGCCGTTGCCGCGATGGCTTCCAGCCAGCACGACGAGCTCCAGGAAATCCTCGTTACGTCCACGCCGCTGGCCGAGGATCTCACCAGCACCGCCCAGTCGATCAGCGTGATCGCCGGCGACGACCTCGCCCTGCGCCTCGCACCGACCCTCGGTGAGACAGTGGCCGGCGAGGCCGGCGTGCATTCGACGTTCTTCGGTCCCGGCGCCTCGCGCCCGGTGATCCGCGGCCTGGGCGGCGACCGGGTCCAGATCCTCACGGACGGACTGGCGACGCTCGACGCCTCGGGCGTGTCAGAGGACCATGCCGTCGCCATCGACCCGGCCCTGGCCGACCAGGTCGAGATCGTTCGCGGCCCGGCAACCCTGCTGTATGGCACGGGCGCTGCGGGCGGAATTGTCAACGTCGTGACCAACCGGATCCACGACGACCTGCCCGCGGCGCCCGAAGGCCTGCTGGAGGTTCGCGGCGACACCGCGTACCAGGAGCGCGCCATCGCCGGCCGCTTCGACGCCGGAGTGGGCCGCGTGGCGCTGCACCTCGATGCCGTGGCCCGCGAGACCGACGACTTCGACATCCCGGGCTTCGCGCAGTCACGCGCCCTGCGCGACGAGCTCATCGCCGCGGGCGAGGAACCGGACGATGCGCGCGGCACCGTCGCCAACTCCTGGACCGAGACACGCTCGGGAGGCGCCGGCGCCACCTGGGTGGGCAACGAGTGGTTGCTCGGCCTGGCCTACAGCCGCCACGAGAGCGCGTACGGCATCCCGGGCGGGCACGGCGACGAAGAGGCCGGGCCGGCCATCGACCTCGAGCAGGACCGACTCGACTTCGCATTCGACCGCCGGTTCACCGGCGGGTCGCGGCTCCGCGTCGGCGCCGCGGCCAGTGCCTACGAGCACGCGGAACTTGAACCCTCCGGCGAGCCGGGCACGCTGTATGAGGTTGATGGCCGCGAGCTCCGCATCGCCCTCGACCACAGCCTGCCCTGGGCGTTGACGGGCACCGTGGGCGTGCAATGGCAACAGGTCGAGCTGGCGGCGACCGGCGAGGAAGCCTTCGTGCCGGATTCGCGGACCCGCAGCGTCGGCGCCTTCCTGTTCGAGGAGCGCGACTTCACGGCGTGGTCGCTGGAACTCGGTGCGCGGGTCGACCGCCAGGAAGTTGCCGGCGAGGGCATCGACGGCTACACGGCCTCCGCCATCAACCTGTCGGCCGGCGCGATCCTGCCGGTCGCGGATAGCGTGACGCTGGTCGCGCAGGTGGCAGGCATCGAGCGACACCCGAGCGCGACCGAGCTGTACGCGGACGGCCCCCATGCAGCGACCGGCCAGTACGAGATCGGCAGCGCGGACTTCGACACCGAGCGCGGCATCCAGGTGGAAGCCGGCCTGCGCCTCGCAGAAGACGGACGGAGCGCGGAACTGCGCGCCTTCGTCGTCGACTACGAGGGCTACCTGTTCCTGGCCGCGACCGGCGCCGAGGAGGACGGCCTGCCCGTGTTCGAGTACCGCCAGCAGGGCGCCAGGTTCTACGGTCTCGAGGCGACTGCGACCCTGGAGCTCGGGGCGCGCGGGTGGTCGCTCGACCTGCTGGCCGACGCGGTGCGCGGCCAGCTGGACCAGGGCGGCGCCCTGCCACGCATCCCGCCGTTACGGATCGGCGCGGAGCTTTCGTACCGGCACGGGGCGCTCGGTGCCACGGTCTCCGCGCGGCACAGCTTCGAACAGGATCGCGTCGCGGAGGGAGAACTGCCCACCGACGGTTACACCCTGCTCGACGCCGAGGTCTCGTGGCGGATGCCCTGGGCCGCCGGCGAGACGCTGGCATTCGTCCGGGCGACCAACCTGCTGGACGAGGATGCGCGAGTGCACCCGTCGCCCCTCAAGGACGAGGTGCCCCTGGCCGGGCGTTCCCTGGCCGCCGGGTTGCGGGTCACCTTCGGCCGATAGCGTGCCCGGCGGGCAGGTTCGGTCGCCGGGCCGCCGTGCCCGGCGCAAGGCTCCGTGCGCAGCGACGCGTCATGACCGCGGCCGTTACGCTGGCCGGGAGTCGCGCCGAGGAGTACAAATTCCAGGATTGCCGGAGCGCGCGCCGCCCAGGCGCCCGCGCAATCCGGCCAGCAGGAGCGAGCCATGACCCGACCCGCAGCCACCCGCCGCAGGAAACTCTATCCCGACGTCGAGCCCTATCGCATGGGGCACCTCAAGGTCCCCGGGGGACATCGCATCTACTGGGAAGAGTGCGGCAACCCCCGGGGCAAGCCGGCGGTGTTCGTGCACGGCGGGCCGGGCGCAGGCGCGGACGCGCGATCCCGGCGCTTCTTCGACCCCAGGCGCTACCGCATCGTCGTATTCGACCAGCGCGGCTGCGGACGCAGCCGCCCCCACGCCAGCCTCGAGCAGAACACCACCTGGGACCTGGTGGCCGACATGGAGCGGCTGCGCGAGCACCTCGAGCTCGATCGCTGGCTCGTATTCGGCGGCTCCTGGGGCTCGACCCTGTCGCTCGCCTACGCCCAGTCGCACCCGGACCGCGTCACGGAACTGGTGCTGCGCGGGATCTTCATGCTCCGGCGCAAGGAACTCGAGTGGTTCTACCAGGAAGGCGCCAGCGCGATCTTCCCGGACCGTTGGGAGAGCTACCTCGCCGCCATCCCGCCGCGGGAGCGCAAGGACCTGATGCGGGCCTTCTACCGACGCCTGACCGGTCCCGACAGGAAGGCCGCCGTCGCGGCCGCGCGCGCCTGGGCGGTCTGGGAAGGTTCGACCAGCTTCCTGTACCCGGACGAGGAGACCGCCGCCCGGTGGGGGGAGGACAAGTTCGCGCTGGCCGTCGCGCGCATCGAGTGCCACTACTTCGTCAACCGCGGGTTCATGAAGAGGGAAAGCCAGCTGCTCGACGGCGTGGACCGGATCCGGCACATCCCGGCCGTCATCGTGCAGGGGCGCTACGACGTCGTGTGCCCGATGATGAGCGCCTGGGACCTGCACAAGGCCTGGCCGGAGGCCGACTTCAGGGTCGTGCCGGATGCTGGCCACTCGGCGCTCGAGCCCGGCAACACGCACGAGCTGATCAGCGCGACGGACCTGTTCGCGCGGCGCTGAACCGGCTCGGCCGGTCCCGCTCTCAAGGCATGCCTGTGCGGCGCGACAGGACCCCGCCAGCGCCTCACGCTGGCACGGGCGCTCGTCGGGCGGGTCCCCGCTGCGCTCGCGCGGCTCCGCTTCGCTCCGCAAGCACAACGCGCTCGCTTCGGGGGACCACGCCCTGCGCGCCCGTGCCTGACGCGTACTGCCGCCATTCAGGCGCGGTCGAGGGAGGGCCGGTGCCCGTAGTGAGCGCGTTGTGCTTGCGGAGCGAAGCGGAGCCGCGCGAACGAAGTGGCGTCAGCACTCCGGGACGTTGACCGCGAGGCCGCCCTGCGAGGTCTCCTTGTAGATGGCGGCCATGTCGCGCCCCGTCTGGTGCATGGTGGCGATGACCTGGTCGAGCGTCACCTTGTGCGAGCCGTCGCCCCGCAGCGCGAGGCGCGCGGCGTTGATCGCCTTCACCGCGCCCATCGCGTTGCGCTCGATGCAGGGGATCTGCACGAGGCCGCCGACCGGGTCGCAGGTCAGGCCCAGGTTGTGCTCCATGCCGATCTCGGCCGCATTCTCGACCTGCGTGTTCGTGGCGTGCAGCGCGGAGGCCAGCCCGGCGGCCGCCATGGAGCAGGCGACGCCCACCTCCCCCTGGCAGCCCATCTCGGCGCCGGAGATCGACGCGTTACGCTTGTAGAGCAGCCCGATCGCCCCGGCGGTCAGCAGGAACCGTCGTACGCCCGCCTCGTCCGCGCCGTGACACAGGCGGGTGTAGTAATGAAGCACTGCGGGGATGATGCCCGCGGCGCCGTTGGTCGGCGCCGTGACTACACGGCCGCCGGCCGCGTTTTCCTCGTTGACCGCCAGCGCCCACGCGTTGACCCACTCCATCGGGTCGGACCGTCCCGCCTTGTCCTCGGACTCGAGCATGCGCTGCAGCCGCGGCGCGCGCCGCCGGACCTTCAGCGAGCCAGGCAGCAGTCCGCTCGCGGCAAACCCGCGGTTCACGCAGGCCTGCATGACGTCCCAGACCTCCGCGAGCCGCGCGCCCACCTCGGCCCGCGGCCGCAGGGTGCACTCGTTGGCGAGCGTCAGTTCGTGAATCTCGAGCCCATGCGCGTGGCAGGCCGCGAGCAGGGTCGCCGCGGACTCGAACGGGTACGGCAGCGCCACCTCGTCCGCCACGGCGCCGGCGGCGCCGGCCTCGCCCTCGCGCCACACCGCGCCGCCGCCGATGGAGTACATCTCCTCCTCGAGCAACGTGGCGCCCTGCGCGTCGCGGGCGGCGAAGCGCAGGCCGTTCGGGTGCCGGGGGAGCATCTGGTCACGCAGGAACAGCAGGTTCATCGGCTCGTCGAAGGCGATCTCGTGCCTTCCCAGCAGGCGGATCCGCGCGCTGCCACGGATGCGCGCGATGGCCGGGTCCATCGCGGCGGGGTCCAGCGTCGCGGGCTCCTGTCCCTCGAGGCCGAGGAGCACGGCCCGGTCGGTGCAGTGCCCGATGCCGGTGAGTGCCAGCGAGCCGTACAGCCGCACGTAGACCTCGGCGGTGCGCGCCAGCAGCCCCTCCGATTCGAGCCGCGACACGAACAGCCGCGCAGCCAGCATCGGGCCCATGGTATGCGACGACGAGGGCCCGACCCCGACCTTGAAGATGTCGAAGACGGAACGCTCCACCGACGCCGCACCCGATCCCGCATCGCTCATGCGCGCCTGCCCCGCATCAGAGCGCCGCCAGCCGCACCGCGACCAGCCCGGCGAGCTCTCGCGCCAGCGCCTGCCGGATATCGCTTTCCTCGTGCTGCTTGGCCAGCACGGCGGTGTCGTCGTACGCGTAGACCCGCGTGAGGGTGAGCTTCTGCCTCGGCAGGATCTCCTGCCCTCCGGCCGAGACGGAGTACTCCACGGTGTAGAAGACCTCGTACTCCTGGGGCGTGTTGCGCGCCGAGATCGTCAGCACGTTGCGCCCGGTGTCGTCCTCGTGCACGTGGATCACCGCCGTCGCCGCGTCCCTGCCAGCAGCGAGCGTCGCACCCGCCGAGCCGAGGGTCGTCGTCAGTTCGTCGTAGAAGGGCGTATACCGGTCCGAGGCCTCGACCCAGGGCTCGCTCATGCGGGCCGACAGCCGGACGTCGCCGCGCAGGTGGAACCCGCAGCCTGCGATGAGCGCAGTCGCCAGGACGACCAGGAGGGAGGCCCGGGTGCGCACGTCAGGCCACCACGTTGACCAGCTTGCCTGGCACGTAGATCACCTTGCGCACCGGCCTGTCGCCCACGAAGCGGCGGACGTTCTCGTCGGCCAGGGCGGCCTCGCGGGCCGCTGCTTCGTCCGCCCCGGTCGGCAGGCTGAGCCTGCTGCGCAGCTTGCCATTGACCTGGACCACGAGCTCGACGCTGTCCTGTTTCAGTGCGGCCGGATCGGCCTCCGGCCAGCGC
Organism: Pseudomonadota bacterium; assembly: GCA_018261655.1. Taxonomy (GTDB): domain Bacteria; phylum Pseudomonadota; class Gammaproteobacteria; order Steroidobacterales; family Steroidobacteraceae; genus SG8-30. The sequence goes on along the minus strand of JAGTSG010000017.1, from coordinate 22,887 downwards.
TCGTCCACCAGCGCGGTCGAGTGACCGAGTTCCTGCCAGAGGGCGTGCGTCGCATGCGGCACGATCGGCGACAGCATGACGACGATCAGCTCGAGCGCCTCCTGCACCACCGCCCTGCCCTGCGGCGAGGCGTCCTCGAAGCGGCTGATCGCGTTCAGCAGCTCCATCACCGCGGCGATCGCCGTGTTGAACGTCCGCCGGCGACCGAGGTCGTCGGTCACCTTGGCCAGCGTCTGGTGGGCCAGCCGGCGAAGTTCGCGCTGCCCGTCGTCGAGCCCGGCAGCGTCGACCGCGGGCGCCGGCCCCGTCGCCAGGTGCGAATGCACGGCCTTCCACAGGCGCTTCATGAACCGGAATGCGCCCTCCACGCCCTCGTCCGACCACTCGAGGGTCTGTTCCGGCGGCGCCGCGAACAACATGAACAACCGCGCGGTGTCAGCGCCGTAGCGGCCGACGAGCGCCTGCGGGTCGACGCCGTTGTTCTTCGACTTGGACATCGTGACCACGCCGCCCGACTCGACCGGCAGCCCGTCCGACCTGAGGATCGCGCCGATGCGCTGGCCCTTGTCGTCGAACTGCGTTTCGACGTCGGCCGGGTTGAAATACGTGATCCGGCCAGACTCGGGGCGGCGGAAGAAGACGTCGTTCAGCACCATGCCCTGCGTGAACAGGTTCTGGAAAGGCTCGGAGACAGTGGTGAGCCCGCAGTCCCGCATCGCCCGCGTCCAGAAGCGCGCATACAGCAGGTGCAGGATGGCGTGTTCGATGCCGCCGATGTACTGGTCCACGGGAAGCCAGTAGGCCGCACGCTCGTCCACCATCGCCTGGTCGTTGCCCGGGCAGGCGAAGCGGAAAAAATACCAGGACGAGTCCACGAAGGTGTCCATGGTATCCGTCTCGCGGCGCGCCGGCCCGCCGCAGGCCGGGCAGGCGCACTGCAGGAAGGATGTGTTCTTCGCCAGCGGGTTGCCGGAGCCGTCCGGGACCAGGTCGTCCGGCAGTACGACGGGCAGCTGGTCGTCGGGGACGGGCACCTCGCCGCAGCTCCCGCAGTGGACCAGTGGGATGGGACAGCCCCAGTAGCGCTGGCGCGAGATACCCCAGTCCCTCAGGCGCCAGTTCACCTGCTTGCGGCCGAGCCCCTTCGCTTCGAGGTCCGCTGCAATGGCGTCTACCGCCCCCTGGTAGTCCAGCCCGTCGTAGCGTCCGCTGTTTACGCAGCGGCCGTAGTCCGCGTACCAAGGCTGCCATGCACCGGTCGAGTACTCCTGCCCGGCGACGTCGATCACCTGCACGATCGGCAGGCCGTATTTCTTCGCAAAGGCAAAGTCCCGCTCGTCGTGGCCGGGCACGCCCATCACGGCGCCCTCGCCGTAGGCCATGAGCACGTAGTTGCCGACCCATACCTCCACGCGCTCGCCGGTGACCGGATGGGTCACGAACAGGCCGGTCGGGACGCCCTTCTTGTCGAGCGCCGCGAGGTCGGCCTCCATCACCGTGCCGCGCCGGCATTCCTCGACGAATCCCCGCACCGTGGCGTCGCGTTCGGCCGCCAGCGTCGCCAGCGGGTGCTCCGCGGCGACGGCGACGAAGGTGACGCCCATCAGCGTGTCCGCGCGGGTCGTGAAGACGCGCAGCTCGCCCTCGACGCCGTCGATGTCGTAGGGGAAGGCCAGGTTGACGCCCTCGCTGCGGCCGATCCAGTTGGCCTGCATCACCCGCACGCGCTCGGGCCAGCCCTCGAGGCCGCCGATCGCGCCGAGCAGCTCCTCCGCGTACTGCGTGATGCGGAGGTAGTACATGGGGATCTCGCGCTTTTCCACCAGCGCGCCGGTGCGCCAGCCGCGCCCGTCGATCACCTGCTCGTTCGCCAGCACGGTCTGGTCCACCGGGTCCCAGTTGACCACGCCCGTCTTCTTGTAGGCGATGCCGCGCTCGCGCAGCCGGAGGAACAGCCACTGGTTCCAGCGGTAGTAGTCCGGGCTGCAGGTGGCGAGTTCGCGCGACCAGTCGATCCCGAAGCCGAGCGACTTCAGCTGGCCGCGCATGTAGGCGATGTTGTCCCAGGTCCACCTGGCCGGCGGCACGCCGTTGGCCATGGCGGCGTTCTCCGCCGGGAGGCCGAAGGCGTCCCAGCCCATCGGCTGCAGCACGTTGTAGCCGCGCATCCGCATGTAGCGCGAGAGTACGTCGCCCATCGTGTAGTTGCGGGTGTGGCCCATGTGCAGTCGCCCGCTGGGGTAGGGAAACATGCACAGGCAGTAATACTTGGGCGCTGACGAGCGGTCGTCCGCCTCGAAAGTGCGGTGATCCTCCCAGTAGCGCTGGGCGGCGGACTCGATCTGGCTGGGGTCGTAACGTTCCTGCATGGCGGGCACGGTGTCTGCGGTTCGGTCGCAAAGGATACCCGAGGCGGCGTCCCGGAGCCCGCCAAAACCGGGTCCTGGACCCGTTTCAGGCCGCCCGCGCGGCGGGCCGCCGCCGTCGCAGGCCCAGTGCCGCCGCGAGCATCAGGGCGCAGGCGGCCAGCACCGGCCAGTTACCTGTCTTCGCATAGGGCGTCAGGCCGGAGAACGGCCGCACCGTCCCCTGCAGCACCTCGGGCACGAACTGGGCCGCGCGCTTCACCACGCTGCCGTCGGGCGCGATGATCGCCGTGACGCCATTCGAGGTGGCGCGCACCAGGTATCGCCCGGCCTCGAGCGCACGAAAGCGCGCCATCTGCAGTTGCTGGTGCGGCGCCGTCGAGTCGCCGAACCAGGCGTTGTTGGTGACGTTGACGAGGAGCGTCGCCTCCCGCAGCACGCCGAGCTGCTCGGAGCCGTAGGCGTCCTCGTAGCAGATCGTCACCCCCACCTTCTGGCCCGCCGCGTCCACCGGCGGCTGGTTGTCGGCGCCGGGCGTCATGTCCACGTAAGCCAGGCTCATCAGGCGCATCCAGCGGCGCACGAACGACGGCACCGGGAAGAACTCACCGAAGGGCACGAGCCGTCGCTTGTAGTACCAGCCCGCCTGCTCGCCGGAGAGCGCCAGCAGTCCGTTGTAGTAGCGCCGGTTGTCGGCGTCGTAGCGCAGCAGGCCGAGCATCAGGTCGGACCCCGACCGCTCGGCCTCTTCCCACAGCTGTGACAGGTAGGGACCGACCTCGTGGGCCAGCGCCGGCAACGCGGCCTCCGGCCAGACGATGAGCCGGGTGCCGAGCACCGATTCGGTCATGCGGCGGTACAGCCTGAGCGTGTCGTCACGCTGCTCGTCCTGCCACTTCAGGTCCTGCGGCACCGCGCCCTGCACCACTGCCACCGTGATCTCGTCGCCGGCGGGCGAGGTCCATGCCCGGCCCTGCAGCGCCGCACCGGCAGTCCAGGCGAGCACCGCGATGACGAGCGCCACGGCGCGCTCGCGCGCCGTGCCGCGCACCGCGGCCACGACGGCGCCGGCGGTGACCATCGAGGCCAGCGAGACGAGGTGCACGCCGCCGAGGGGCGCGAAGCCGACGAGCGGCGAGTCGCTGTGCGCATAGCCCACCTCCAGCCACGGAAAGCCGCTCAGTACCCAGCCGCGCAGCCACTCCATCAGCACCCAGGCCGCCGGCAGCGCCACGATCCAGCGCTGCAGCGAGGGGCGCGGCACGAACCGGGCACTGGCCCAGCCGATCAGCGCGTAGTACGCCGACATGATCGCGACGAGCCCCGCCATGAGGAACAGCGCCAGCCAGGTCGGCGCGCGGCCGAACACGTGGACCGCCGTGTAGATCCAGTAGGTGCCGGCGAAGAACAGGCCGGCGCCGTAGGCGAGACCGAGGAGGGCCGCCCGGCGCGGCGCAGCGCCCTCCCAGAGGAAGAACAGGACCGCGGGACAGGCGACGGCGAGCGGGAACAGCTCCGCCGGGGCGAATGCCAGCGAGCAGGCTGCGCCGGCGGCGAGCGCGACCCAGCCCCCGTAACGGGACGCCAGCCCCTGCACCGCCGCGACGGGCACCGCGCTCAGGCCCCGTCGCCGGGGGGCTCGATGCCGCTCGGGAGGGTGACGCGCAGCAGGTCGATGCGGCGACGGTCGGCCCGCAGCACCTTGAAGTCGAAGCCCTCGATCGACACGCTCTCGCCGCGCTTGGGCAGCCGGCCGAACTGGTGCATGACCAGCCCGCCGATCGTGTCGAACTCCTGGTCGCTGAACTGCGCGCCGAAATAGTCGTTGAAGTCCTCGATCCGCGCCAGCGCGTGCACCGTGTACTGCCGCTCGCCGTCGCGGCGGATGGTCTGGTCTTCCTCGATGTCGTACTCGTCGGCGATGTCGCCGACGATCTCCTCGATGACGTCCTCGATGGTGACCAGCCCGGAGACGCCGCCGTACTCGTCCACGACCACGGCCATGTGGTTGCGGCTGACGCGGAACTCCTTCAGCAGCACGTTGACCCGCTTGCTTTCCGGAACGAAGACCGCCGGGCGGAGGACCTCGCGCATGTCGAACTCCGCGCGGCCGCCCTCGGCGAAGTAGCGCAGCAGGTCCTTGGCCAGCAGCAGGCCCACCACCTGGTCACGGTCCTCGCCGATCACGGGGAAACGGGAGTGCCCTGCCTCGATGATGGCAGGCAGCAGCACTTCCGGCGGGTCATCGCGGTTGAGCACGACCATCTGCGAGCGCGGAACCATGATGTCGCGGACCTGCAGGTCGGCGACCTCGAGCACGCCCTCGATCATGGCCAGCGCGTCGGCGTCGATCAGTCCGCGCCGGCCGGCCTCGCGCAGCTCCTCGGCGAGCTCCGCCCGGTCGCGCGGCTCCCCGCCGCCCACCAGCCGCCGGAACCAGCCCGCCTTGAAGCCTTCGTCGGTCATGGCCTAGTCCACCTGGTAAGGATCGCCGAATCCGAGGCCTGAGAGGATCACGACTTCCCGCGCCTCCATCTCGCGCGCCTCGCGCCGCGCATGGTGGTCGTGACCCAGGAGGTGCAGCACGCCGTGGACGACCATGTGTGCCCAGTGGGCCCGCAGCGGCTTGCCTTGCGCGCGCGCCTCGCGCGCCACCACCGGCGCGCAGATCGCGATGTCGCCGAGGAAGCTGCGCGGACCCGCGGGTGCGGCGGCGGCGAAGGACAGGACGTTGGTGGGGTGGTCCTTGCCGCGGAACTCGCGGTTCAGGCGCCGGCCCTCGCCTGCCCCGACCACGCGGATGCCGAGCTCCGCGCCGCGCGGACCGCCACGCAGGGCCGCCTCGGCCCAGCGCCGCAGCGACGGGACTCCCGGCGCCCACGGGTGCCGCGTCCCGTACTGCACGGCCACCCGGGCGTTCAACGCCCGTCCTCCCGGCGCGTGTCCCTCTCGTAGGCCTCGACGATCCGCGCCACCAGGGCGTGCCGCACGACGTCGCGCGCGGTGAACAGGCTGAAGGCGATCCCCGGCACGTCGACGAGGACGTCCATGGCGTGACGCAGCCCGGACTGCCGGTTCGCCGGCAGGTCCGTCTGCGTGACGTCTCCCGTCACGACCGCCCGCGATCCGAAGCCGATCCGCGTGAGGAACATCTTCATCTGCTCGACGGTGGTGTTCTGGGCCTCGTCGAGGATGATGAAGGACTCGTTCAGGGTGCGCCCGCGCATGAACGCCAGCGGCGCCACCTCGATGACGTTGCGTTCGATCAGGCGCGCGACGCGCTCGAAGCCGATCATCTCGTAGAGCGCGTCGTACATCGGCCGCAGGTAGGGGTCGACCTTCTGCGCCATGTCGCCGGGCAGGAAACCGAGCCGCTCGCCGGCCTCGACCGCCGGCCGCACCAGCACGATGCGCCGGACCGCGTCGCGCTGCAGCGCCTCGACGGCGCAGGCCACCGCCAGGTAGGTCTTGCCGGTGCCGGCCGGGCCGATGCCGAAGGTCAGGTCGTGTTCGCGGATGTTGCCCAGGTAGCGGACCTGGTTCGGCCCGCGTCCGCGGATCAGCCCGCGGTGGGTATGGACCGACAGCACGTCCGCCGCGCCGGCGGGCTCCATGCCCGCCTCCTGGATGGCGAGATGCACGTCCTCGGGGGTCACCGGCCCTTCCGCCGCGCGCGCATACAGCGCCTTGAGCACGGCGACGCCGGCCTCGGCCCGCTCGCCGCCGACGGCGAAGTGCCCGCCGCGGCGGTGGACCTCGACGCCCATGCGTTCCTCGATCTGCCGCAGGTGCCCGTCGAGCGGGCCGCACACCGCCGCGAGGCGCTCGTTGGCCGCGCCCTCGAAGGAAACGTCGCGTTGCGGACCCGTGTTCAAGCGCGGCTCATGCGCTCTGGGCGACCGGCGCCGCGGCGGCCCCGGCGGCGAGGCGGCCGCGCAGCGAGTTGGGCAGCGCCTCGGTGATCAGCACGTCGGCGAAGCCGCCGAGCAGTGAAGGCGGCCCGTCGAAGTTGACCCAGCGCATGTTCTCGGTCCTGCCGGCGAGCTGGGCCGGGTCCTTCTTCGAGGGCCGCTCCACCAGCACGCGCTGCACGGTCCCGACCATGCGCCGGCTGATGTCCATCGCCTGCCGGTCGATGCGCTGTTGCAGGACCGCCAGCCGCTGCGACTTCACTTCGCGCGGTACGTCGTCGGGCAGGGCCGCGGCCGGGGTACCGGGGCGGCGGCTGTAGATGAAACTGAAGCTCTGGTCGAACCCGACCTCCGCGATGAGGTCCATCGTCTGCGCGAAGTCCCGGTCGGTCTCCCCCGGGAAGCCGACGATGAAGTCCGACGACAGGCTGATGCCGGGCCGCGCGGCGCGCAGCCGGCGTATCTTCTGCTTGTACTCGAGCGCGGTATAGCCGCGCTTCATCAGCGCCAGGATGCGGTCCGAGCCGCTCTGCACCGGGAGGTGCAGGTAGCTCACCAGCTTCGGCACGTCCGCGTAGGCCTCGACCAGCGCGTCGCTGAACTCCACGGGGTGCGACGTGGTGAAACGGACGCGCTCGACGCCGTCCACGCGGGCGACGAAGCGGATCAGCGTAGCCAGGTCGCACTCGGTGCCGTCCTCCATCGGGCCGCGATAGGCGTTCACGTTCTGCCCGAGCAGCATCACCTCGCGCACGCCCTGTGCCGCGAGCGCTTCGACCTCGGCCATCACCTGCGCGAACGGGCGGCTCATCTCCTCGCCGCGCGTGTAGGGCACGACGCAGAAGCTGCAGTACTTGCTGCAGCCCTCCATGACGGAGACGAAGGCCGCCGCGCCCTCGGCGCGCGGCTCCGGCATGCGGTCGAACTTCTCGATCTCGGGGAAGGACACGTCCACCTGCGCGCGGCCGCTGCGCCGCAGGCCGGTGATCATCTCGGGCAGCCGGTGGATCGTCTGCGGCCCGAACACCAGGTCCACGAAGGGGGCGCGCTCGAGCAGCCCCTCGCCTTCCTGGCTCGCCACGCAACCGCCGACGCCGATGACCAGGCCGGGCTTGCGTTCCTTGAGCAGACGCCACTGGCCGAGGTGCGAGAACACCTTCTCCTGGGCCTTCTCCCGTACCGAACAGGTGTTCAGCAGGACGACGTCGGCCGCCGCCGGGTCGTCGGTCAGTTCGAGGCCCTCGGACTCGCGCAGCACGTCCACCATCCGCGCGGAGTCGTACTCGTTCATCTGGCAGCCGAAGGTCGAGATGTACAGCCGGCCGGGCATCGGGGCTCAATGGGCAGGGAAAAGGGCGGTTAGGGTAGCCGGTTTGGGGTCCCGAATGAAGGGCGCTGGGTCCCGGCCGCGACCCGCCCGGCAGTCATAAGCTCTTGAAAGGACGAAAAATACAGGACTATCGGCCGAGGCTGCCGGTCGGCTCCAGGTCGAGCTGGAAGTCCTCGAAACGCGGCCGCTGGAAGCGGCCGGTGGCGCTGACGGTGGCCTCCGGAGGCAGCTCGCGGGCGAGGTCCTTGCGCAGCTTGGCCTGGTGGGAGTACTCGATCTCGCGCAGCAGGGCGGGCCTGGAGTAGTAGAAGCCCTGCCCGGCGACGCAGCCGAGGTCCATCAGCTGGCGGACCTGGTGCTCGTACTCGATGCCCTCGGCCACCACCTCGAGGCCGAGCGTCTCGCCGAGCGTGACGATCGCGCGTGCGAGTTCGGTGCCATCCTTCTCCAGCCCGAGGCGTTCCACGAAGGAACGGTCGATCTTGAGGATGTCGATCGGGAAGCGGTGCAGGTAGGACAGCGAGGAGTAGCCGGTGCCGAAGTCATCGATCGCGATGCGGATCCCGAGGCGCTTCAGGTCCTTCAGCTTGGCGAAGGTCGCCTCGGTGTCGTGCATGACCACGCTCTCGGTCATCTCGATCACCAGGCAGCCCGCGTCGAGCCCGCTGTGCTCCAGCGCTCCCTTGACTTCGGCCACGAGGTCGTCGCCCTGCAGCTGCTGGCCGGACACGTTGACCGCCACCCGCAGCAACTCACCCATCGGCATTCGGCCCTGCCACTCGCGCACCTGGCTGCAGGCCTCGTAGAGGACCCAGCGGCCGAGCCCGATGACCTGGCCGCTTTCCTCGGCGACATTGATGAACTCTGCCGGCGGGATCAGCCCGCGCGTCGGGTGCTGCCAGCGGACCAGCGCCTCGACGCCCAGCAGGTAGCCGGACTCGAGGTCCACGATCGGCTGGAAGTGCAGTCGCAGCTCGTTGCGGCCGATGGCCCGCGCCAGGTCCGCCTCGATGCGCAGCCGCTCGCGCACCGCTTCCTGCATCCTGGGCTGGAACACCGAGTACCTGCTCTTGCCCTGCGCCTTGGCGTGGTACATGGCCACGTCGGCGTTCCGCAGCAGTTCCTCCACGCCGTCCTCCGGCCCGGCAAAGGCGACGCCGACGCTGGCGGCGACGCGCAGGCTCGACCCGGAGAAGGCGAAGGGCTCCTTCAGCGCCTCCACGATCCTCGCTGCGGTCTCGACCACGGCCTCGTTGGAGGCGGCGTCCTCGACCAGTACCGCGAACTCGTCGCCGCCGAGCCGGGCCACCGTGTCGGCCGTGCGCGTGCACTTGCTGAGGCGCTGCGCAGTCGCGCGCAACACCCGGTCGCCCTCGCCGTGGCCGAGGCTGTCGTTGATCTTCTTGAAGTTGTCGAGGTCCACGAAGATCGCGGCCACCTGGTTGCCGCGCCGGCGGGAGCCGGCAATCGCGTGCTCGACCCGGTCGCGGAACAGCGCCCGGTTGGCCAGCAGCGTCAGCGGGTCGTGGAACGCCAGTCGCGTGAGCTGGTCCTCGAGGCGCTTGCGGTCGGTGATGTCACGGATGTTCAGGACGCAGCCGGCGACGGTGGGCTCGTCCGCGAGGTTGGTGGCGACGATGTGGACGACGCGGAAGTGCTCGCCGCCGCGCGGCACGCGCAGCTCGAGGTCGGCGGAGGCGCCTGGCGCGGCCATCGTCCGCGTCAGGAGTTCCCGGACCTTGCCGCGGTCCTCCGGCAGGAACAAGTCGGCGAAACCCTGGCCGAGGAGGTCCTCGGCGCGCGCGCCGAACACGCGTTCGGCCGACGGCGTGAGGTAGAACAGGCGCGCATCGTGGCCGGCGATGGCGATCACGTCGGACGAGTTGCGCACCAGCGAGGAGAAGCGGTCCTCGGCCGCGCGGCGCGCCAGGCTCGCCTCCTGTCCGGCGACCTCGCGCGTCGTCAGGCGCTGGCGCAGCAGCATCATGATGCCGGCGACGCAGACGACGAGCACGAGTGCGCCCTGCGGCTCCATCAGCGCCCCGGCCTGGTGGTAGACCAGCACGGCCATCGCCAGCGCCAGGCCGAGGAACGGCAGCATGCCCAGGTCGGTCGTGCGGGTTGCGGCAGCGTCCGCAGACTCGAGCTGGCTGCCGCCTACGCGGTCTGCCTGCGCCGCGACCGCGAGCAGCGCGTGCGCCGCGACCAGCAGCAGCATCGGCGGCATGGTGTCGACGGCCTCGCCTGCCGTGGACAGGTCGGCGCGCCAGGTGTCACCGGCCAGCATGAGAAGGAGCCCGACCGCGAGCCAGGCGCAGGCCGGTGCCAGGTCGCGCAGGCGCTGCACGGTGAGGGTCAGGACCGCGAGCAGGAACAGGCCGGCGTCGAGCATGGGATAGGCGGTCGCGGGCGTCAGGGAGCGGGGGCCCAGATCCAGTCCCTCGACCGCCGGCCGCAGGACGAGCAGCCACAGCAGGGCGCCGAAGGACAGGGTCACGACGACGCCGTCCAGCCCGACCCGCGCCCACTGGGCCCCGTTCGCGGCGGACATCATCAGCCTGACGCAGGCCAGCGCCACCAGCGGATAGAAGGCCAGGCGCACGGCCCCCGCGACGGCGGCCGCCGCGGGCTGCCCGAGGACGCCGAGGACGAGGGAGACGGCCAGCGACGCCGCGGCGACCAGGATGGCCACCGATACCAGGCGCCAGGCCTGTTTCCTCGCGGGCGGCAGCTCGAACTGCAGCGCGGCGCGGCGGCCCGCGTGCGCCGCGGCCAGCATGGCCGGCAGCAGCCAGGCGTCGCCGGGCGGAACGGCCCCGGGATCGAGGCGCGCGACGAGGGTCAGTACGAGCGCGTAGAGCACGGCGCCGAGCGCTGCCCAGCCTCCGCCGTCCTCGATCCAGGGCGCGCGCAGGCGGCCCGTCGCGTCCATGCCCGTTTCAGCCGATGGCAACACTGCTCCACCCCGAGATCCGGCCGGGCCGACGATCGCGCCGGCATGGCCCACCGGGAGGCAACATAACCGGACGGCTGCAGCCCGAATGTGACCGGAACCCCAGATTCGAGCCGGAATCGCCGGGGGAAACCGCCCGGCGTGACGGGCGGCAGATCCGGATCGCCGGGGGTGGGCGCGCCGCCGGCGCAGCCCGTGGTCAGGCTCGCCGGCAGGCGCTAGAACGGGATGTCGTCGTCGAACTCGTCGCGACCACCGCCGGAAGGCGCGCCGGCGGCCGGACCGCCGGGGGGCCGCTGGACCGGCTCGCGCTCGGATCCGCCGCCACCACCGCCACCCCCACCACTGCGGCCGCCGAGCATCTGCATCTCGTTGGCCACGATCTCCGTCGAGTAGCGGTCATTGCCTTCCTTGTCCTGCCACTTGCGGGTGCGGAGCTTGCCTTCGATGTAGATCTGCGAGCCCTTGCGCAGGTACTCGGCGGCGATCTCGGCCAGGCGGTCGAACATGACCACGGTGTGCCACTCCGTGTTTTCCTTGTTTTCGCCGGTCTGCTTGTCGCGCCACTGGTCCGTCGTCGCGATGCGCAGGTTCACCACCGTCTTGCCGCTCGGCATGGCACGAGTCTGGGGATCCTGCCCCAGGTTGCCGACCAGGATGACCTTGTTGACGCCTCGTGCCATGACACACCTCGGTCCTTCAGGGGTTAACAGGCGGTCCGCGCTGCGGCGACGCCGTACTCGTCGAGGGCCCATTCTAGTCCGCGCGGCCGTCCGGGGACACCCGCCACAATCGGCTGCGAATGCAGGGATTTTCGCCGCAAGGGCGCGCCCCGGGGCCCGCTCGCGCCGAACCGGAGCAACGGGACGCGCAACACCCGGGAGCCACAAGGGTTTTGCCCCGACCGCTGCCCGCCGCGTATCCTAGGGGGCTCGCAATCCGGTCCCGCATGGGCGCCAAGACGCGCCCGCCAGGCTTTCCATGAGCACCGAAATCATCCGGATCCGCGGCGCGCGGACCCACAACCTCCAGGGCATCGACCTCGACCTGCCCCGCGACCGGCTGATCGTCTTCACCGGCCTGTCGGGGTCGGGCAAGTCGTCCCTCGCCTTCGACACCATCTATGCCGAGGGCCAGCGCCGCTACGTCGAGTCGCTGTCCGCCTACGCCCGGCAGTTCCTCTCCATGATGGAGAAGCCGGACGTCGACTCCATCGAGGGGCTGTCGCCGGCGATTTCCATCGAGCAGAAGTCCACCTCCCACAACCCGCGCTCCACCGTGGGCACCGTGACGGAGATCTACGACTACCTGCGCCTGCTGTACGCGCGCGCCGGGATCCCGCGCTGCCCGGACCACGGCATGGACCTGTCGGCACAGACGGTCAGCCAGATGGTGGACCAGGTGCTGCGGCTTCCCGAAGGCACGCCGCTCGTGCTGCTCGCGCCCGTGGTCAAGGACCGCAAGGGCGAGCACCTGCAGGTGTTCGAGGAACTGCGGGGCCGCGGCTTCGTCCGTGCGCGCGTGGACGGCCGCCTCGTCGAGCTCGACGACGCGCCGAAGCTCGACCTCCGGCGCAAGCACACGATCGAGGCCGTCGTGGACCGCTTCAAGGTGCGGCCCGACCTCGGGCAGCGTCTCGCCGAGTCCTTCGAGACGGCCCTGCGCCTCGGTGAGGGCGTGGCGAGGATCGCCTTCCTCGAGGAGCCGGAGCGCGAGGAGCTGGTCTTTTCCGACAAGTTCGCCTGCACGGCCTGCGGCTACTCGCTCTCGGAGCTCGAGCCGCGGCTGTTCTCCTTCAACAACCCTGCCGGGGCCTGCTCGTCCTGCGACGGGCTCGGCGTCAAGCAGTTCTTCGACCCGGCGCGCGTCGTGTCGCAGCCGTCCCTGTCGCTTGCGGGCGGCGCGGTGCGCGGCTGGGACCGCCGCAACGCCTACTACTACCAGATGGTGCTGGCGCTCGCCCAGCACTACGGCTTCGACCCCGAGGCGCCGTGGGAGGAGCTGCCCCACAAGTCGCGCGACGTGCTCCTCTACGGCAGCGGCGACGAGGAAGTCGAGTTCCGCTACTTCGACTCGCGCGGCCGCACGGTGAAGCGGCGGCACCGGTTCGAGGGCGTGATCAACAACCTCGAGCGACGCTACCGCGAGACCGAGTCGATGTCGGTGCGCGAGGAACTGTCCCGCTACCTCGGCACGCGCACCTGCCCGGAGTGCGAGGGCACCCGGCTCACCCGCTCCGCGCGCAACGTGTTCGTCGGCGGCCGCAGCCTTCCCGACATCTCGTCGCTGTCCGTCGGCCGGGCGCTGGCCTTCTTCGGCGGGCTCAGCCTCGAGGGGTGGCGCGGCGAGATCGCGGCCAAGGTGGTCAAGGAGGTCGGCGACCGCCTCGGCTTCCTGGTGGACGTCGGCCTCGACTACCTCACGCTCGACCGCAGTGCCGAGACGCTCTCCGGCGGCGAGGCGCAGCGCATCCGCCTCGCCAGCCAGATCGGCTCGGGGCTGGTGGGCGTGATGTACATCCTCGACGAACCCTCGATCGGCCTGCACCAGCGCGACAACCAGCGCCTGCTCGACACGCTGCACCGGCTGCGCGACCTCGGCAACACGGTCATCGTCGTCGAGCACGACGAGGACGCGATCCGCCAGGCGGACCACGTCGTGGACCTCGGGCCGGGCGCCGGCGTGCACGGCGGGCGGGTGGTCGCGCAGGGAACGCCGCCCCAGGTCGCCGCGCATCCCGACTCGGTCACCGGCCAGTACCTGTCGGGGCGGCGGCGCATCGAGGTCCCGGCGCGACGCACGCCGCGGGACCGCAAGCGCTTCCTGCGCGTGGTGGGCGCGACCGGCAACAACCTGCGCGCCGTGTCAGTGGACATCCCGCTGGGGCTGATGACCTGCGTCACCGGCGTGTCGGGCTCGGGCAAGTCGACGCTGGTCAACGACACGCTCTACCGTCGGGTGGCCGAGCACCTCAACGACGGCGCCTACGACTCCGCGCCCTGCGAGGCGATCGAGGGCCTCGAGCACGTCGACCGCGTGATCGACATCGACCAGAGCCCCATCGGGCGAACGCCGCGGTCGAACCCGGCCACCTACACCGGGCTGTTCACGCCCATCCGCGAGCTGTTCGCCGCGACCCCCGAGGCGCGCTCCCGCGGCTACCAGCCGGGCCGGTTCAGCTTCAACGTCAAGGGAGGCCGTTGCGAGGCCTGCCAGGGCGACGGCGTGATCAAGGTCGAGATGCACTTCCTGCCCGACGTGTACGTGCCCTGCGACGTGTGCCGGGGCAAGCGCTACAACCGCGAGACGCTCGAGGTCCACTACAAGGGCCGCAACGTCCACGAGGTGCTCGACATGACGGTCGAGGACGCCCTCGCCTACTTCCAGGCGGTGCCGGCGGTGGCCAGCAAGCTGCAGACGCTGCTGGACGTCGGGCTCTCCTACCTCCGCCTGGGGCAGAATGCGACCACGCTCTCCGGCGGCGAGGCGCAGCGCGTGAAGCTCGCGAAGGAACTCTCGAAGCGCTCCACGGGTCGCACGCTGTACATCCTCGACGAGCCGACGACCGGGCTGCACTTCCACGACGTCGAGCAGCTGCTCGGCGTGCTGCACCGGCTGCGTGACGAGGGCAACACCGTGGTGGTGATCGAGCACAACCTCGACGTGATCAAGACCGCCGACTGGATCATCGACCTGGGCCCGGAGGGCGGCGACGGCGGGGGCCGCGTCATCGCCGAGGGCACGCCCGAGCAGGTCGCGGCGCTGGAGGGCAGCTACACCGGCCGCTATCTGGCGCCGGTACTGTCACGCGGCGCCACGCGGGCGCGACGCCGCGCCTGATGCGGCCGGACTGGACAAGGAGACTCCGAATGAACCGCCTGATCGTATCGTTGCTGATCGCCACGGCGCTGGTCGCCGGGCCCGCCGCCGCGGCCGGGCCCACCGTCACGCAGGCCTGGGCACGGGCCACGCCACCGGGCGCGACCGTCGCCGCCGTCTACCTGGCGATCGACAACGCCGGCGGCGCGGCCGACCGCCTCGTGTCGGTGTCCACCGCCGTGGCCGACCGCGCAGAGGTGCACGCGACCGTCCGCGAGGGGGACGTCGTGCGGATGCGCAGGATCGAGCCGCTGGACATCGGCGCCGGCGAACGCGTGGCGTTCGAACCCGGCGGCCGGCACCTGATGCTGATGGGGCTGCAGGCGCCGCTGGTGCAGGGCAGCCGCATCGCAATCACGCTGGAATTCGAGAAGGCCGGCCGGATCAGCGTCGAGGCGGACGTGCTGGCCGGCGACGCGACCGACCCGCACGTTGGGCATCACCACTGAGGGGGGGGGGCCGGACCTTACCCTGTCCCCGGCACCTCTCAATACCCCGCCGCGTGGCCGTCCTTGCGTGACTCCGAGCCGCCGGCATAGCTGCCGTTGCGCGGGTCGCGGCGGATCGCCTGGTAACCGCCGAAGTCGCCCGGCTCCGCCTTGATGCGATGGCCACGCCGGCGGAGTTCGTCGACGACGGCCGGGTCGAATCCCTGCTCCAGCGCCAGCTCGCCGCCGTTGGTCATGACCTCGTCGGTCGGTGCGCTCGAACCGTCGTGGCGCACGCGTGGCGCGTCCCCCGCCTCCTGCAGGTTCATGCCGAAATCGATCATGTTCACCAGCACCTGCACGTGCCCCTGCGGCTGCATGTCGCCGCCCATCACGCCGAAACTGACCAGCGGCTGGCCGTCCCGGGTGACGAAGGCGGGAATGATGGTGTGGAACGGCCGCTTGCCGGGTGCATAGACGTTGGGATGGCCCGGCCGCAGCGAGAACAGTTCGCCGCGGTCCTGCAGCACGAAGCCGAGGTCGCCGGGCGTCATCCCCGAACCCATGCCGCGGAAGTTGCTCTGGATCAGCGACACCATCATGCCGTCCCCGTCCGCGACCGTCAGGTACACGGTGTCCGACCTCGCCCCCGGCATCTCCCCGGCCGGATAGCTGCTGGCAGCCCGCGACATGTCGATCATCGCGCGCCGCTCTGCGGCGTAGGCGTCCGACAGCAACCGGCTGAGCGGCGCCGGCGCGAAGTCCGGATCGGCGTAGTAGCGCGCGCGGTCCTCGAACACGAGCTTCTTGGCCTCGGTGAACAGGTGCAGGTAGTCGGCGCTGCCGAAACCCATCTTCGCGAGGTCGTAGCCCTCGAGGATGTTCAGCATCTGCAGTGCCGCGATGCCCTGGCCGTTAGGCGGCAGTTCCCACACGTCGTAGCCGCGGTAGTTCACCGACACCGGCTCCACCCACTCCGAGCGGTGCGATGCGAGGTCCTCGTACGACAGGAAGCCACCGTTGGCCTTCATGTAGGCGTCGATGGCGCGCGCGATGTCGCCCCGGTAGAAGGCCTCCCGGCCGCCCCTGGCGATGGACTCGTAGGTGCGGGCGAGCCGCGGGTTCGAAAAGGTCTCGCCCCTGGCGGGCGCGCGGCCGCCGGGCATGAAGGTCGCGGCGAATCCCGGGTACTCCTCCAGCACGCGCACGTTCCGCCGCCAGCCGTCTGCGATCACCTCGGTGACCGGGAAGCCGTCCCGCGCATAGCCGATCGCAGGCGCCAGCACCGCCGTCATCGGCAGCCGGCCAAAGCGGCCGTGCAGTTCGAACCAGCCGTCCACCGCGCCCGGCACGGTGACGGGCAGCGGGCCGAACGGCGGGATGTGCGTCA
The DNA here is from genome assembly GCA_018261655.1 of Pseudomonadota bacterium. Taxonomy (GTDB): domain Bacteria; phylum Pseudomonadota; class Gammaproteobacteria; order Steroidobacterales; family Steroidobacteraceae; genus SG8-30. The sequence continues at coordinate 6,630 of JAGTSG010000017.1, read as the reverse complement.
GGCCCAGCGATTCGAGGTGCGCGAGCGTCAGCGACCTCGGCGAACGTCCGCTCGCATTCAGGCCGAAGAGCCGGCGCTCCTTCGGGTCCCACACGATCGCGAACAGGTCGCCGCCGATGCCCGCGCCGGTCGGCTCCGTGAGCCCGAGCACGGCGTTCGCCGCGATCGCGCCATCTACCGCCGACCCGCCGCGCCGCATGACCTCCAGGGCTGCGGTGGTGGCCAGGGGCTGGCTGGTCGCGGCCATCGCATGCGGTGCGAGTACTTCCGAGCGCGTCGCGAACGGCAGGCCGATGCGCCGCTGCTGGGCGGATGAGTCGGTCACGGCGGCGAGTCCTCCGGCCGCCAGCAGGACGGTCGTGATGGCAAGGCGTGCGAACATGGTCCCCTCCTGTGCTGCGCCCGGGACATGACGCCGCTCATCGCTGCCCCGTCAGGCGCGGCCGGACGGGGGTCGCGAGCTGCTGAACGTGTGCTGCACCTCGCCGCTCACCGAACCCTCCCGGAAGCGTCCGCGGGTGTAGCCCGCGATCACGTTGCGCCAGAACGCGATGGCCGCGCGGTGCCGCGTCGACTCGGTCACCAGCCACTGTCCCTCGAAGCGGTTGAACAGCAGCAGGGCAGCCTCGCGACCCAGCCCGCGGCGACGGAATTCATCCCGGACGAAGAACTCGCGCAGCCTGAAGGCCGACTGCGGGCCCTGCCAGGCGGCGGAGGTACGCTGCACCAGCGCGAATCCCGCCGGCGTCCCGTCGCGCAGGATCACGAACGGGATCGATCTCTCGTCGCGAAACCAGGCGTCGAGGAGGTCGGCCGGCCCCTGCCCCGTGACGTCGAGCGCGGGAAAGACGCCGGTGCCCCCGGCCCCGAGGTCGTCGAGGTACTCGCGATAGGCGCGCTCGATCCATTGGCGGTCCTCGCCGGATCTCCTCGCGTCACGGATGCTGACTGCCATGTCGTGCACCGCAGAAAAGCAAAAGCCGGGCGGCGTCGCGGCATCATACCGCGTCATCCGCCCGGCCCCAGACAGCCCGAAAAGGGACCGTCTTACTTCTTCATCTCTTCGGAGGCCTCGGTGGCCGCCTTGTCAGCCGCGGCGCCGGCGTCAGCAGCGGCTTCGCCCGCGGCGGCGGTCGCGTCGGCGGCGGCTTCCGCGGTCGCGTCGGCAGCCTTTTCCGCGGCGGCGGCCGTGGCGTCAGCGGCGTCGGCGGCGGCCTCGGCGGTCTTGTCGGCGGCCTGCTCGACCGCGGCAGCAGCCTCGGCGGCCTTCTGCTCCACGGCGGCCTCTTCCTTCTTGCCGCAGGCCGTCAGGACGAGCGCAAGGGCGACTACGCCCAGAATCTTCGCATTCATGTTCGATACCCCAGGAAATTGGTCGGAAAGGTGAGAGTGGGAAAGTAAGACCCCGGTCGGGCTGCACGCGCCAGAAAGCGCGGGAAGTTCTTCCGGGGTCGGGCAATTCTAGCGATTTTCCCTCATTTTTCAATGATAAATCACCTGCCGCCCGCGCGCCGCGGCCGCCAGCACCGCTGTTTTCCTCGCCTCGGCCAGCCAGTGCAGCCAAGATAGGGGCGAAACGGCGCAACCCGCGCCGCCGGAGCCGGAGTCCCGCTTGGCAACGACCGAAGCGCTTTTCAACCCGCATCTCGAGGCGGTGGCAGGCCATTTCGCCCGGGCTCTGGAGGCCGCCGCCTTCGACGGCGCCCTGATTCCCTCCGGCGAGCCCCCGATGCAGTTCGCCGACGACCAGCCGTACCCTTTCAAGGCCAACCCCCGGTACCGCCAATGGGTCCCTGAGGCGTCGCCCGGGTGCCTGCTGGCCGTAGAGCCGGGCAGGCGCCCGCTGCTGCTCTTCCGGCAGGAGGCCGACTACTGGCACATGCCTCCCTCCATCCCGGACGCTCCCTGGACCCGGGCCTACGACCTGCGCATCGTCAGCGATGCCTCCGAGGCCCGTGCCGCCCTGCCCACCGGGCGGCGCTGGGCGCTGCTGGGCGAGCCGGCCCCCGCCTGGGACGGGCTCGGCGAGGCCAATCCGGCCGCGGTGACCGCCCCGCTCGACTACGGCAGGGCCGCCAAGACGCCGTACGAAGTCGAGTGCCTCGCCCGGGCCAGCCTCGCCGGCGCGCGGGCCCACCGGGCCGCCGAGCGCGCCTGGCGCGACGGGGCGAGCGAGTTTGCGATCCACCTCGAGTACTGCCGCGCGGCCGGCGCGCGCGAGGAGGACCTGCCCTACAACAGCATCGTGGCCTGCAACGAGCACGGCGCCGTCCTGCACTACCAGCACCTCGACCGGCAGGCGCCCGCAGCGCGACGCTCGTTCCTGATCGACGCCGGCGCGCCGTACGCGGGCTATGGCAGCGACATCACCCGGACTTACGCCGCCGGACCCGGGCCCTTCGCAGACCTGGTCGCCGCCGTGGACGGCGTGCAACGACGGCTCGCCAGCCTGGTCGCCCCCGGCCGCGACTACCGGGACATCCACCTCGAGGCGCACCGCCTGATCGGCGGGGTGCTCGCCGACTGCGGCCTGAGCCGCGTGCGCGACGACGATGCGGTGGACGCCGGCGTGACCCGCGCCTTCTTCCCGCACGGGATCGGGCACCTGCTCGGGCTGCAGGTGCATGACGTCGGCGGGCTGATGGCCGACGATACCGGCGCCCTCCGGCCGCGTCCGGAAGGTCACCCCTTCCTGCGGCTGACGCGGGACCTGGCCGAGGGTTTCGTCGTGACAATCGAGCCCGGCGTCTACTTCATCGACCTGCTGCTCGCCGCAGCGCGGGCCGACCGCCGTGCGGCGCTGATCGACTGGGATCGCGTCGAGGCTCTGCGCCCCTGCGGAGGCGTGCGCATCGAGGACAACGTCGTCGCGCTCGCGGGCGGGCCGCGCAACCTCACCCGAGAGGCGTTCGCGGCGACCTGAGGCCGGTTCCCGGGAGGGCGACGCCCTCCCGGGGACACGGCATCACTTCTTCAGCAGGTCGCGGATTTCCTCGAGCAGGACCTGCTCCCTGGGCGGCGGCGGCGGTGCAGCCGGCGCCGGCGGCGGGCCCTGCAGCTTGTTGATGGCCTTGACGGCCATGAAGATCGCGAAGGCGATGATCAGGAAGTCGACGGTCGCCTGGATGAAGGCGCCATACTTGAGCAGCACCGGCGCCGCCTCGCTGCCGATGTTCGCCGACAGTTCGGAGAAGTCGACCCCACCGGTGATGGCTCCCACGATGGGCATGATGATCGCGTCCACCAGCGACGACACGATCTTGCCAAAGGCGCCGCCGATCACGACGCCGACCGCCAGGTCGATGACGTTGCCGCGCATCGCGAATGCCTTGAATTCCTTCATCAGGCTCATTGTCGTCTCCCTTACCCGCGGACCATCGGCGGGATGGGACAACGATAGGTCATCGCCGGCAACGACGAAAGCCTGGATGCCTGAAGGCGGGCCGCAGCACGGCCGCGGCACGTCCGCCGCGGCGGCGGTTTCGGGTCGGGTTGTCTCCACAAAAGAAAGCCGGGGCGAACCCCGGCTTCTCCACTGGCGACCAAGGAGGCTGCGTCCGCAGCCTTCAAGGAGTGGAAACGGGTCAGGCGGCCGCGGCCTTCCTGCGGCGTGGCTTGGCCGCGGCCTTGGCCTCGCTCTCGGCGGCGGGCGCGGACTTCTTGCGCGCGCGCTTCGCCGGCTTCTTCGGCTCCTCGGCGGCCGCGGCCGGGGCGCCGGCTTTCTCCACCAGCTGCATCAGCGCCATCGGCGCCGCGTCGCCCGGGCGGGTCTCCATCTTGAGGATCCGCGTGTAGCCGCCGGCGCGCGTCTTGAAGCGCGGGCCGATGTCCTCGAACAGCTTGCGCACCACCTCGTCGTCGCGCAGCTGCGAGAACGCGCGGCGGCGGCCGGCGAGGCTGTCGGTCTTGCCCAGCGTGATGAGCGGCTCCACGACCCGCCGCAGCTCCTTGGCCTTCGGCAGGGTGGTGCGGATCGTCTCGTGGCGCAGGAGCGCGGTGGCCATGTTGCGCATCAGCGCCTTGCGGTGCGAGGCGTTGCGCGAAAGCTGGCGGCCGGACAATTGATGACGCATGGTGCTTCGTTCCTGGACTCTTCAGCTCAGGCCGACTTCAGCTCGTCTTCGCGGCGCAGGCTGGCCGGCGGCCAGCCCTCGATGCGCATGCCGAGCGTCAGGCCATGGCTCTCGAGCACTTCCTTGATCTCGGTGAGCGACTTCTTGCCGAGGTTCGGCGTCCTCAGCAGCTCGACCTCGGTGCGCTGCACCAGGTCGCCGATGTAGTGGATGTTCTCCGCCTTCAGGCAGTTCGCGCTGCGGACGGTCAGCTCCAGCTCGTCCACCGGCCGGAGCAGGATCGGGTCGGGCAGCGGGCCGCTCGGCTGCGTGCTGACCTCGCCCTGGCCCTCGAGCTCGACGAACACGGTCAGCTGGTCCTTGAGGATGCCGCCGGCGCGCCGGATGGCCTCCTCGGGATCGATCGTGCCGTTGGTCTCGATGTCGATGATCAGCTTGTCGAGGTCGGTGCGCTGCTCGACGCGCGCGGACTCCACGCCGTAGGTGACGCGGCGGACAGGCGAGAAGGAGGCGTCCAGCTGCAGCCGGCCGATCGGCCGGGTCTGCTCCTCGAACTCGACGCGCTGCGCCGCCGGGCGGTAGCCGCGGCCACGCTCGATCTTGAGCGTCATGTTGAGGTCGATGGGCTTGGTGAGCGTCGCGATCACCAGCTCGGGGTTGACGATCTCGACGTCGTGGTCCGACTGGATGTCGCCCGCGGTGACCGGTCCCGGGCCCTTCTTGTGCAGCCGGAGCTCGGTCTCGTTGCGCGAGTGCATGCGGATCGCGATGCCCTTGAGGTTCAGAAGGATGTCGACCACGTCCTCCTGCACGCCCTCGATGCTGGTGTACTCGTGCAGCACGCCGTCGATCTCGACCTCGGTCACCGCGCAACCCGGCATCGAGGAGAGAAGGACGCGGCGCAGCGCGTTGCCCAGCGTGTGTCCGAAGCCCCGCTCGAACGGCTCGATCACGATCCGCGCGTGGCGCGGCGACGTGGCGGTCACCTTGACCGACTTGGGCTTCAAGAATTCCGTGGCGGATCCCTGCATGACCGTCACCTGTTACTTTGAGTAGAGCTCGACGACGAGGTTTTCGTTGATGTCCGGCAGGATCTGGTCGCGATCGGGCAGCGACTTCAGGGTGCCGGAGAACTTCTTCTCGTCGACTTCGACCCAGTCGGGCAGCCCGACCTGGGTGGCTATGGCCAGTGCGGCCGAGACGCGCATCTGCTTCTGCGCCTTTTCACGCACGGTGATGACGTCGCCGGGCTTGCACTGGTAGGAAGGAACGTTGACCGACTCGCCGTTCACCTCGACGCCCTTGTGGCTGACGAGCTGGCGCGCCTCGGCGCGGGTGGCGGCGAATCCCATGCGGTACACGACGTTGTCGAGGCGCCCCTCGAGGTAGCGCAGCAGGTTTTCGCCGGTCGATCCCGGGCGGCCCGCGGCGCGCGCGTAGTAGTTGTGGAACTGGCGCTCGAGCACGCCGTACATGCGGCGCAGCTTCTGCTTCTCGCGCAGCTGCAGGCCGTAGTCGGAGAGACGGGTGCGGCGCTCGCCCTTGATGCCGCCCGGCGGCACCTCGAGCTTGCACTTGCTCTCGAGCGGCTTGACGGCGCTCTTCAGGAACAGGTCGGTGCCCTCGCGACGCGAGAGCTTGCACTTGGGACCGAGATACCTCGCCATGACTTCCAGTCCTCAGACGCGCCGCTTCTTGGGCGGGCGGCAACCGTTGTGGGGGATCGGGGTGACGTCCTCGATGCTGGTCACCTTCAGGCCGCAGGCGTTCAGCGCGCGGACCGCGGACTCGCGGCCCGGGCCCGGCCCGCGCACGCGGACCTCGACGGTCTTCAGGCCGTAGTCCTGCGCGGCGACGCCGGCCTTCTCGGCGGCGACCTGCGCGGCGAAGGGCGTGCTCTTGCGCGAGCCGCGGAAGCCCGAGCCGCCCGAGGTCGCCCATGACAGGGTGTTGCCCTGCCGGTCGGTGATCGTGACGATCGTGTTGTTGAAGGAGGCGTGGATGTGCGCGATGCCATCGGACACCTGGCGCTTAGCCTTCTTGCGGGCCTTGCTGGCAGTAGACCCTGACGTTTTTTCAGCCATAAATCCTGGTTACCCGGAACTAGTGTTGCTGGCGAGCGGCCGGCCGCTATCAGTGCTTGCCCGGCTGCGCCTTGGTCTTCACCGCCGCGCGCCGCGGACCCTTGCGCGTGCGCGCGTTGGTGCGCGTGCGCTGGCCCCTCGCGGGCAGGCCCTTGCGGTGGCGGATGCCGCGGTAGCAGCCGAGGTCCATCAGCCGCTTGATCGCCATCGCGTTCTCGCGGCGGAGATCGCCCTCGACGCTCAGCTTGGCGACGGCGGCGCGCAGCGCGCCGACCTCCGCCTCGGTGAGGTCGCGGACCTTCGTGGACGGACCCACGCCGGCCGCCTCGCAGATCGCCTGGGCCGCAGGACGGCCGATGCCGTAGATGTGCGTGAGCCCGATGACGATGTGCTTGTTCACCGGGATGTTGATGCCGGCGATGCGCGCCATGACTACCTGCCCCTAAGCCGCGGAAAACGCAGCAGTATACGTG
>JAGTSG010000067.1 GCA_018261655.1 Pseudomonadota bacterium | reverse complement strand
CGGCCCGGACGCGGTGCGCTTCTACACCCAGCGCAAGACGGTCACGCAGCGCTGGCCGGGAGACGCCGCGGAACGCGCCCAGTTCGCGTTCCCGAGCTCCTCCACGCAGGGCTGAGGGCGCCCGGGCCCGGTGCGCGGCCCCGTCAGCCCCCCGACACCAGGCCAGGCAGGCTCGGTGCGGAGCGCCCGCTGCCGGCGTTCACAGGCACCGAGCCATGCTGGCCAGGGCGCGGGGATTGAAGTCGCGCACCAGGCGGATCTCCTCGCGGGCCGAGTAGCCGCAGTGGTCGCAGACGGCCGGATCGCCGAGCGCGCGACAGCAGCGGTACTCGCCGTCGCTGTCGGCGACGTACCAAAGCCCGCAGGGCCCGGAACCGTGCCCCGGACGGAGCCGCTCGAGTCCGGGCGTCGAGTTCATCACCGGCAGGCCGGCCCGGCGGCACTCCTGCAAACTGTCCACGGCGGCGTTGCGCGAACCGGCGTCGAGCAGCAGCTCGTCCACGCCGTAGTACGGCGTGTGGAACTGGAACAGCACCGGCACGCCGGGCACCGCGTCGCGCACGAGCTCGAGGAACGGCCGGATCTCCTCGCGGTTGATCGCATTGACCGTGAAGACCACGGCCTTGCGGGTCGGGCAGCGGCGCGCGTTGTCAAGAACCTCGTCGAGGCCGGACCCGCGCAGCGCGTAGTGGGTGTCGTGCAGCCCGTCGGCGCTGACCCAGGTGAAGTCCGCGGGCGCGGTGATCGGCAGCGTGCCGTTGGTGCAGACGTGCACGCGCAGGTAGCCGATGTCCCGGGCGAGCCAGACGACGTCCGCGAGTCGCAGCCGCCCCTCGCGCCACAGGTACGGCTCGCCGCCCTCGAGGTACAGCAGTCGGGACCCGCGCGCATGGAACCGGCGGAGCGTGGACTCGACGTCGGCGAACGGCATGTGCGGGCCGTGGTCGCGCCACACGCGGCAGTGGCGACAGCGCAGGTTGCAGCGATCCGTGACCGCCAGCCCGAGGATGAACGGGCGGTCCTTCCGCAACAACGCGAAGTCGACGCCAAGCCTGGCGGTCGACCACGCCCGGGACAGGCTGCCCATGCCGCGTCCTCCCGAGCCCTGGCTCGAGGGTACGCTCCGGGCAGCGCGCCGGTCGTACGCAGTTGCGGCAGCTTGCCGGGGCCGGCGCGTGTTGCGGCACGCAAAGCCGCGCACTTATGCTGCGCGGGCATGGCCGAGGGGATGCGCCTCAACAAGTTCATCAGCGAGACGGGCGTCTGCTCGCGTCGCGAGGCCGATGCCTGGATCGCCGCGGGCCGGGTCTCGGTCAACGGCCGCGTGGCGGAACTCGGCACCCGCGTCACGCCGGACGACGCGGTCTCGGTCGATGGCCGGCCGGTCGGGCGACCGAGCCGTCACGTGTACCTGGCGCTCAACAAGCCTGCGGGCATCACCTGCACCACCGAGCGCCAGGTGCGGGGAAACATCGTGGACTTCGTCGGCCACCGCGAGCGGATCTTCCCGATCGGGCGGCTCGACAAGGACTCGGAAGGCCTGATCCTGCTGACCAACAACGGCGACATCGTCAACGAGATCCTGCGCTCCGAGAACGAGCACGAGAAGGAGTACCTGGTCGAGGTGGACCGGCCGGTGACCGGCGAGTTTCTTCGCGCCATGGAAGCCGGGGTGCCGATCCTCGGCACGGTGACCAAGCCCTGCGCCACGGAGCGGCTCGGGCGCAACCGCTTCCGCATCGTGCTGACCCAGGGCCTGAACCGGCAGATCCGCCGGATGTGCGAGCACTTCGGCTACACGGTGCGCCGGCTGCGCCGCGTGCGCATCATCAACGTCACGCTGGACGGCCTCGCCCCGGGTCAGTGGCGGAACCTGACCCGCCTGGAACTCGAGGGCCTGCTTCCGGGGCGGAAGGACTGGTGAGGATCGCGCGGCGGGGTCAGGCCAGCGGGCGGAAGTCCACCCGCCGCGCAGCGGGGATGCAGTAGATCTCGACGGGTTCCGCGCGGCCGCGCAGCTGCAGCGCGGGCAGCTCGATCACCGGGACCGAGTGGCCGTGCTCGTCCAGGGAACGCTTGACGGCGCTGGAGAACAGCGCCTCGCCGGCGCGCGCGCGCTGGCTCAGGCGTGCAGCCACGTTGACGGTGTCGCCGATGATCGTGTAGCTGGTGTAGGCCGGCGAGCCGACGTTGCCGGCGATCACCTCGCCGGCGTTGATGCCGATGCCGATGCCGGTGTCGAAGCCATGCCGCTGCTTCCACTCGGCGGCCAGGCCGCCGAAGCGATCCAGCATCTCGCGCGCGGAATCCACCGCGCACTCCGGGGCGTCGCGTCGCTCCTTCGGGACGCCGAAGCCTGCCATGAGCCCGTCACCCGCCAGGTTGAGCACGGTTCCGCCGTGCCCGACGGCGATGTCCGTCAGCAGCGAGAAGTACTCGTTGAGCAGCGGCACGACGTCGGTGGGGCTCAGTCGCTCGGAGAGGCCGGTGAAGCCGCGCATGTCCGCGAACATGACCGCGCTCCACACGCGCGTGTAGCCGGGCTGCTCCCCGGCGCGCGACGCCGCGGTGCAGCGGCACGACCCCGCCTGGTGCAGCTCGATGAGGTTGCCCGCCGGATCGCGCAGGAAGACCTGCTCGGACCCGGCGCCGACGGCGCCGGACAGCACCCGATGCTCGATCCCGAGCCGCCCGAGTTCCCCAAGGGCCGCGGCGATGTCCTCGACGGCGAAGGCCACGTGCGGCAAGGACGGGTCGATGCCGCCGCCGAGGTCGATCAGCGTGCCTTGCGCGCCGATCAGGTGGACCTGCGCGTGCGCGCCGGAGTTGAGCCAGTATCCGGGCACGCCGGGGATCGCGGGCCGGCCCGGATCCGGCTGCAGCCCCAGCACGCGCCCGTAGAAGTCGCGCGTGGCGTCGGCTTCCGCCGGGACCGGCGACACGCGAATGGCGTGGTGGTGCAGGTCGAGGACCTTGATCGGCATGGAAGTCGTCTCCCCGGGGCGCTCTTTTCGCGGCGCGCGTGGCGCGCCGCCGGCGGGTGGGCGCCGCGTCGTGACTTTACCGTGGCGTGCGCCGCCGTGGGCCGATTTCTACGTAATTGCCCCCATTTCGTACGCGCCGGGGTCGCGAGAGAGTGGGCCCGGGTTCTTACGGGAGGGCAGGTCATGAACCGGCTGCCGATTCTGCTGGCGGCGACGGCGGCCCTGGGAGCGCTGTCGCTGGGTGCGTGTTCCAGGGAGGAGCCGTCGGTGAGTTTCTCGAAGGACGTACAGCCCGTGCTGAACGCACGCTGTGGCGCCTGCCACGTTCCCGGCCAGCCCGGCTACGAGGCGAGCGGCCTGAGCACCGCCAGCTACGATGCCTTGATGGAGGGGACGAAGTTCGGCGCGGTCGTCATCCCTGGCGACGCCCTGTCGAGCACGCTCACCATGCTCGTCGAGGGCAGGGCCGACCCCTCGATCCGCATGCCGCACGGGGACCAGCCGCTCGCGGCCGCGGAACAGAAGATCCTGCACGACTGGGTGGCACAGGGCGCCAAGAACAACTGACGGGAAACGCTGCTCGGGGAACGAGGCCGCCCGTACCGGCAGGTGCGGGCGGCCTTTGATTTCGGGCCGCCCCCCGCGGGGGACGGCCGCCCAGCCGGCCGGGTCAGTCCGGCTTGTCGCTCGCCCCACCCGCCGGGACCGGGAAACCGCGCTTGCGCAGCAGCGGCTCGACCGTCGCGTCGCGGCCGCGGAAGGCGCGATAGCCCAGGTCCGGATCGACCGAGTTGCCCGCGGACAGCACGTGCTCCGCGAAGCGCGCGGCGACCGCGGCATCCCACGGCCCGCCGGCCTCTTTGAACGCCTCCCAGCTGTCGGCCACGAGCTTGTCCGCCCACAGGTAGCTGTAGTACCCGGCCGAGTAGCTGTCGCTCGAGAAGATGTGCATGAACTGCGGCGTGCGGTGGCGCATCACGATCTCGCGCGGCATGCCGATGGCCTTCATCGTGTCGCGCTCGAAGGCATCCGGGTCGATCCGCCGGCTGCCGGCCAGGTGGAGCTTCATGTCGACCAGGGCGGCCGACAGGAACTCGACCGTGGCGAAGCCCTGGTTGAAGTTCTCCGCACGCCGGATCTTCTCGACCAGCCCGTCCGGCATCGGCTCGCCGGTGACGGAGTGCCGCGCGTAGCGGTCGAGGACCTCACGCGTGGACAGCCAGTGCTCCATGATCTGCGACGGCAGCTCCACGTAGTCGCGGACGACGCGCGTGCCGGCCACCGAAGGGTAGCTCACGTTCGACAGCAGGCCGTGCACGGCGTGCCCGAACTCGTGGAACAGGGTCCGCGCGTCGTCCCAGCCGATCAGCGTGGCCGCCCCGGCGGGCGGCTCGATGAAGTTGAGGTTGTTGGACACGATCGTCGCGACCTTGCCGTCGAAGCGCTCCTGCGGCCGGTAGGCATTCATCCACGCCCCCGAGCGCTTGCCGTTCCTGGCATAGGGATCGAAGTAGAAGAGGCCCTGGTGCCGGCCCTCCCGGTCCTTGACCTCCCAGATGGTGACGTCGGGGTGATAGACGGGCACCGCGCCCGGGGTAAGCGGCTCGAACCGGAGGCCGTAGAGCTGGCCGGCCGACCAGAACATGGCCTCGCGCAGCGAGTCCAGCTTCAGGTAGGGCTTGATCTCGTTCTCGTCGAGGTCGTACTTCGCCTTGCGGACCTTCTCCGCGTAGTAGCGGTAGTCCCAGGGCTCGATGATGAGGCCGGCGCCCTCGGCGTCGGCGATGGCCTGCATGTCCGCCACTTCCTCGCGCACCCGCGCCACCGCCGGCGACCACACCGCTTCCATCAGCTCGAGCGTCCGCTCGGGAGTCTTCGCCATGGTGTTCTGCAGCCGCCAATGGGCGTGCGTCTCGAAGCCGAGCAGCTGCGCGCGCTCGGCGCGCAGCGCGAGGATCTCGGCGATGATCGCGTTGTTGTCGTGGGCGTCGCCCTCGTCGCCGCGGTTGACGAAGTTGTCGAAGACCTGCCTGCGGAGGTCGCGGCGGTCGGAGTAGGTCAGGAACGGCTCGACGCTCGAGCGCGTGTTGAGGACGACCCACTTGCCGGACAGGCCGCGCTCGGCGGCGGCCGATGCCGCGCTGGCAACGAATCCGGGCGGGAGGCCGGCGAGGTCCGCCTCCTTCTCGAGCACCACGTAGTTGTGCTCCTCATCGGCCAGCACGTTCTGGCCGAAGGACGTGAACAGGGTGGCCAGCCGCTGGTTGATCGCGGCGACGCGCTGCTTCTCCGCCGGGCCGAGCCGCGCGCCGGCGAGCACGAGGTTGGTGTGGCGCAGCCAGACGAGGCGCTGCTGCTCCGGGGTCAGCCGGGCCTTCTCCGGCGATTCATAGACCGCCTCGATGCGCCGGAAGAGCGCCTCGTTCTGGGCGATCCGGTCGGCGTGGGCGGCGAGGCGCGGCGCCATCTCGCGCTCCACGGCCTGGAACTCGGGGGTGCTCAGGCTCGAGCTGTAGACGCCGTAGATCGTCCGGGCGCGGTCCAGGCTGCGGCCGGCGCGCTCGAGCGCGACGATCGTGTTCTCGAAGGTCGGCGGCTCCGGATTGGCGGCGATGGCGTCGATCTCGGCGAGCTCCGCGGCCATGGCGGCCTCGAGCGCCGGGGCGAGCAGGTCCACGCGGGCCTGGTCGAACGGCGGCACGCCGCCATAGGGCCCGGTCCAGGGCGCGAGCAGGGCAACGGGCTTCTCAGCGGTCTGCTGCATGCTGGGTTCCGTCTTCGTCGGGGTGCTGCAGGCTGTCAGCGCAACCGCGCTCGCCAGCACTGCGAGGGTTGAAGTATGACGCATCGTCGGGTCTCCTACAGTCCGGCCGCGGCGCATCAGGGCCTGAGGGCGCGGTACAGGAACGGCAGGCTGACGTCCATCCGGTAGTCCACGTCCGAGTGGTTGTCGTCGAACTCTTCGTACCGGTGGCGGATGCCGGCCTCCGCGAGGCGCCGCGAAAGCATCCGGCTGCCGTAGTGGATGTGGTACTGGTCGGTCCAGCCGCAGTCGACATAGATGCCCTTGAGGGTCTTCAGCGCGGCCTTGTGGCGGCCGACCAGCAGCACCGGGTCGTGCCGGAGCCAGCGCTTCCAGCGGGACCCGATGAGCTCCCCGGTCTCGAGGTTGAACGGGATGCGGAACCCGAGCGGCGCCTTCGGGTCGGGATCGTAGGTCGCGGCCATGCAGACGTTCATGATGGCGTGGCTCTCGGCCGTGGAGAGCTTCGGCTTCTTCCAGACCGCCTCGAGGAAACGGCGCACCCTGCCGTCGTCGAGCCCGTCGTCGAGGTCCTGCGCAGCGCGCAGCACGTCCCAGGCGCCCTCGCGCCGCGCGGGCCGCCGGTACCTGGCCAGCTCGTTGAGCGTGTTCGGCCAGTCGCAGCGGTAGACGAGATCGAAGCAGGCGTCGCCCGAGTGGTCGGCGATCGCCCCCCAGTGCTGCGGGTACTTCATGCCGTGGATGATCGAGCCGTAGCCGCCCGAGGACTTGCCGAAGCAGCCGCGGTGCTCGCGCGAGGCCAGCGTGCGGAACTCCCGGTCCACGAAGGGGATGATCTCGCGCGTCAGGTAGTCGGCGTAGCGCCCGAGCGCAGACGAGTTGATGTACTGGTTGCCGCCGAGCCGGGTGAAGCAGTCCGGGAACACCAGGATCGCCGGCCCCATGCGGCCTTCGTGCACCAGCCGGGCCGCGCGCTCGGCGACGTTCTCGCTGAATGGCTTCCAGTTGAGGTGCGCAATGCCGGAACCCGTGAAGCCCACCAGGTCGTAGAACACCGGATAGCGCCGGTTCTTCGCGCGCGGGCCGCCGTCGTACTGCGGCGGCAACCAGACCGCGACCTTGCGGACGTGCGGGTCGCCGAGCGGGTTGCCTTCGAGGACCTTCGAGACGTGCTCGAGCACGACGACGGTGCCGGTGGACTTGACGGGGCGCTTGATGGCCATGGGCGAAACCTTTCGATGGTGGAGGGTGATTATCGGGCGGGCGGATCAGCCGGCCTCGCGGCCTGGGATGCGGACCTCCCGCTGCGGATCGAGGAGTCTGCGAGCGCGGCGATCGGTTCGTTCATGGCAGCCTTCCCCGTTTGGCGTGGCAGTGGACCGGCTGATTATGGCACTGGCCCATAGCTCCGCCAGCGACCCGGCGTCGGCGCTCAGCCGGCGCCCTTTATAGCGCTTTGCCGCGGATTGTTGCGGGAAAACCGGATGGTTTTCGTCGGCCGCAGCCTGTTGTCATCGCATGAGGTAAGTCCCGGGACAGGGGACGAACCCATGCCGCATCCGGACCACCCACGGACACCGGAGCGGCGAGGGGGGTGTCGTGGACGATCGGCTCGCTCGTCTCGAGGCCACGGTCGGGCAACTATGCTCGACGGTGAAGGCACTCGAGGAGCGCGTCGCCACGCTGGAGGGGCATCAGCCGGCCGCAGCCGCGGCTCCGGCCGCCGGCGACCCCAAGGCTCCCGGCTCCTCGCGGGCCGCCCGGCCCGCCCGGAACCCGGATGACCCGATCGTCATCCTGTCCCTCATCGGCCGCCTGTTCCTGGTCCTCGCCGGCGGCTTTTTCCTGCGCGCGATGACCGAGGCGGGGCTACTGATATCCCAGGCCGGCATTGCCCTGGCATTCGCCTACGGTTTCGCCTGGCTCTATCTCGCCAACCGGGCCAGCCAGCGTCAGCAGGCGACGAGCGCCGGCTTTCACGCCGCGGCCTTCGCCATGGTCGTCTTCCCCCTGCTGGTCGAGGCGACGACACGGTTCCAGGTGCTGCCGCCGGGCGGCGCGGCGATGGGCCTCGCGCTGCTGACCGCCGCGCTGCTGTGGGTCGCCTGGAGACGCCGGCTCGCGGCGGCGGCGTGGATCGCCGTTGTCGCCGCACTGCCGACGAGCGTCGTCCTGCTGCTCAAGACGGGCGAGGTCCTGCCGTTCGCGCTGCAGCCCGTTGCACTCGGCGTGGCGACGCTGTGGCTCGGCTACGAACTGGGCTGGAACGGCATGCGCTGGCTGGCGGCGCTGGTCGCCAACCTGGTCATCGTTGGCGTGACGCTGCGCGCGCTGGGCCCGCAGGCCCCGGGCGTGTTCCTCGTCGCCCTCGTCCTGCAGTGGTCGCTGCTGGCGGCCTACGCCGCCGGATTCGCAATCCGCACGGTGGTCCGACGCCGTGCGGTGGGGTGGTTCGAGGTGGCGCAGACGATCGCGGTCCTGGTCGTGATCTTCGGCGGCGCGATCCTGCTGGCGGGGATTTCGGGAGCCCGGGCGGCGGCCATCGGTGCCGTCAGCCTCGTCCTGGGAAGTGTCTGCTACGCGCTGGCCCTCGTCTTCTTCAACCGGCACGAGGACCCGGGGCACAACGTCGACTTCTACTCGACCCTGGCGCTGGTGCTGGTCCTTGCCGGGGCCGGCTTCCTGCTGCGCGCACCCACGGCCGGCCTGCTGTTCGCCTTGCTGGCCATGCTCGCGGCTGGTCTGTGGGCCCGCGGCGGCCGGCTGTACATGCTGCTGCACAGCGCCGTGTACCTGGTCGCGGCGGTCGCGGCCTCGGGCGCGCTGGCCTATGGCGCCAGGGCGCTGGCGACGGCCCCGTCTGGTCCGTGGACGCAGCCGGGCGGGGTCCTGGTCGCCGTGCTGGGGGCCGGCCTGGCCTGCGCAGGGCTCGCCGCGGCGCGACCGGCCCCGGAGGGCGGCGCGGTCGCGGCCGGGCTGCGCCTCGTGCTCGTCCTGGCCTGTGCCTGGGTTGTCGCAGGCTGCATCACCGGCTGGGTCGCTCCCTTCATCGCCGGGCTGGCGGACGGGACCGTCGATGCCGGCGCGCTGGCCACGTTGCGCACGACCGTACTGGCGCTGGGCACGCTGCTGGTTGCGTGGATCGGCCGCCACGCGAGGTTCCGCGAGTGGGCGTGGCTGGTCTATCCACTGCTGGTGGTCACCGGACTCAAGATGGTTGCCCAGGACTTCGGTCAGTCCCGGCCCGCGACACTCTTCATCGCGCTGGCGTTGTACGGCGCGGCACTGATCCTTGCGCCGCGGTTACGCAAGCCGCGCGCGCCGGTGAGCGAAATGGGGGCGCTGCGCCTGGCGCGTGCGTCCCCGCCGTGACGTCCCCGGGGACCGCATCGGTGATGTTGATCGACGACGCGAGCCGGGCGTCAGGCCAGCCGGCAGGAGGACAGCGCAGTGAGGTTACCTGAGCAGGTCATGCGACTCGGAATCGTCGTCGGTGGTATTGCGGCGATCGTCCTCCTGTTGCGCTTCGTGTTGCTGCCCGACACGTTGTTTTCCGCCAAGCCGCACCAGGCCGCCACGGTCGTGCGGGAGATGGAGAAGCCCCTGCACCACGCCGGGGTTGCGGCATGCCGTGAGTGCCACGCGGAGCAGTTCGACCTCAAGTACGGGGGCAAGCACCGGAACATCGGCTGCGAGAACTGCCACGGACCGGCAGCGGCTCACGCGGCCAAACCGGAGGCCGAGACCAGCATGCCGCCGCTGCCGCGCGAGCGGGAAAAGTGCCTCGCCTGCCATGCCTACGACTCGTCACGTCCCAACGGCTTTCCGCAGGTCGACCCGCAGGAACACCGGCCACGCAAGAAATGCGTCTCCTGCCACGATCCGCACGATCCGGTGCCGGACGAGGCGCCCGAGGACTGTGCCGCCTGCCACGGCCGCATAGAGCAGACCAAGGCGCTGTCGACGCACGCCTTGTTGCCCTGCGCCAGCTGCCACGCCGTCGACGAGCGGCACCTGACCGAGCCCAGGCTGGCCCTGCCGAGCAAGCCCGACAGCCGGGAAGTCTGCGGGCGCTGCCACGCAGCAGGTTCGACTGACCCCGACGCGTCGAAAGCCGTGGTGGATCTCGAGTCGCACGGCGGCACCTATGTGTGCTGGGAGTGCCATTACGCCCACCTGCCCGAGGGACGGAAATGAACAAGCGCGAATTCCTGACAGACGCGATCCTCTTCATTCCCGCTGCCGGCGTCCTGCAGGCACTGGTGGCGGAGGCCGCGGCAAACGCGGTGGGGCCGGCGGCCCCGGACGGCTACGACGCGACCCGCCACTGGTACGGCATGGGCATCGACGTCGGCAAGTGCATCGGCTGCAACCGCTGCGTCGAGGCCTGCAAGGCCGAGAACAACGTGCCTGACGAGCCGTTCTACTTCCGTACCTGGATCGAGCGCTACCGGATCCACAGCGACGGCGAGACCACGGTCGAGTGCATCAGCACGCGGGCGGGGCCGCCGGAGCAGGTCGAACCCGAGGATCCAACGGTCGTGCGCACTTTCTTCGTCCCGAAGCTCTGCAACCAGTGCGCGAACCCGCCTTGTGTCCAGGTCTGCCCGGTAGGCGCGACCTTTACGGCGCGCGCTACCTGAACCCGACCACGCGCACGGCCGACAAGTGCACGTTCTGTTATCACCGCATCACGGAAGGCCTGCTGCCGGCCTGCGTGGAGGTGTGCCCGACCGAGGCGCGGATCTTCGGCGACCTGAAGGCGCACGCCGACCGGCTGGTGCGCTTCCACCGGGTCAACGAGATCAGCGTGCTGAAGCCTGACCTCAACACGGAGCCCAAGGTGCTCTACGCCAGGCTCGACGGAGAAGTACGATGAGCGGCACCATCCCCGAGAGCCTCTATGAGCAACTGAGCCACCAGCTGAGCCAGGTGGTCGGCTTCATCTATCCGAACGAGGTCGAGACCCAGTGGGCGATCCTGATCGTCGTGTACCCGTACCTGACGGGAATCGTCGCCGGTGCCTTCATCCTCGCCTCGCTGGTCAAGGTCTTCAATGTCGTCGAGGTGCAGCCGATCTACCGGCTCGCCCTGCTGACCGCCCTGTCCTTCATGCTGGTGGCCGGCATGCCACTGCAGCTGCACCTGGGGCATCCCGAGCGCGCCTACGAGATCTTCTTCACGCCGCAGCCGACGTCGGCGATGGCCATGTTCGGGTTCGTCTACCTGTGGTACCTGCTGGGCATCCTG
>JAGTSG010000103.1 GCA_018261655.1 Pseudomonadota bacterium | reverse complement strand
GCTGAAATCGTCGGCGCCGTCGTCGATCGCGAGGCCAGCCAGGTTGCCGACCAGATCGGCGGTCGGAACCGCA
This sequence comes from Pseudomonadota bacterium, assembly GCA_018261655.1. Lineage (GTDB taxonomy): Bacteria > Pseudomonadota > Gammaproteobacteria > Steroidobacterales > Steroidobacteraceae > SG8-30. Next base: position 8,009 of record JAGTSG010000103.1, on the reverse strand, counting down.
CGCAGCAGCGCGGCGAGTAGGCCGTACAGGTCCGCGCGGGCCTGCACCTCGGGCTCGAGGGCGGTCGGCCGGTCGGTCATGCGGGCGAGGGCGTGGGCAGGCATGGGATAGCGTTGCTCTGAGTGTGGGATTGCAGGTACCGGGCCACAGCTTGCGGAAAATCAATCCGGGATAACGCCTCAAAGTCGGCCCGCGCTAGGTCAGCCTGCGACCGGGCCGCCAGGATTGGCCCGACGCATGAGCATGGCGCGTCAGTTCGCACCGCCCGAGCGCATCAGGTCGGCGACGCGGCAGTCCGCGCACATCTGCAGGCGGCGGCGGGCCGCTTCGTCCTGAAGCAGGGAATGCTTGCTCAGAGTGGCGAGCACCCGCTCGAGGGACGAACGCGTGGCGAACGGCCTGCCGCAGCGGATGCATGCGAAGGGTGGCTCCTCGTGAAGGGTGCGCCGGCGGTTCCGGGCCTCGCGGTCAGTGAGCAGGCGGGCGTTCATGCGGATGGCCCGCTCCGGGCAGGCGCGCTCGCACAGGCCGCATTGGACGCAGCGGGCTTCGAAGAACGTAAGCGCGGGTGTCCCCTCCTCGGCGCTGATGGCCCCGCGCGGGCAGATCGTCGCGCAGGCGACGCACAGAGTGCAGCGACGGGGGTCGACGACGACCTCGCCGAGCGGGACGGTGGCGGGCAGCTCGATCTCGGCCCGGCCTTCGGCAGGGGACTGCGCCACCAAGTGGTCGAGCGCCAGGAACAGCACCTCGCGCTTGCTGCCCTGGCCGGAATAGGCCGCAGGCCGTATCGGCGGCATCGAGGTCCTGTCGCGCGCGTCGCGCCAGCCGACCGCCCCCGCCGGGAATCCCAGGCCGTCGAGCAGCGCGCCGGCATCGCTGAACTGCACGTCCAGGGCAAAGGTGACCTCGTGGGTGGAGCGCGGCGAGGGCGCGAGCCGCACGGCGCCAGCGCCGAAGGCCAAGGCGCTCAGCCAGAACTCGACGCCGAGGCTGCCGACCTCCTCGACCGCGTAGGGCAGGACGTTGGCGGGCAGCACGTCGAGGGACGGCGCCGCCTCCGCCTCGTGGATCAGCAGCTCGGGCGCCTCGCCGCCGGCCGCGCAGTAGGCCTCGAGCAGCCGGCGCAGGCGATGAATGGCGTCGCCGAGAGCCGGATAGGCGTATTGCAACGCCCCACCCGGACAGACGGTCGCACAGATGCCGGCTCCCTGGCACAGGTAGGAATCGACCTCCACCCGCTCCGCGAGGCCGGTGATCGCCCCGGCGGGACAGGCCTGGACGCAACGGTTGCAGGCGATCATCCCGCTGCGGCCCCGGACGCACAGCGCCGGGTCGTAGCGGAAATACCGCGGCTTCTCAAGCTCGCCGACCAGGTCGACCAAGGCCTCGATCAGGGGACCCGCCTCGGCGCCGTCCGCCGGGACGTGGTATCCGAAGCGACGCCAGTGCTCGCCGAGCAGCGGCGGCCGGCAGAGGTCGACGACCTGGTCGAACACGGCCGCCTCGCCAGCCGGCGCGAGCCGAACCTCGAAGGCGCCGAGGTGGCCCGACAGGCTGAGCCCGCGTCGCTCGGCGACGCGGAGCGGCAGGTCCGACCGGCGCGGCGGCGCATCGAGCAGCACCACCGTCGGCACCAGGGGTGCCGGCAGCTGCCGGGCCAGGGCAATCGCGCGGTCGTCCTGGCCCAGGACCAGCACCCGCCCGGCGGTGGCGTAGTTCACGATGCCAGTCGCGTGCACGGCGACACCTGCCATGGCGGCGAGTGCGGCAGCGCGGGGACCGGCCGTCGGGTGATCAGAAGGGTTCATTCGGGCTTCCTGGCGCGCTGGGGCATTAAAACGAGCCGACCGAGGCAATGGCGGTACCGCTCAACCGCCGGCATCTTCGGATGGGTCCGGTGAAACATCCCCGAGGCCGGCCGTCTCCATCGGGGCAGCGGCTGACCATCCGTCGACCGCGCTGGCGGCGACGGTCGCGTCGGGTGAAGGTTCGGCCGACCCGGCCGCTTCGAGCAGCCGTTCGATCTGGTGGCGCATGTCAGCCGTGACCGTGGCGCCGAGCGCCTCGAAGCAGGTGTAGTCACCGGAGTAGCTGTCCAGGCCGTCGGTGACGTTGAGCTCGGGGCTGCTGAACAGCCGCCGCAGCGCCTCGCCGCGCAGCCCTTCCGACACCCCCGGACTCAGGAACCCCGACCAGTCGTCCTCGTACCGAAGGCTGTCGATCGGAGGCATGTCGGCATCGGTCAGGAGCCGCGGGGGAGATTCGAGCGGCCGGTCATTCGTCGTCTGCTCCGGCGGGGACGGCACCTCGGGCATGGCCGCCGCCTCATGGCGGGCCTCGTCCTTGCGCCTGGACCACCGGGCGAGAAACGACTCGGCCTCGCCGCTCAGGCGCTCTTTTCGTTCCATGCCTTGCGCTCCCGCCGCGTTCGCCGCTCGGGCACATAGTGCTCGACCACGAAGTGCTCGACCCACTGCACCAGCTCCGGCGGCATGGCGACCGGCTCGACCTGGTCGTCGGCCTCGAGGTAGGCGCTGGCCTCGTCGAAGCACAGGGTCACGATGGCCGGAACCCGGTGGTCAGCATTCCCGTCCCGCATGACGACAAACGCCAGCGGCTGGGGGGAGATAAGGTTGTGGTAGTAGCTCTCGACCTCGTCCCGGTGCAGCCGCACCTCGAGCCCCCGCCACAGCTCGCGTAGCACGTCGCCGTCGGATGGCATCGCCAGCGGCACGCCTACCGGACGGCAATCAGCCCGACCGGGGCCCAGACGTACTCCTGCCACGGCGTGACGCCCCGCCGCCGCTCCATCAGCACGGCAACGAAGAAACGCTCGGGCACGACGGGGACTCGTCGGACATGGGGCACCCTCCAAGTGCCAAATTAATTGCAATTAGCGTTCCATAGGCGCGCCATGCCCTATGCCAGGAAACGGGGCGAACAGATGGGGTCCGTCCTCGCCGCCTCCTGGGACAGAATGACCCATCCCCACCGCCGTCGCAGGTCCAAGACGACTCAGCGGCGGCGCGCGCCCACCGGTTCGGCGGCGGCTGTGCTGCGCCGGCAATGAAGAGGCACCCCGGTCCCGGCCAGGGGAGCAGGTCGAGGGCCCGAGCCGCGCGCCGGAAAGAAGAATCGAGGGAACACTTCTTGCGTCACTGCCCCGGACGGTTACTACCACCGACCGCACCCGCATGCACGTCGCCGACCCAGCACCGCTCACCGACAGCTTCGGCCGGCAGATCACGTACGTCCGACTGTCGGTCACCGACCGGTGTGACCTGCGCTGTCGGTACTGCATGGCCGAGCAAATGGTGTTCCTTCCCCGCAGCCAGATACTGACCCTCGAAGAGCTTGCGCGGCTCGGCCAGGTGTTCACCGGGCTTGGGGTCACCAGGATCCGGGTGACGGGTGGGGAGCCGCTGGCCCGGAGCAACGTCATCAGCCTGTTCGAATCGCTCGGCCGGCTGGCCCAGCTGCGCGACCTGACCCTCACCACCAACGGAACGCGGCTGGCGCGCTTCGCGGCGCCGCTGAAGAACGCCGGCGTCACGCGCATCAACATCAGCCTCGACTCGCTGCGCCCGGACCGCTTCCGCGACACTACCCGCGTCGGCGATCTCGGTACAGTCTTGGGCGGCATCGAGGCTGCCCTCGCCATCGAGGAGATGCCGCTCGGCACGATCGGCGACCACGACCGGCGCGAGACCTACTACTCGAGCGACGCGATCCTCGACGACCTGACGCGGGCATTCGACCTCGTCGCGTCCACCGAGACGACCGGCGGGCCGTCCCGTTACTACCGCGCCGTGGGATACGACGGGCGGATCGGCCTGATCTCGCCGCACAGCCACAACTTCTGCGACACCTGCAATCGCGTGCGCGTCACGAGCGACGGCCGGCTGCTGCCGTGCCTGGGCCGGGAGCACTCGGTGGACCTGCGCTGCGTGCTGCGCAGCCACCCGCTCGACGACGAGCGCGTGCGTGCTGCCATCATCGGCCGCCACATGAACGTCACTGGCGGGTGACCTGGTGATGGTCGACTTGGCCAGCCGCCGGCCCGTGATGAGCAACGCCGGGCTCATGCCGACCCTCGCGGTGAGCGCAGTCGACGAGCATGGCGAGTCGCGCGAGAGCGTCATTGCGGGCGAGCGCCCGCTGACGCTGTACCTCGACAAGCGCGAGATCGTGACCCTCATGACGCTGGGCACTCACCCCGAGCTGCTCACGCTCGGCTATCTCCTGAACCAGCGCCTGGTTCCGTCGATCGAGGCGGTGGCCCGGATCGAGGTGGACTGGGACGTCGACGCCGTCGCGGTGACGACCTCGGCCACCATCGACGACCTGGACGAGCGGCTCGCGCGCCGAACCGTGACCACCGGCTGCGGCCAGGGCACCGCCTTCGGCCGCCTCACCGACCTGCTCGAGCGCACCCGCGTCCCGGCGACGACGATCGCGCAGTCGCGCCTCTATGCCCTCCTCGACGCACTGCAGGATAGGAACGAGGTGTACCGGCGCGCAGGCGCCGTACACGGCTGCGCGGTCTGCGACTTTGACCTCGACGGCACGCCGCGCGTCGAGTGCTTCGTCGAGGACGTCGGCCGTCACAACGCCGCGGACGCCATCGCCGGCCACATGTGGCTGAACGGCATTGCGGGTCGCGACAAGGCCTTTTACACGACCGGCCGCCTTACGTCCGAGATGGTCGTCAAGGTCGCGCAGATGGGCATCCCGGTGCTCGTGTCGCGCTCCGGCATCACTCAGATGGGTCTCGAGCTCGCCCGCCTCGTCGGCGTGGTGATGATCGCGCGCGCCAAGGGCCGGCACTTCCTCGTCTACAACGGCGCGGAGCGCGTGCATTTCGACGCCCCGCCAGCACGCCAACCCGGGTGACCCTCGGACACCCGAACGATCAGGAAACTCCGTGATGCAAGCTCTCACGCCGCTGGAGACGCCGCGCTACCTGAGTGTCAAGCAGGTCGCCGACTATCTGAGCCTGAACGAGAAGAAGGTCTACGCGCTGGTCAGCGAGGGCAAAATCCCCGCGACGAAGGTCACCGGCAAGTGGATGTTCCCGCGCGAGCTCGTCGACCGCTGGATGCTTGAGACGAGCCACGGCGGCGCGCTCACCGACCGGCTGACCATCGTCGGTAGCGACGACCCCCTGTTCAGCCGGCTCGCCTTCGCGTTTGCGGAGAAGGCGCAGGCACAGGCACTGGTGAGCTACAGCCCCACCGGGACGAAGCTGGGACTCGCCTTGATGCAGAACCAGCGTGCGGAGGCCTGCGCGGTGCACTGGGGACCGGCGCAGGAGGCGCACATCCGCCACCCCGCCCTGGTCCGACAGTTTCCGCGTCACACGCAGTGGATCATCGTCCGCGGCTTCGCCCGCGAGCAGGGCATCATCGTCAAGCCCGAGCGCGCCGCGATGCAGCGCGCGGGCGAAGAGACGCTGCGCGACCCTGAGCTGCGGTGGGCGGCGCGGCAGCAGGGGGCAGGCACGGGGCGTTTCCTGGAGGAGCACCTGCGCCGGCTCGGGCTCGAGCCGGCCGGCCTGAACACGCAGGTCACCACCCGCTCCGAGCGCGAGGCCGCCGCCGCCGTGGCGATGAACCTGGCCGACGCTGCACCGGGGGCCCGCGCCGCTGCGACCGAGTTCGGCCTGCACTTCATCTCGCTGGGCTGGGAGTACTTCGACCTGGTGCTCGACAAGCGGGTCTATTTCCGCCACCTGTTCCAGCAGGTCATGGATCGCTTCATGCAGCCCGAAGCCCGCGCCCTTGCGAATCTGCTGGGTGGGTACGATCTGGGCGAGGCGGGACGCCTCGTCTGGTCCCCCGGATGACGGCGTTGGAGCCGAAGATGACCGACGCAACACTCCATCGACCCGGCGCCGCGGAGGCTGCGGCAAACGAGGTACTCGCGACAGACGCCCTCGCCCGCATCCTGGCCGCCGTCCGGCCGGTCGGCGCAACCGAGACGATTCCACTGTGGACCGGCCACCGTAGGGTTCTGGCCGAGGATCTGCGCTCTGCGATCGACGTGCCGGCCCACGACAACGCGGCGATGGATGGCTACGCGGTGCGCGGCGCCGACCTCCCCGCCGCTGGCATCGCCCGCCTCACCCTCGTCGGCCGCACGCTGGCGGGCCACCCCTGGGCATGCGTGATTGGCACGGGCCAGTGCGTCGCCATCACGACGGGGGCCCCGCTTCCGGCCGGCACGGACACGGTGGTCATGGTCGAGCGCACCGAGGCGGTGGGCGACACCATCCTGATCGACGCCGGCACGAGGCCCGGCGACAACGTCCGCTTTGCCGGCGAGGACGTCCGCAAGGGCAGCCTGGTCGCTGCGGCAGGAACCTGGCTGAACCCGGCCCTTGTCGGTGTCGTAGCCTCGCTGGGGGTCGACTCGGTGGCCGTGTATCGGCGCCCCCGCGTCGCCCTCCTCTCCACGGGCGACGAGGTGCAGGCACCCGGCACTGCGCTTCGCTCCGGCGGCGTGTACGACAGCAACCGCTACGCCCTGAATGGCCTGCTCGCGTCACTGGGCGCCGAAGTGATCGACCTCGGCGCGGTGCCGGACGACCCCGACCGGCTACGCGACGCGCTGGCCGATGCGGCGAGCCGCAGTGACGTCGTCATCAGCTCAGGTGGCGTCTCCGTCGGCGAGGCCGATTTCATCAAGCCGATCCTTGCCGGGCTCGGGTCGGTCAATTTCTGGAGGCTGGCGATCAGACCCGGACGACCCCTCACGTTCGGGAGGATAGGCGCCGCAGTCTTCTTCGGCCTGCCCGGGAACCCGGTCGCCGTGATGGTCACGTTCCTCGCCTTCGTGCGACCGGCCCTCCAGCAACTGATGGGCATGCGGCCCACGGCCCTCATCAGGCTCGAGGCCACCTGCGCCGAGCGGCTGCGCAAGCGCCCGGGCCGGCGGGAGTTTCAGCGCGGCATCGCTCGGACCGGAGCAGACGGGAAGTTGCAGGTTCGGCCGACGGGCAGGCAGGGATCTGGGATTCTGACCTCGATGAGCGAGGCCAACTGCCTCATCGTCCTGTCCGAGGATCGGGGAACCGTCGAGCCAGGCGAGCGCGTGTCGATCGATCTGCTGCCCTGGGCAACGATCGCGCCGCTCGACGACGGCAAAGAGGCTTCCTGACAGCGTCCGATCACCTGTGCGGCGGCCGGCCCTTCAAAGGAATCAGGACGCGATGGCGGAAAACTGCGGGCGCGTGGGACACGACTGACGACAGCACCACCACCGTCCAGAACGTGAACGGCCCCGGCCAAAGCGCCAGCACCACGACCAACCCTACCTTGCCGAGCGCCGCGAGGCCGGCGACGGTGCGCAGGTGCAGTCGATCCACGTAGAGGTCGAGGGTCAGCATCGCCAGCCCACTGACGACCACCGCGCCGGCGACCCAGGGCGGCGACCAACCTGGCAACGGCGTCGTGCCGAGCACCACCGCCCCGAGCACGATCACGGCCATCAGGTGCAGCGTCCGCAGCGTCACGCTGAGCCAGCGCCGAGCCCGGAATTCACGGCGACCCACGGCATCGCCAGCGCATGTCGACACGTCCGCAGCAACCTCTACTCGCAAGGGACAGCATGAGTCTAGCGCCGTCTCGGGGCGAATCGCGCCGGCGTCACCACAGCATGGACGGCCCCGCCACCGTTACGCTGTTCTTGGCATCCCCTGCGGCGGGGAGAAGCACGCGCCCGTGCTGGCGGCGTGCCCTTCCCTTCCGCCCGGCGTGCCGCGCCCGCGCGCAGCAGCGCCGCGCCGTTCGCGCCGCCGTCCGGCGCCCGGCCGTGGTCCCAGCGGCTGATCACGAGGTCGAGCGGCGGGTCGTCGTCGAGACGCCCCGCGGCATCGGCGAGCTTCGTCGCCTCGGCCAGCATCCGGGAGCCGCCGATATGCCGCCGGGTCGGGCGCGACGCCGGCGATCAGCGGGTCGAAGTTGGTGGTGACGATGGCGCGGAAGGGAATGCCGAACAGGTGCTTG
>JAGTSG010000066.1 GCA_018261655.1 Pseudomonadota bacterium | reverse complement strand
GCCGCCAGCAGGGCGCCGGCGATGCCGATCCAGGCGGAGACGAGCAGCACGGCCGAGATGAAGTCCGGCCCGTTGCCGAAATGCCGGCCCAGGTCGATGATGAAGGCGTACAGGCCCATGTTCGCGCCCTGGAACAGCAGCAGCGCCAGCAGCGCCAGCAGCAGCGGACGCTTCGCGACGCCGCCCGCAGGCACCCGGGGCGCCGTTGCCAGGACGCCGAAGGCCGGCAGTCGCTGCATCAGCAGCAGGCTGACGGCTGACAGCGTGACGAGCGTCAGGAACAGGGCCTGCGTCCCGAATGTCGGGACGAGACGCGGGAGCAAGGCGACGCCGAGCCCGCCCAGGCCGAACTGCACCGCCAGCAGGATGCCAAAGGTCTTCTCCGGCGCCGCGATGCGCGCGATCAGCCCGTAGGTCAGGCCAACGAGCATCCCCCCCGCCGTGCCGTGCAGCAGCCGCAGCCCGACGAGCGGCATGGGGCGCTCCAGCTGCATGGATGCCAGGTCGGCGAGGATCAGGACGGCCAGCAGGACCATGGCGGTCGGGCGCCACCGCAGGCGCCGCACCAGCAGCACGGCGACCAGGGCGCCGAGGGCCGCCCCATACACGTTGGCGGAGCTGACCATGCCGGCCTGGCGACTGTCGAAGCCGAGTCCGCCGGTCAGCGACTCGACCAGCGCCGGCATGATGTTGATGTAGAAGAAGCCGGAGGTCGCCACGAGCGCGAGGATCACCCGCGCCGCGGTCGCCTCCGGCGCCAGGCCGGGCGTCGCGACTCCCGTCCCGCTCAGAAGTCCACCGAGACCGCCAGGCCGATGGTCCGGGGCATGGCGAGGAACACCTTCGAGCCGTTGCCGTAATAGTTCTGGTCCGGCGACGTGCCCATGTACTCCTCCTTGAACATGCCGGTGGTGCCTTCCTCGTTCGTCAGGTTACGCACGAACAGCTTCGCCTGCCACTGCCCGAAGTCGAACCCGGTCGTCAGGTGGACGAGCGAGAACGAGTCCAGCGTCTCGTTGAAGCGCACCGACGTCTGGACCGCGTTCTCCGTGTCGGACTGGTAGTACAGCTGCAGGTTGTTGACCCAGGTCCAGCCGTTCGACATCGGGAAATCGTAGTCCAGTGCCAGGCTCAGTGTGTTCTCGGCCACCCCGGGCAGCTGCTGGCCCTCGAGCGCCGTGGGCGTGACCGGGTTGCTCGGCGCGTAGATGTCGTCCTCCAGCTCCGCGCTGACATACGAATAGCCGAGTGCGTAGCGGAACTGGTCGGTCACCTGCTGCGCCAACTCCAGTTCGAAGCCCATGTTGCGGGCCTTGCCGCCGTTCTGCACGGCGAAGAAGCCCCAGTTCGGCGTGGCGGTGTTGACCTGCACGTCGTCCCAGTCGACGTAGAAGACGGCGGCCGTGAACTGCAGGCTGTCGTTGCCGCCCTTGACGCCGAGCTCGTAGTTGACGACCGAGTCGGAGTCGTAATAGAGCCAGCCCGGGTCTTCCGCGTAGAAGCCCGTGGTCGGCACGGCGTTGGAGCCGCCTCGCCGGTAGCCCTCGGAGATCGTGCCGTAGAGCAGGTAGCCGTCGCGGAACCTCCAGGACACGTTGCCCTTGAACAGCACGTCGCTGTCCGAGGACTTCGACGAGGCCTCGGACGTCGGGAACAGGTCGGCCCACAGCGGCAGCGCCATGAAGCTCTCGTTGCTGATCTCGTCGTCGAACCAACGCGCGCCGGCCGTCAGCGCCAGCGTGTCGGAAACGTTCCAGGTCACCTCGCCGAAGAGCGCGAACTCCTTGTAGTTCTCGTCGACCGCATAGTCGAAGTCCTTGTCGCCGGTGACCCAGTCGTCGAAGTCACCGTAAACGTCCGCCGCGTCCCACCAGGCCTTGAACCCGCGCAGGTAGCTCTCCTGGGTCGAGCCGGTGTCCTTGTCGATGTAGTAGGCGCCGGCCACCCAGTCCATGCGGCTGCCGTCCTGCGGGTTCGAGGCGAGGCGGAACTCCTGCACGATCGCCTCGTCGCTGTAGCTGCGCACCGCCGAGGCCATGGGCCTCGGGTAGTTGTAGTAGAAGGCGCCCAGCCAGCCGTTCTGCGCATAGAAGCCGGTGTTCTCGCTGACGCTGTCGCCGTCGTGCTCGTACCAGGACGTGCTCGAAGTCAGTGTCGCGAAGCCGAAGTCGAAGTCCATCTCGAGGCTTGCGAGGTCGGCGTCCCGGCTCGACGGCTCGAGCTGGATCGAGCCGTTCTCGTAGTCGCTGTACGCCTCGCCGTAGCCGTTCAGGCCCTCGGTCTGCTGCCGTCGCCCCCCGACCTCGTCGTCCTGGTGCTGGTAGGCCAGGCGGGCACGGAACGTGTCGCCCGGTTCCCACAGCAGCGAGGCGCGGCCGTAGTTGATCTCGACCGTGTCGGTGTCCTTCGCGCGCCGGTAGGCGGCATCGGTCGAGAGGATGCCCGAGGGCGCGACCGGGATGCCATTTGCATCGAGCTCGTACACGTTGGGGTAATCGACGATGCCGGCCTGGTCCAGCCGGCTCAGGTTGATGCGCAACGCCAGCGTCTCGCCGAGCGGCAGGTTCAGCATGCCGTCCGCCGCCCAGTTGGTGCCGTCCGAACCCTCGGTCTGCGACACGCCGCCCCGGATGCTGGCCTCGTACTCACCGAGCTGCGGGTCGCGCATGATGTAGCGGACCGTGCCGCCCAGCGAGCCCGAGCCATACAGCGTGCCCTGCGGGCCGCGCAGGACCTCGACCCGCTCGATGTCGCGCAGCAGGAAGTTCGCGTAGATCGGCGTGTCGTTGACGTAGGTCGAGACCGTCGGCACCGTGCCGACCGCATAGTCGCCCAGCGCCGCACTGTCCACGTTGAGCCCGCGGATGATGATGCCGTTGATCACGCCCTGGTTGCGGTAGCCGCGATCGACGACCGAGGCGGACGCCACGGTGCGCATCAGGTCGGCGTTGTCGATGGTCAGCGACCGCTCGAGTGTATTGCCCGAGACCGCGGAGATGTTGTAGGGGACGTCGAGCACGCTCTCCTCGCGGCGCGTCGCGGTGACCGTGATCTCCTCCAGCGCCGCCGGCGCCGCCTCCTGCGCCAGCGCGAGCGGCGCACAGGGCGCCGCCAGCGCCGCCGCGATCGCGATCCTGAGGACCCGCGCGCCCGATTGGTTCGTCATGTGTGTCATGCCCCCTCCGGAGTGAATTTGTGTGGCGTCCACGGGCAGACGCCGTGTCCAGGCCTGCTGGGAAATCTATGCGCCCCTCTGGCCGTACCGTAGTGCCAGACGCGCAATGCTCATGGATCCAGTTTTGCCCGGGCGGGCATCGCCATGGCCCCCAGCGCGTCCAGCTGAGGCGACCGCGCGCCAGGCTGGTACTGGGGATAGCGGACGGCGGAGTCCCTGAAGCTCTTCAGCACCTGGCCCTGCCCGTGCCAGCCGCGGCGGCGCGCATCACGGACCTGGGACAGGTCGATCATCACCGGAACGAACTCCCGGGTCGTGCCCGCCTGGTAGATGACCTCGCCACCCGGTCCGGCGACGATCGAACGGCCGTTGCCCAGCCGTCCTGCGGCGTTGACGTCGACGACGTAGCACTGGTTCGTGGCGGCCGTGGTCCGCACCATCGCCAGCTCGACATCGCGGTCGATGGTGCTGGTCATGGTCGGGTGGATCAGGACTTCGGCGCCCTGCCAGGCCAGCGCCCGGGTGGTCTCCGGGAACCACATGTCGTAGCAGATGGAGATCCCGAAACGCCCGACACGCGGCACGTCGAAGACGACGCATTCCTGGCCGGCGGCGACGTCCTTCTCGTAGGGCAGCCACGGAAACAGCTTGCGGCAACGCGCGACGACCTTGCCTGACGGGTCGATGACAGGCGCGGTGTTATAGATACGTCCGTCGCTGCGCTCATACAGGGATCCAGGCACCAGCCAGACCCCGAGGCGCTGGGCCAGCGCCCGGTAGGTCTCCTCGGCCGGGCCAGGCATCGGCTGCGCGGCGGTGGTGTTGGGACCGAAGCTGGCCAGCTCGCCCAGCACGACCATGTCCAGCCACGGGAACCGGCGGACGGCGGTCTCGACCTCGGAACAGAGGTATTCGACGTTGTCACGGTTCGGCAGCTCGAGCTGCAGCCCGGCGATGGCAAAGCGACTCATGCGGCCCCCCCCCTCTCGATCGGCACCTTGCGGTGCCGGCCGATTGTGGGCCCGGGGGCCCGGATTCCATACGTCCAGACGCGGCGCGGCGATGGGTCCAGATGTGCGGCCGCGGGCAGCTGCTCAGCCGGCGGGCGGCTCGATGCCGATCACGTCGACCAGGCGCTTGTCGAGGTTGAACAGCTTGACCTTGCTGCCGTCGATGACCGCGTAGTAGGCGCTGGGCTCGCCGTAGGCCCAGCGGTCCCAGTGGCGGAACCACAGGTCGCCATCTACCCACCAGCGCCCGGTGTCGCGGTCCTCGCCGTCGATGCCTGCGCAGCCGACCATGCTGCCGTCCTTGCGCAGCTCGATGGTGCACGGGTCGCCGTAGACGGTCTCCAGCCTGAGCGTGGCGCCGGTCACCGTCCTCTTCAGCGCGTCGCCCCGCAGCCACCGCCCGCAGCTGCTTTCCAGGCGCTCCGAGCCGCCGGCGCCGAGATCCATGAAGATCTCGCGCAGCTTCTGCACGCCCGGGCGGATCTGCTCGAGCGGGATGGCGCTGACGCCCATGCGGAAACAGTTGGCCGGATGCTCGCCGGTCGCAAAATACCGATCGACCGGCTCCAGCGCGACGCCGCGGCGCGCCGACTCGCCGACCATGGCGGCCGCGTCCAGGTCCTCCGGGCCGCGGATCCAGAATGCGGTGCCGCCCATCGACGGCGAGGTCACGACGTAGCGGTGCAGGTAGTGGTTCAGCGCGTCCCGCAACGCGGTCCACCGGCGGCGAAACTCCTGCGCCAGCCGCTTCGCGCGCGCGTCGTAGTGGCCGAGCGCCAGGTAATGCGCGACGGCCCGCTGGTTGTTGAGCGGCGGGTGACCGGCCGACTGGCTGCGCAATTCCCTGGCGGCCGCGATGACCGTTGCCGGCGCCACCATGAACCCCATCCGCAGCCAGGACCCGAGGACCCGGCCGAGGCTGGAGAAGTAGACGACGTTCCCTTCCTGGTCCAGGCTGCGCAGCGCCGGATGGGCATGGGCCAGGTAGTTGCTCTCCGGAACCCGGTCGTCCTCGATGACCGCGATGCCGAGTTGCGCGGCGCGCTGGAGCAGGCGGCGTCGCCGCGGCATGGACATCGTCACCGCCGTCGGGACCTGGTGGCTGGGCGTGACGTGCACCGCCGTACAGCTGTCCAGCCGCGCGTCGATGACCATGCCCTGCCCGTCCACCGGCAAGTGGACGAGGGTCGAGCCCGCTTTGCTGAAGCGCCCGCGCGCCTCCGGATCGCCCGGTTCTTCCACCGCGATCCTGGCGTGCGCACCGCCGTACAGGGCGGCGATCAGCGACAGCGCCTGGCGCGCGCCGAGCGTCACCAGGATCTCGTCCGGCTGCGCCTGGATCCCGCGCCTCGGCAGGATCTTGCTGCGGATCTCGTCGATCAGCATGGGATCGTCGGCGCTGCCATCGTTCGCCGCCCAGTCCTGGATCTCGCGGGCACCCAGCGAGAGGCGCACCGCCTCGCGCCAGTCCGCACCGGGATACAGGGAAGCGTCGAACGGTCCGTCGACGAACGAAAACTCCGGGACACCCGACGAGCGCCCGGCTGCATCGCCGGCCTGGGCCGGACCCCGCCGCGCTGCAATGCCTGCGGAGCCCGGCCGGGGTCGCTGGCGCTTCCCGGCCGGGTGCGCGAAGCCCACCTCCGGGTCGCGTACCTCGGGATTGATGTAGAGCCCGCTGCGCTCGCGGCTGAGGAGATAGCCCTCCGAGACCAGCTGCTGGCAGGCCAGTACGACCGTGTTGCGCGACACGCCGAGCTGCCCGGCCAGCTCGCGGGATGACGGAATGCGCTTGCCGGCTGGCCAGCTGCCCTCCTCGAGCACGAGTCGCACCAGCCTCTGCCGGATCTGCGCCTGCAGCGTGAGACCCGACTCCGGGTCGAGATGGATCAGCGCCGCCGGGTCCGACTTAGCCACGGCCCGGGTCCCGGTCGCCATGCGTCGTGGACGCGCCTTGTCTCACCGCCGCTCGATCCGGCCGTAGTCCTCGAACTTCGCCAGCACGGCCCTCATTTCCTCGTCGGAGAGGACCTGCGGTTGCAGGCCGGCGGCCAGCAGGTCGAGGTACTGCCCCGCCATGTTCTCGACCTCGGCCGCCACGGCCGCCGCGCGCCGCGGCGTGGCGCCGACCGCCACCACGCCGTGGTTGGCGAGCAGCACCGCGCGCCGGTCCTCGAGGCCCTGCACGGCGTGGTCCGCGAGTGCGTCGCTGCCGAAGGTCGCATACGGCATGCAGCGCACGTCGCCGCCGGCAAGCGCAATCATGTAGTGAAAGGCCGGCAAGCCCCTGCCCGCGCAGGCGAGCGCCGTCGCGCGCGGGCTGTGCGTGTGGACGATGGCCTGCACCTCCGGTCGCGCTGCGTAGATCGCCCGGTGCATGCGCCACTCCGACGATGGGCGGGGTCCGCCCGCTGGCTCCTGCGTGGCGGTCAGGGGCAACTCGACCAGTTGCGCGGGGGTCAGCTCGGCGTAGGGCACACCCGAGGGTGTGATCAGGAAGCCGGCCGCCGTGCGACACGAGACGTTGCCGGACTTGTTGGGCATCAGGCCGGCCGCGTCGAGCGCCTGCGAAACGCCGATGATCTCCCGGCGCACGTCGTCCGGTGCAGCTGTCATGTCGCGGCTCCAGGGGCCTCGGGAAACAGCGAGCGCAGACCGGCAGCGCTGGCCTCGCACACGCCCCGCTCGGTGATGAGCCCGGTCACCAGCCGCGCCGGCGTCACGTCGAACGCAGGATTCGCGGCCGGGCTGCCGGGCGCCACGACCTCGACCGCGACCCGGGTGCCGTCGGGCGCGCGGCCGGCCACGTGGGTGATCTCGCGCGCCGCGCGCTCCTCGATCGGGATGTCGCGTACGCCGTCCTGCAGCGTCCAGTCGAGGGTCGAGGACGGCAGCGCCACGTAGAAGGGCACGCCGTTGTCGTAAGCGGCCAGCGCCTTCAGGTAGGTGCCGATCTTGTTGGCGACGTCCCCGGTCGCCGTGGTCCGGTCGGTGCCGACGATGCAGACGTCGACGGCCCCGCGCTGCATCAGGTGACCGCCGGCATTGTCCGCGATGACGGTGTGCGCGACGCCGTGGGCGCCGAGCTCGAAGGCCGTCAGCGCGGCGCCCTGGTTGCGCGGCCGCGTCTCGTCCACCCAGACGTGCAGGTCCATGCCGGCATCATGCGCCTTGTAGACCGGCGCCAGCGCCGTGCCCCAGTCCACGCAGGCGAGCCAGCCGGCATTGCAGTGGGTCAGCACGTTGAGCCGGCGACGTCCCTTCTGCAGCGCCAGCCGCTCGAGGAGCGGCAGTCCGTGCCTGCCGATCGCCTCGCAGGTGGCCGCATCCTCGTCGGCCATCAGAGCCGCCTCGGCGTAGGCGCGCTCCATCCGCGCCGCCGGCGTCACGGCGCGCAGCGCCTGCTCCATGCGCGCCAGCGCCCAGCGCAGGTTGACGGCCGTGGGCCGGGTGGCGCCGAGCAGGGCGAGCACGCGGGCGAGGTTTGCATCACCGGGATCGCTGCGCAGGCCGAGCGCGACGCCGTAGGCCGCAGTGATGCCGATCAGGGGCGCGCCGCGCACGACCATGTCCTGGATCGCGACGGCCGCCTGCTCCGCGCTGCGCAGCTCCTGGAATTCGAGCTCGAAGGGAAGCCGGGTCTGGTCGATGACCCGCACGGTCCAGCCGTCGTCGGCGACGAAGATCGTCCGGAAGGCCTGGCCTCGGATGCGCATGTCGGCGGCGGTCCCCGGCTCAGCCCTGCGCCTTGAGCACGCGGCCGGCCACGGCGTCGAGCTTGGCGAGCAGCGCTGGATCGCGCGCATGCGGCGCCGTCAGGATCGCACCCTCGAGCGCGCGGTCGGAGCCGGCCGGGCACGGGATGCGTTCCCCGGGGAAATCCCGGACCAGCCTGGCGAACAGGCGCTGCGCCTTCTCGCGGTTTTCGGCCATGACCCTGAGGACGCTCTCGACACCGACGCTGTCATGCGTGGGGTGCCAGCAATCGAAGTCGGTCACCATCGCCACCACCGCATAGGTGATCTCGGCCTCGCGGGCGAGCTTGGCCTCCGGCATCGAGGTCATGTGCACGACGTCGTAGTCCTGGCGCTTGTAGATCAGCGACTCGGCGAGCGTGGAGAACTGCGGCCCCTCCATGCACACCGCGGTGCCGCCCAGCTTGAACGGGATGCCCTCCTCCTGCGCCGCGCGTGCCAGCTGGCCCTGCAGAGCCGGCCCGACGGGATGCGAGAACGGCACATGCGCGACGCAGCCGGCCCCGAAGAACGAGGTCTCCCTGCGATAGGTCCGGTCCACGAAGTTGTCCACCAGCACGAACGTGCCCGGCGGCAACTCCTCCCGGTAGGAGCCGCAGGCGGAGAACGACACGAGGTCGGTCACTCCGGCGCGCTTCATCGCGTCGATGTTCGCGCGGTAATTGATGTCCGAGGGGGACAGGCGATGGCCGCGGCCATGGCGCGGCAGGAACACCACCTCGGTGGCGCCTGCCCGGCCGATCCGCAGGGCGTCGGAAGGCTCGCCCCAGGGTGTCGACACCCTCTCTTCCCGGACGTCGTCCAGGCCCGGCAGGTCGTAGAGGCCCGAGCCGCCGATGATGCCGAGGACTGCTTTGCTCATGGTCATTCCCGCCGGTTGCGCGGCACAATTATCGGCGTTCCGGGCAGGAGTGTCCCTTAATCGGCCGCATCCAGTACAGATCCCGGTGCGTCCGCCGCGCCATTGCGCCGGCACCCGGCGGCATCGAGACGGGGCACCCGCCGAACGGGGCGCCGCCGGCCACCTCGCCCGTCCCTGGCCAGTGATTTCAACGGGTTGACCGCGACGGGTCGCGAAAACCCCCAAACCCCCGACCCGATGCCGGACTGATGGTGTACGGTAGCCGCACGCGATCGGGGCGCGGGTGCGTCGCGATCGCCAACAAGAACGACCATTCCAGGTCAGAGGGGGATTGAAGATGAAACGAATGATCGTGGCCGCGTGCGCGGCCCTGACGCTTTGTGTCGCGCCGGTCGTGGCGCAGGAGCAGCCGACGAGCTACCTCTGGGTCTCCTTCGTCAAGGCCAAGCCTGGCCAGGGCGACGCGTTGATCGGGGAGATGATCAAGGAGGACTCGAAGATCTTCGACGCACTCGTGGACAGCGGTGCGGCCAGTGACTGGGGCGTCGCGATGCCCGTCTTTCACGACGGCAAGGATCCCTACAGCCACGTCGAGTGGATCACGTTCAACGGCTATGCCGGCGCAGACGAGTTCATGAAGAAGTTCATGGAGATGCGCCAGGCCCTGGGCCCGGAGGGCAACAAGGCGATGGCCGAGAAGTGGGCAGCCCTGGTGGAGCCCGGCTCGCACGCCGACCTGATCGTCTCGACGCTGCACGTCGGGAAGGGAGCGGCCAGGCCCGCCAGCTACGTCGACCTGAGCTACTGGAAGGCCAACCCGGGCAAGTTCGGGGACATGCGGCGCGCGTATCTGGAAAACGTCGCCCCCGTCTACGACAAGCTCGTCGCGGACGGCACCATCATCAACTACGGCCTGACCACGCCGGAAGTACATCGCGGCCAGGACTGGTCATTCATGGCGTGGACCGCCATCGAGAACCTGGCAACGCTCGACAAGATCGACGCCGCTTTCGACGCGGCCGACGCGGCGCGCACCGAGGAGCAGCGGAAGGCGATCCAGCAGCGCAACCAGGAGAACTCGGACTGGAGCGGCCACTCCGACCAGATCATGATGGTCGTCCATCACAAGGTGGGCAAGGCAAGGTAGCCTCGCCCGGTCACGCGTCCCGGATCCGGCGGCGAGATGGGTTCGCTGCCGGGTCCCGGGCAGCCTGGCAGTCGGGATCGCTCAGCGGGCGCCGAGCTTGATGCGCCGCTTCAGCAACGCCACCGTCGTCTTCAACTCGGCGTTTTCCGCGCGGACGTCGAAGAGCATCTTGCCGACGTAAATGAGCGCGGCCGCAAGGCCGCCGATCAGGGCTGTGGTCAAGGAATCGTCCTGCAGGACGGGGCGCCGCGCTGACGCGCGGCGCCCGTCGACACATCAATAGCGACGGTTGCCGCCGCCATTGCCGCCCGAACGCTCACGCGCCTGGGCCTCGTTGACCTTCAACGCACGGCCTTCGAAGTCGACGCCGTTCAGCGACGACATCGCACGTGCGGCGTCGGCGCTCGACATCTCGATGAAGCCGAAGCCACGGGGGCGACCCGTGTCACGGTCGTTGATGAGGGCCAGGGACTCGACGGTGCCGTGGGGCGCGAACAGCGCACGCACGGACTCTTCGGTGGCGGTAAAGGGCAGGTTTCCAACAAATAGCTTGGTCAATTCAGATTACTCACGTAGTAGATAGAAAACACGGCAGGCAACGATTGCCAGCCGGATCTGCGATGCTTCAGAGGTGGGAGAACGGGGCCGTCATGAGGCGCCGATCGGCGCAGACAGCCTCG
>JAGTSG010000102.1 GCA_018261655.1 Pseudomonadota bacterium | reverse complement strand
CATCAGCACCGACAGCGCCACCGCATCGGCGTGGACGCGCGTGGCGTAGGTCGCGATCTCGGCGGCGGGCAGGTCCACGCCGAGGTAATGGCAGCGGACGTTCTTCGAGGCGGCAAGCAGCGCGCACATCAGGATGCCGAGCTCGTGGCGTTCCCCGACCGGGGTGGCGAAGACCATCACGGGACCGTCGGCGATGCGGCTGTAGGTGTCGAGCACGCTCGACAGCTGCTTGCGCACCGCGCTGCTGATGATCCGTTCCTGGGCGATCGACAGCTGGCCCCGGTGCCAGCGTTCGCCGACCTCGACCAGGGTGGGCCCGAGGATCTCGGTGACCACGCGCGAGGCCGGCAACAGCGCCAGGGCCATGGCCAGCAACTGATCGCAGTCGGCCGGGCGGTAGTCCTCCGCCGCGGCGATGATCTGGGCGCCGATGCTCGACAACGGCGGCACCGCGGCGGCGTCCTGGCCCGAGGCGTCGAGGATCCCGTCCAGCTCCTGTTCGCCCAGCCGCGCCAGCCGGCTGATGGGGTGACCGCGCTCGGTGGCCTCGCGCAGCTTGCGCAGGCGGATCACGTCATCCGGCTGGTAGGAGCGTCGGCCATTGGCGTCGCGCCGCGGCTCGACGATGTGGTACCGCCGCTCCCAGGCACGCAAAGTCTCGATGCTCAGGCCCGTTGCCTGGGACACCGCCTTGATCGAGTACATGACGCCCATCCGTACCGCGGAACTTGGGACGGATGGTACAGGAGATTTACAGCAATAGGCTAGACAGGGGCTTGACTACACTGTACAGAACCTGTACATTGCAATCCGTCAGGCCTTTCGGTCTGGCATAGTGACCCCCCGCTTGGGCGGGCCGGAAACGGCCCGCCTGATTTTTTTGGGTCTTGCAGCGCTCGCGCTCCGGCCGACCAGGCCGGCGGCATCAGGCGAACAGCAGGCGGTAGCGCTTTTCGCCCCGGGCCTGCTCGAGCAGGATGGCCAGCATCGCGTCGGTGGCCATCGGGTCACCGAACAGGCGGCCCTGGCCGAGGTGGCAGCCGAGCCTGCGCAGGAAGGCGAGCTGCTCCGCGGTCTCGATACCCTCCGCGACCACCTCCAGGCCGAGGTTGCGTCCCATCTCCACGATCGTGCGGACCAGCGTCGCGTCGTCGCTCGACGACACCGCGTGCTGCACGAAGGCGCGGTCGATCTTCAGGGTGCCGACCGGGAACTGCTGCAGGGCCGCCAGCGACGAGTAGCCGGTGCCGAAATCGTCGATGGAGAGGTGCACGCCCATGGCCTTCAACTCGTCGAGCAGCGGCAGCATGCGCCTCGCGTCGGTCATCAGCGTGGTCTCGGTGATCTCCAGCTCGAAATTAACCGGCGAGACGCCGAGGTCCTCGAACACGGAGCGGCAACGCGGGATGAATTCGGCCTGGCGCAGCTGCTTCAGCGAGAGGTTGATGGACACGCGCCCCGGCTGCGGCACGTAACGCTGCCAGTCGCCATAGTCCTGGCACACGCGCTTCAGGACCCACTCGCCGATCTCGGAGATCAGGTTGGATTCCTCGGCCAGCGGGATGAACTGGGTCGGCGGGATGTCGCCGTGGCCGGGGAGCCGCCAGCGCAGCAGCGCCTCCGCGCCGACGACACGTCCGTCGTCGAGGTGCACCTTGGGCTGGTAGAGCATGACCAGCTCGTCGCGCTCCACCGCGCGGCGCAGCTTGCTCTTGAGCATCAGTCGCTCCACGGCGACGGCGCTCATTTCCGGCGTGTAGAACGACACGCTGTTCCCGCCGTTCTGCTTCGAGTGGTACATGGCCGCGTCGGCGTCGCGGATCAGGTCGACCACGTTGTCCGCGTCCTGTGGGCACAGCGCGATGCCGATGCTGGCCGTGATCAGCACCTCCTGGTTGCCGACGTGGAAGGGCCGCGCCAGCTGCTCGAGGAGCTCGCGCGCGAGCGTGACCAGCGCGGCGCGGCTGTCCTGGTCGCGAGGCAGGTTCTCGACGAGCAGACCGAACTCGTCGCCGGCAAGGCGGCCGAGCATCGTTTCCTTCGGCAGCTGGCTGATGAGCCGCTCGCTCAGGATCTCGAGCGTGCGGTCGCCGGCGGCGTGGCCGAAGTTGTCGTTGATCTCCTTGAAGCGGTCGAGGTCGAGGTAGAGCAGTGCCAGCGAGCGCCCGGCGCGCCGCGCGCGGGCGATGGCCTGCTGCAGCGAGTGCTGGAACTGCAGCCGGTTCGGCACCTTGGTGAGCGAGTCATAGCGCGCCAGGTAGCGGATCCGCCGTTCGGCGCGCTTGCGCTCGGTGATGTCGTGCGCGACGAAGATGCAGCCGCGCCGGGCGGGATCGTCGCCGCCCATGCACGAACCGGTCATCGCCACCGGGATGACCTGGCCCGACCGCGTCTGGAACGTCAGCTCCGACGCCGTCGCGGCGGCCTTGGCGAAGTCGAACGCAGGACGGTCCTGCTCGGCAACGATCGAGGCGAGGTCCATGCTGCACAGCTCGTCGACCGTCCAGCCGGTCAGGCGCGCAGCGGCCGCGTTGGCGCGCCGGATCGCACCGTCCGGCGCGGTGACGAACACGGCCTCGCCGATGCTCTCCACCACGGCGTCGAGCCAGCGCGCGGTCGCTTCCTTCTCGGCCAGCCGGTCGGAGATGCCGGACAGCGCCTGGGCCAGTTCGGCGCCGGCGCCGGATTCAGGCAGGGGCTCCGGGAGCGGGTGGCCGGCGGCCAGTGCCCACGCGGCTTCGCGCAGCGTCTCCTGCGGGCCCTCGAGGCGTCGCGCCAGCCGCCACGCGACCGCGAGCCCGATCACCAGGGCCAGCGACCCGCCCAGCGCGAGGAAGACGAGGCGGCGCTGCAGGCTGGCCCGCCGGGTCTCTTGCAGCTGGTCCGGAAGGTCTCCGGCAATTACGCCCTGGGCGGCCAGCTCGGCCACCTTGCGCGAGTCGATCCCGTGGTCGATCACGATCAGGAATGCGATGGCCAGCACCACGGCGCCGATGATGGCAGCGGCCGTCGACAGGGCGCGGGTGCGGAGGGGCGTCGTCATGGGCCTGGGTGCGGGCTCTGCCCGCATCGCGGAAAATGATGATTCGTATCGTATTCCGGTTCGGACGCGCCGGTGTAGCATTTCGCTCATGTGCATCGGCTGCAGCCCGCCTTCGCCGGGCGACGGGGTGAACCCATGAACGCGCTGGAGCTCACCGGCCAGGCGCGGACGCACGTGGTCGAGCCGCCAGGGCTGCAGTGCCTGATGCACCCCGATGCAGCCAGCGCCTACCTGGCGATGCGCGAGTCCGCGGCGCGATCCGGGATCGTGCTCGAGGCGGTCTCCGCGTTCCGTCACTTCGACCGGCAGCGGCAGATCTGGAACGCGAAGTTCCGCGGCGAGCGGCCCGTCCTCGACGCGAAGGGCCAGCCGGTCGCCGTCGATTCGCTGACGGAGGCGCGCCGTGTGGAGGCGATCCTGCTGTGGACCGCGGTGCCCGGCAGCAGCCGGCATCACTGGGGCACGGACCTCGACGTCGTCGACCGGGCCGCCATGCCGGAGGGCTACGCCGTCCGGCTCGAGGCGGCGGAGTACGCGCCGGACGGGCTGTTCGGCCCGCTGACCGCATGGCTCGACCGCCACATGCGCCGGTTCGGGTTCTTCCGTCCCTACGTGACCGGACGCGGCGGCGTCAGGCCGGAGCCCTGGCACCTGAGCTACGCGCCGGTCGCACGCAGCGCGCTGGCCGCGCTCGACGTGGAGACGCTCGCGGCGGCGGTCCGCGGGCACGAGGTCCTTGGCGAAGCCACGATCCTCTCACGCCTGCCGCGGATCTACCGGCGGTACGTGCGGACGATCGATCACGCGCCGCGCATGCGGTCGCGCTGGGCGCGCCCGCCGGCGCGCTAGCCCGGACGCTGGCACGGGCGCTCGTCGGGCGGGTGCCCGCTGCTGCCAGTTAGACAGGCGCGGTCCTCGGTCGGCCGGTCCCACTGCGTTCGCGCGGCTCCGCTGCGCTCCGCGATCCAAACGCGCTCACTTCGGGGACCGGCCCTCCCTCGACCGCGCCCGAACGGCGGCAGTGCGCTCAAGGCACGGGCGCGCAGGGCGCGGTGCTCCGGAGCGAGCGAGTTGTGCTTGCGGAGCGAAGCGGAGCCGAGCGAGCGCAGCGGGCACCCGCCCGACGAGC
>JAGTSG010000065.1 GCA_018261655.1 Pseudomonadota bacterium | reverse complement strand
GGTGGTCGCGCCGTTGCTCGACCCGCGGACCGACGCGAAGGCCCTTCGCATCCTGCGGCGCCTGTTCCCGCGCCGCGAGGTGGTAGGCGTGCCGGCCCGGGAAATCCTGCTCGGCGGCGGCAACATCCACTGCATCACCCAGCAGCTGCCGGCGGGCGGGCCAGCGCGGCGCGACGGTGGCCGGGCCGCCCGGCGCCGGCCGGCATCGCGCCGCCGCCCTCAGGCCGGACCCCCGTAAACTCCGCAAGACGCCACGCCAGCCACCGCGCTATTGTTGCGCCATCTGGCCATACCGGCCGGGGAGGATAGGCATGAACGCGATTCGTGCGGCGGGATTCCGTCGCGTCAGAGGTGGGAGCTTGACTGCCGGGGCCCTTGCGCTGGCAGCTGGCCTCACCGTGGCTCCCGCGGCCATGGCGGACGACGCCGACCTGATTGCAGGCAAGGGCTATGTGTCGCTCGGAGCTTTCACCAACAGCTCGGACCTCAAGATCCGGGTCGACGGCGAGGCCGGCGAAACGGGCACCGAGGTGAACTGGAATACCAAGTTCGGCGACGACGCGGACACCCGGCTCCGGCTGGACGGCCTGTACCGCTTCACCCCGAAACACCACCTGCGCATGATGTACACGGACTACTCGCGCTCCGCCACGCGGACGCTGGACCAGGACATCGAGTGGCAGGGAGACACCATCCTCGCCGGATCGTCGGTCAAGGGCGAAACCTCGTTCTCGATCCTGGAAGCTGCATACGAATACGGCTTCCACCCGTCCGAGGACCTGGAATTCGGGCTGAGCGCCGGACTGCACTGGGCGGCGTTCGAGGCCTCGATCAAGACCGACATCCAGACCCCGGGGGGCGAAGCCTCTGACACGCTGGGTGGCAAGGCGTCGGTGGACCTCCCGTTGCCGGTCTTCGGCGGCCGGGCGCTGTGGCGCATGGGCGGCGACTTCTACCTCGACGCGATGGTGCAGTGGTTCGCGCTGTCCATCGACGAGTACGACGGCAGTATCATGAATTATCGCGCCGCGCTGGTGTGGCAGCCGTCGAAGTGGGTCGGCCTGGGCGTCGGCTACGACTCGTTCAACGTGGACCTGGACGTGGACAAGGACAAGTTCCACGGCTCGATCGACTGGACCTACAGCGGTCCGCAGGTCTTCTACAACATCAGCTTCTGACGCGCGCCCCGGGGCGCACAGGCGAGGCAGCCGTGCCGACGGCGCCTCGCCTTTTTCATTCCCGCGCGAGAAGCACGACGCCCAGCACCACGCAGGCCACGCCGGCCAGTCGCATCGCCGTGACCGGGCGCTCCGGAAAGCCGAGCGCGCCGAAGTGGTCGAGGGCCAGTGCCCCCGTCATCTGTCCCGCGACGATCAGCGCGATGAACGCCGCGCCGCCGATCATCGGCCCGATGACGGCCGAGCCCGCCACGTAGGAAGCGCCTGCCAGGCCCGCGAGCCAGGCCCACCACGGGATGCCGCCCAGTTGCGCCGCCGAGGGGAGGGGCACGCGGGTCAGCAGCAGCGCACAGGCGAGCGCCACGGTGCCCACGACGAAGTTGATCAGCGCGGCGCCGGCCGCGCTGCCCAGGTGCAGCCTCACGATCGAGTTCAGCCCGACCTGCAGTGCGAGGGCTATGCCGATCAGGGCGGTGGCGAGATAGGCGGTCGTATGCATGATGTCCTTCCGTTGCCAGTTTCCGCTGGTGCGGCGGTTCAGTCGTGCCGCCAGCCGACTTCGACGAATGCTGCCCGGCCGCGGCCGGGAAAGTAGCGGAATTCGCCGAAGACATAGTCTGCCCGGTCGGCATAGTCGCTGTCGGCGAGATTCGTGACGCGCAGCGAGAGCCGGGTCCGTCCGGATAACGCGAGGCCGACGCGCAGGTTCAGCAGGTCGTGTCCCGGATAGCGTGCCGTGTTGGCCGCATCGGCCCAGTACGACCCGACGATGATCCACTCGAGCCCGGCGTCCAGCCCGCGGCCTTCGTACGCGGCACGGATCGAGTGCAGCTGTCGCGGGGCCGTGTCCACGTCGTCGCCACGGGTCACCTGCTCACCCTGCTCGAGGCCGCCGTTGAAGTCGTAGGTGTGCAGCGCCCAGGTCCCCGACGCACCGAGTCGCCAGCCCCGCGTGGGCTTCCACTCGAGGCC
Source organism: Pseudomonadota bacterium (assembly GCA_018261655.1). Lineage (GTDB taxonomy): Bacteria > Pseudomonadota > Gammaproteobacteria > Steroidobacterales > Steroidobacteraceae > SG8-30. The sequence goes on along the minus strand of JAGTSG010000065.1, from coordinate 8,994 downwards.
GTACTCGATTCCCCGATGGCGGGTCCGTCCGCCACCGACATTGAACCCGAGCGCGTCACGCAGGATCATGTCCCGCTTGCGCATCGAATACGCGGCCAGCTCGAGCGTCAACGTCTCGGAGAGGTGCCGCAGTCCCGCCTCGACGCTGTCGATGTGCTCGGAGTCGAGGTCGGCAACCTGCTGGCCCCGCTGCAGGCGATAGAGCTCGGTCGCCTCGGGCGGGCGAAAGCCCCGCGAGGCGGCCACCCAGAGCGCGGTGCCTTCGGCGACGGTCCAGTTGAGGCCGAGGCGCGGGCCGAAGTTGCCGAACTCGTCGCGCCGGTCCGCCGGGCGCGTGTACAGGCAACCGGCGCCAGGACAGGGCATGCCAGCCTCGTCCGTGTTGCCATCCAGCATGCGGTTGTCGTAGTCATAGCGCAGCCACTCGTACCGCAGGCCGGCCGTCACCGACAACCGCTCGCTCGCGGTCCACTCGAGCTGGGCGTAGGGTGCGAGCAGTCGCGAGTCCACGACATAGTCGTAGTGCCGGCCCGCCGGGCGGATCGCGTTGGCGCCGGGCGGCCCGCCGGTGGTCGGGCCGTCCTGTTCCTGCAGCAGCGTCCCGGACGCGACTTCCGCGTCCAGGCCAAGCGTCATCCGGGTGCCGGTGCCAAGCAGCAGCGACCTCGATGCCAGCAGCCCCAGGCTCTCCTGGCCGTTGCGCTCGAGCGGCTGGCCCAGCAGGAAGTGCTGCAGGAACTCCATGCGCGACGTGCGCACGACGGCCCGCAGGTCCACCTGGCCGCCATCATCCAGCGAGCGCTCCCAGGCCGCGCTGGCGCGCAGGCTGTGCGCCTTCCGGAACGCGCCGGGGCTCGGGTTGCTGCGCGCGAGAGCGTCGTCCTTGTAGGCGTCCTCGCCGACGATGAACCCCGCCGTCTGCTGGTCCAGGTTCGTGGCATTGAGCCGCAGCGTTAGCGTCCCGGCGGCCGCCCCGCGAGCGAGGCTCGCCGACAGCTTCTGTTCGTCGAAACCGGACGCGTCGCGCCAGCCGCCGTCGTGCGTGGCGTGCATCGCGAGGCCAGCCTGTCCGTGGCCCAGGTCGCCCGACGTCGCGAGTTTCCCGCGCAGGTACCCGTCGGCGCCGGCCTCGAGGGACAGCCCGATGGACGGCAGGTCCGCGGCCGTCGGATTCAGGATGTTGACGATCCCGTGGACCGCGTTCGAGCCATACAGCGCGCTGCCCGGCCCACGCAGCACCTCAACCGCCGCCGCCTGTTCGCTATTGACCTCGAACAGCTCGTTGACGTTGCAGAAGCCCACGGGCCGGAGCGGGAGCCCGTCCTCGAGGAACAGGAATGCGCCGCAGGACCCGGGGCCGGTCAGGACGGGCGAGCGCAGCGCGGTAAGCGATTCCTGGCCGCTGCCACGCTGGATGAACGCGCCGGGCGCGCGGTTCATCAACTCGGAATGATGGGTCGCCCCGACAGCGGCGATGTCCACGGCGTCGAACCGCGTCACGCTGCCGGCGAACGTCAGCATCGACTCCTCCCGGCGCGTGGCCGTCACCGTCACCTCGCCCAGCAGCGGCCCGGGATCGGCGGCGAGGGCGGTGACCGGGAACAGGACGAGTGGGACCAGTGTCTTCATCGGGTGGCGATCGGGGTTCCCCGGCGCATCGCCGGATACGGCCCGTGTCGTGGCGCCGCGATTATCGGCGAGGCCGCCCGCTCGGGCCAGACGGCCGGCGTCCCGCAGGCCGCATGATACGATCATCGTCACACGACGCGCCCATGCAATGAGAGTCCCGCACCGCTTCCTGGCCTCCCTGTTGTCCGGCATGCTGCTGCTGCCCGGGGCGGCGCGAACGGAAGAGCCTGCGGTCGACCCGCCTTCGTCCGCGGACCGCCCGCGGATCGGACTGGTGCTGTCGGGCGGCGGCGCGCGAGGTCTCGCGCACGTCGCCGTCCTGAAGGCGCTGGAGCGGCACCACGTTCCGGTGGATGCGATCGCGGGCACGAGCATGGGCGCCGTGGTCGGCGGGCTGTACGCCTCGGGCATGTCGGCCGGCGAGATCGAGATGCTCGTCCGGACGCTCGACTGGCGCTCGTCGTTCCAGGACCGCTCGCCGCGTCGTGACCTCGACTACCGCCGCAAGCAGGAAGAGCGCCAGTTCCTCGTACGCCTGCCGGTCGGGTTCGACCGCGAGGGCTTCCGGCTGCCACGCGGCCTGATCCAGGGCCAGAAGCTGACCCAGGTGCTGCGACGGCAGACGCTGCCCGTGGCCATGGTGGCCGACTTCGACGACCTGCCCGTCCCGTTCCGCGCCATCGCCACCGACATCGAGACGGGCGAACTCGTCGTGCTGTCGCGCGGCGACCTCACCGAGGCCATGCGGGCCAGCATGTCGGCGCCGGGCGTCTTCGCGCCGGTGGAACTCGGCGGCAGGTTGCTCGTCGACGGCGGCCTCGTGAACAACCTGCCGGTGGACGTCGCGCGCTCGATGGGCGTGGACGTGGTCATCGCCGTGGATGTCGGCTTCCGCCCGCAGGCCCGCGAGGAACTCGACTCGGCGATCGCGATGTCGAACCAGATGATCGCGGTGGTCCTGCAGCGCGAGACGGACCGGCAGCGCGCGCTGCTCGGTGCCGCCGACATCCTGGTCGAGCCCGACCTCGGAACGCTGTCGTCCGTGGACTTCACCCGGGTCGGGCAATACCTGCGCAAGGGCGAGGAGGCGGCGGCGCGCGCGGCGGACCGGCTCGCGGTGCTCGCCGCTCCGGACGGGGCGTGGCAGGCTTTTCTTGCCCGGCGCGAAGTCCGGACGCGGCCGCTGCCCGACGTGGAATTCGTCCGCCCCGAGGCCGGCTCGGAACGCTATGCAGCACGGATCGAGGCGGCGCTGGGGCCGCTCGTCGGCCGGCCGCTCGACCCGCAGGACGCGCAACGGGGTGTGCGCGCCCTCTATGGCGACGGCACCCTCGAGACCGTCGACTACCGGCTCGCCCGGGAGGACACGCTGACGGGCATCAGGGTGTCCGCCCAGCGCAAGAGCTGGGGTCCCAACTACGTCCGCTTCGGGCTCGAGTTGCAGGACGACTTCGAGGGCGGCAACAGCTTCAATGCCGGGGCGCGCTTCCTGTTCACGGAGGTCAACCGCCTCGGCGCCGAGTTCCAGGTGGACCTGCAGGTGGGCGAGGAGCCGACCGTGTTCACCGAACTCTACCAGCCGCTGGCCGCCGCCTCGCCATGGTTCCTGGCGCCGCGCGTGCGCGTCGACCGGCGCAGCTTCGACGTCATTTCCGACGGTGCCCGCCTGGCCGAGTACCGGATCCGCACGGCGGAGGGCGCCCTCGACGTCGGCCGCGAACTGGGCAACTGGGGTGAGGTACGCGTCGGCCTGCTGCGGGCGAGCGGCAGCAACGAGCTGCGGGTGGGCGATCCGTCCGCCGGCCTGCCTGCGCGCGTCGACTTCGAGCGCGGCGAGGTGTCGGCCCGGTTCGGGCTCGACCGGCTGGACAGCGTCTACTTTCCGCGTCACGGCGAGACGTTCACGCTCGACTGGCGCGGCGGTCGCAAGTCGCTGGGCGCCGATTACGAGTCGGACCGGCTGACGCTGGACTGGCTCTTCGCCCGGTCGCACGGACGGAACACCTACGTCGCGTGGGTCACCGGCGGCACCAACGTGTCGGCGCCCGTGGATGCCGTCCAGGACTTCTTCACGCTCGGCGGCCTGTTCAACCTGTCGGGCATCGTGGCCGACTCGGTCGCCGGGCCGCACTTCGCGATCGCGCGCGGCATCTACTACCGGCGCATCGGGCGCGGCGGGGACGGGTTCCTGAACGTGCCCACCTACGCGGGCGTGTCGCTGGAGCTCGGCAACGTCTGGGACAACCGCGGCGACATGAGCTTCGACAGCGCGCGGGTCAACGGGGCGGGTTTCGTCGGGCTGGATACGCCGCTCGGTCCGGTCTACTTCGCGATCGGGTTCGACGAGGGCGGGGGAAACTCCCTCTACCTGCTGCTGGGGCGGTTTCGCTGACGGACGGCGCGCCGCGCCGGCTAGGACCGCTCGACCCGTTCGAACACCAGAGCCGGCTCGTCGCCGATGCGGGAAAACGCGTGACGTCCGCTCATCTCCGCGAACGCCTCGTCCCGCTCCCGCTCGGTCGCGTACCAGTGCTCCTTGTGCCAGTCATGACCGACCAGCTTCACGAACGGGTCCGCGGGTCGCAGGCCGACACGGACGCCGAAGGAGCGCTGGTCCGGGCGGCGGCGGGACAGGTTGTGTTCGTGGCAGATGTGCGTGCCGTTCATCGGGGTGGATCCTCCTGCGCTGCGAGACGATACCGGATCGCGACCGTCCTGCCCAACCCGCACGGTCACGGCAGCTGGCGATCCCCCGCGCCCTCGCGGTCGGCCCAGCCGAACCAGCGCCGCGTGACGACGAGGTACAGCTTCTTGCCGGTCGCCATCCACGCGCGCGACCAGGCGGAGGGGTTGGCGAGGATGCGCCTCTGCCGGCTGGTCAGCGCCTCGGGCCGGTAGGTGCGCTTGTGCTTGAGCAGGTGCCGCAGGTCCTCGCGCGCCAGCGAGCGGAACAGGCGGCCCCGCCTGCGATGCACGACCGACAGCTGGAAGTCGACGAGGGCAGGCCGGCCCCCGGCCGTGACCAGCCAGTTGGTCTCCTTCGCCAGGTCGTTATGGGTCACCCCGGCGCGGTGCAGGCGCCTGAGGAGCGTGAGCGCCTCGCGGTAGTAAGCCGCGTGCACGGGGCGCGAGCGCTGCATCGGCTCGCCCGCAATCCACTCGCGACAGAGCCGGGTCCCGTCGAAGGCCAGCAGGCGCGGCGTGCCGTCCAGCCCGGCCAGCTTCTGAAGCGCCCGGGCCTCCCGTCGCGCGAGCCGGCGGGCGAGCCACGCGAGCCACGGCCGGGCGCTCGTGGTGTCGCGCAGGACGAAGTGCCCGCCGGGTCCGTCGCCGAGGCTGACGCTCCCGAACAGGTCGCGCTTCAGGCGGCGAGGCTCGTCGTTCAAGGCGCGCCGCCCGGGGTCATGGCAGGATGAACGGCGCTGGCCACAGCCCGAGCGAGCGCAGCGCGTCGAGCCCGACGACGAGCAGCCACAGTCCGAACACGGTGGCCGCGTCGAGGAAGGCCTTGAAGTAGACGGGGACGTCGACCTCGCGACGGGCCGCCACCGGTATCTTGCCCCTGCGCGGCCACAGCGCAGGCACGTGCGACCGATAGTGCTCCCAGGCCGCGCCATGGCGTTTGGCCAGCACCCGTTCCTCAGCGCGTATCGCGAGCCCGGTCAGCAAGGCCACGGCCAGCGGCACCGCGATCGCGAGCACGAGGCTGCGCGTGCCGAGTCCGAGGCCGAGCGCCGCAACCAGCGAACCGAAGTAGAGCGGGTGCCGGCACCGGGCGTAGGGGCCGGCGTCCACGAGTTGCACGTCCTTGCGGCCGGCGATGTAGAGCGACGACCACATGCGCCACAGGGTGCCGGCCACGAGAAGCGCGAATCCCGCGGCCTGCACGGCCAGCCCGGAGGCTCCCTCGAAGGCGCGTCCGCGGGTCAGGGCCACGGCCAGCAGCACCGCGACATAGAGGACCTGGGTCAGCCGGATGCGGGGCGTGCTCGATGAGACGGCCATCCCGGAATTCTAGTGGCAGCAGGTCCGGCCGGGGTGCCTTCCCTGCGGATGGTGGATAATGCTCCTCGCGCGCATTGCGCCATGCCTGGAGTCGCGAACCATGATTCGACCCACCCTGCTGCTGCTGGCCACCTCGCTCCTGCTGTCACCGCTTGCGCAGGCGGCGGACAGGACGAACTTCCAGGTGGCGCCCTTCGGCGGCTTCCGGATGGGCGGCAGCCTCGAGGACGCTGAGACCGGCGACAGCCGCGACATCGAGGAAGCGGCGAGCTTCGGGGTCGCGCTGGAGTTCCGCTACGGCGCGGAGGACCGCTGGTGGCAGCTGTGGTACTCGCGGCAGGGCTCGGAGATCCGCTCCCCGGACGGGACGCTGGACCTCGACGTCGAGTACCTCCACTTCGGTGGCACCGTGCCGATCAATGACGAGGGCCGGGTGCAGAGCTACCTGGCCGGGGGCCTCGGTGCCACGCGGCTGTCGCCGGGCGATGGATTCGATGACTCGGTGGAGTTTTCCGGGTCGCTCGCGCTCGGTCTCGCCGTGCCGGTGTCGAAGCGCGTCGCCCTCCGGTTCGAGGCGCGCGGCTATCTCACGGTGGTGGACGCGGAGAGCTCCATCTTCTGCAGCAGCATCTACGGCGAGGGCGCCTGCCGCATCGTCGCGAGCGGCTCGACGCTGTTCCAGGCAGAGCTGACGGCCGCCATCGCCTTCGGTTTCTGAGATTCCCGGGCCCCGTCGGCAGGACGCGACCGGCCGGGCGCCGCAGGGGCTAGCGCTCGGTGAACTCGAACAGCTCACCGTTGGGGCCACGGACCAGCATGACGCGGCAGGGCGTGCCCTGGTCCACGGCGGCGTGCTGGATCACCGATTCGACCTGCCCGCCGGCCCTGCCGAAGCGGCCGGAGAGGGTGTCGAGATTGGCGCAGCGGCAGGAAATCAGCGAAATGCCCAGTTGACCCGGCCGCATCGGGTGGGCGAGCGGCCCCGTGGTGCGGTCGTAGAAGTGGACCAGGACGACCTTGCCGGAGGGCTGGCGCCGTTCGCGGTAGAGCGCGACGTGGACGCGGGTGCCTTCCGGCACGCCGAAGAGCCTGCAGGCTGCGTCGCGATGCTCGCCGCGCAACTCGACGTCAGTGGACTCGTGCACGTAGCCGAGAGCCTCCTCGTAGAAGCGGCGCGAGGCATCGAGGTCGGCGGTGACGACGGACAGCGTGGCCACCTCGCTGAAGCGGCCGGCGGCCGGCGCAAAGCGGCGCGTGCCGGCCACGTGGCCGTGACCGACCATCAGCAGCAGCGGGACACCGTCCGGGCCGGTGACGATGACCTCCTCGGTGTCGTTGCTGCCGATCTGAAACCGTTCGGGACGCCCCCTGGCGGGGCAGCCGGCCGCCGCCAGCAGCTGGACGGCCTCGGCGATCGGCGCGCCCGTGTAGATGTCGAGGGCCTTGGGACCCGCGTCGGTCGGCCTGTCCACGGCGTCCGGGCCTTGGTCCAGCCGGGTTGCGGTGCTCCCCGCATCGGGGTACCGGGCGAGCCGGATCCGGCCGGCACCGTGGCCGTCCGCCGAGAGGGTCACCAGCCGCACGTCCTCGTGGACCGGCAGCCTCCAGACCGAGAGCAGGCTGACCGAGGCCCGCACGTCCAGCTCTACGGTGTACTGCATGCGGTCCCGGAAGACGGCCAGCGCGGCGTCGATGTCACGGACGCCGACGGTGACCGATTCGATGGCTGAGATCATGACTTCAGGGACGGTGCCGGAGGGTGGTTTCGAGCATACCTTACGGCGCGGAGCCGGCAAGCACCCCTGGAATATGGCCTTCGCGTTCCCGGTCTCCTACGATGGACGCGAACCGGGAGGAGGAACGATGGGCATGACCCTGCGCAGTACCCGCATGCCGACGGCGGCCGAAGCATTGCCGGGCCGGACGGAAACCATCAGGGTGCCCGAGCGGCACTTCGTCAACGGACGCCGGATGCTGCCCCCGTACCCGGACGGCATGCAGCGCGCGACGTTCGCGCTCGGCTGCTTCTGGGGCGCCGAGCGCCGTTTCTGGCAGCAGCGAGGCGTGTACTCGACCTCGGTGGGCTACGCCGCCGGGACGACGCCGAACCCGACCTACGAAGAGGTGTGTTCCGGGCTGACGGGACACGCCGAGGTCGTGCAGGTCGTCTTCGACCCCGCGGTCGTCCCTTACGGCGACCTGCTGCGGGTCTTCTGGGAGGCGCACGACCCGACCCAGGGCATGCGCCAGGGCAACGACGTGGGCACGCAGTACCGGTCAGGGATCTACTGGCATGACGAGGCGCAGCGGTGCGCCGCGGAAGCGTCGCGCGAGGCCTACCAGCGAGCGTTGTCGGCGGCGGGTCGAGGGACCATCACGACCGAGATCCTGCCCGCGCCGCCGTACTACTTTGCCGAGGACTATCACCAGCAGTACCTGGCGAAGAATCCGGGCGGCTACTGCGGACCGGGCGGGACCGGCGTGGCCTGCCCGACGGGGTTGAACCTGGCGTGACTCGGGAGGTACCCGGTACCGACCTGGCCCCAGGACAGGGGACGGGTCGGTACGGCGCAGCCCTCACTTGCGCTGGCGGATGTGCTCGATCGTGGGCACCGGCACGCCGAGGCGTCCCGCGGCGTCCGCACACTGCTCGGCCGCCTTCAGGAAAGGGTTCGGGACGCGCGCGCCCTGCAGCGCCTCGCGGTTGGCCAGCATGCCGCCGATGTACTGGTACACCGGCGTCGGGAACAGCGCCTGGGTGACGATCCCGGTGAACTCGCGCGGATCGACGCCGGCGGCGTGTACCAGTGCCGTCGCATCGCGCAGGCTTTCCACGACCGAGGCCATGAGGAAGCTGCCGGCGGCCTTGAGGATGTTGGCGGAGGCGGGATTCTCGCCCAGGTAGTCCGGGCGCCCGAGCGTTGCGAGCACCGGCCGGATCCTGTCGTAAGTCGCCGACGGCCCGGCGACGGGAATGACGAGACGTCCGGATTGCGCCGCCTCGGGCGCGCCGAACACGGGGGCAGAGAAGTAGGCCTGGCCCAGCTCTGCGTGGGCCGCAGCGAGCCGGGTGGCCAGGCGGTCGCCGATGGTCGCCATGCAGACGTGGATCAGTCCCGGCACCCCGGCGGACACGAGCCTCGCGCCGTCGAAGATGATGGACTCGAGCGCGGCGTCGTCGCTGACCATGGTGATGAGCAACTCCGCCTGGCAGGCCTCGGCGGGGGAGGCCACGGCGACGACGAGGTCGGCGGCGAGCGGCTCCATCCGCGCGCGGGTACGGTTCCAGCCCAGCACTTCGTGGCCCGCGCGCGCGAGCCGACGGGCCATGGGCTGGCCCATCGTTCCAAGCCCGACGAA
>JAGTSG010000064.1 GCA_018261655.1 Pseudomonadota bacterium | reverse complement strand
CGCAGCTGGCCGCCGCCGGTGATCGAGCACTACGGGCCGCTGATCCAGGCGCTGCGCAAGGCCGCGGCGATGTCCGAGCGACGCGCGTCGCCGGCCGACGTCGTGGCACGCGCGGTGGTGCACGCGTTCACCGCCGCGAGGCCGCGCACGCGCTACCGCATGGGCCGCGACGCCGGCGTCCAGAAGCTGATCTCGCGCCTGCCGGATCGCTGGGCGGACGCGATCCTGATGAAGGCGCTGGGGCTGGGACTGTAACCCCCGACCCGTCGCCCGCATCACCGGGATCACTCCGGGCGCATCTCCTCGCGCCAGCTGCGCACGACCATCGACTGAATGTCCTCGAGCTTCGCGCACTCGCCCAGTTGCTTCTTGGGTCCCTCCAGGTCATTCGCCGCGAACGAGGCCTTGACCTGTGCCGCGCGCGCTTCCGCGCGGGACTTCACCGGCGGCACGAAGTCCAGGAAGGGCCTGGTCGTCCCCGTCCGGAGGCGGTGTTCGCGGTAGAGCAGGTACGCCGCCGCGACCATGGCGCCGTTCTGCATGTCGCGATAGTCGTCCGCCAGGTCGGGCGCCTGCACCGCCGCCACGTCGCCGAAGGCCGCGTAGATGCCGCCGCAATCCGACAGCAGCGCGACCACCTGCACCGTGTCCTCGGGCGTCAGCCGCATGACGTAGGCATCGACCGGGTTGCCCTGGGCCGCTGCGGGGCCATTCGCGAACGCCAGCATCGCGGCAGGCAACATCAGCACGACCGCGCGCCACGGGAACATGCGCATCAGCTCGCCATCAGGACCGGCCCGCCCTTCTTCTCGGCGCGCTGGTAGGCAGGCCGGGCGCGCATCTGGTCGCGGTAGGCGGCCAGGTGCGGATAGTCCGCGGCGTCCGCCGACCGCGACAATAGCGCCTCCACCGGAAAGCTCATCTGGAAGTCGGCCATGCTGAGCTCGTCGCCGAGGAACCAGCGGTGCCGGCCCAGGTGTTCCTCGATGAACGCCGCAGCCGTCTCCAGGTTGGGATCGATGAGCTGCTGCTGGACCTTGCTGCACAGCACCTTTACGACCGGCCTCACGAAGAACGGCATCGGTTGCGTCGGCAGGGTCACGAATACCAGTTTCATCACCAGCCAGTTCATCAGCGAGCCTTCGGCGTAGTGCATCCAGAAGCGGCACTGCCGCGCCTCGGGCGTGCCGGGCGGCGGCTGAAGCTGCGCGAGCTCGCCCTTGCCGGAGGAGCCGTACTTCTCCACCAGGTACTCGATGATGGCCCCGGACTCCGCGAATACCTCGCCGTCGTCGGTGATGACCGGCGACTTGCCCAGCGGGTGGACCTTCTTGAGCTCCGGCGGCGCCAGCCGGGTGGACTTGTCGCGCCGGTACATCTTCAGCTTGTACGGGACGCCGAGCTCCTCGAGCAGCCACAGGATGCGCTGCGAGCGGGAGGTCTCGAGGTGGTGAACGGTCAGCATGCGGGATCGGCTCCGTTTGCGGGCGGGGCTCATGTTAGTCCGTCCAGCGGGATCCGGCACCGGTTGTGTTTCGTTGCCCCGCCTGGCGACGGCCAGATGGGAGAAGCGCCATGCCGACCTGCACCTGCGCCGCGGCAACCGGCCTGCAGGACGCCGCGCGCAGGCGCCGTGCCCGGGTTCGCTGGCAGGACATTGCGTTCGAAGGGCGCTATTGCGGCCCTGCACCGCGGGTAGCACCCTGTTTCGAGCGAGGACGGATTCCCTCGCTCCAACCAGGATTGTCGCGATGACCGCAATCACCAAGCTGGCCCTCGGCGCCATGGGACGGCTGCGCCCGCGGCCGCCGCAGGGCGACGCGCCGCCAGCCATCGAGCTGCCGACACCCGAGAAGCACGGCGGCATGCCGCTGATGGAGGCGCTGGCACGGCGCCATTCGTCGCGCGAGTTCGCGACCGACGCGCTGCCGCTGCCCCTGCTGTCCGGGCTCCTGTGGGCCGCCTTCGGCGTGAACCGCGCCGACGATGGCGGGCGCACGGCGCCGTCGGCGCTCAACGCGCAGGAGATCGACGTGTACGTGGCGCTGCCTTCGGGCGCGTATCGCTACGACGCCAGGGCCCACTCGCTCCAGCTGGTCGCTGCCAGCGACCTCCGGCGCGTCACCGGCTACCAGGACTTCGTGGACGAGGCGCCGCTCGACCTCGTGTACGTGGCCGACCACCGCCGCATGAAGCTGGTCCCGGCCGCGCAGCGCGAGAGCTATGCCTCGGCGGCGGCCGGCGCGATCGCCGAGAACGTCTACCTGTTCGCCGCCAGCAGCGGCCTGGCCACGGTGATCCGCGCGTGGATCGACCGATCGGCCATCGCCGACGCGCTCGGGCTCGACCACGACCAGCAGGTCCTGCTGTCGCAGACGGTGGGGTATCCGAAGCGCTAGCCGGGCGCGAGCCACTCGCGCAGCCGCGCGTACACGTCGGGATGGCTGAGCAGGTCGAGGTGCCCGAGGCCATAGCCGACCCACTGCCGGCCTGGCGGGATCACGAGCCGGCGGGATGGATCCTCGTGGCGCCCGAGCGCGCTGTCGAGCGGCACCAGCCCGTCACCGAGCAGGCGGTCGGCCAGGGCGCCGCGCCGGGCGCACACGGTGGCGGCCGCGGCGTGGAAGCGTACCCGCTCGGGCAGCGGCACGAACTCGCGGGGCTTGCGGGTTACGGCGCCGTGACGCAGGTCGGTGATCCCGGCGCTGCGCGCCTTGCCGAGTCGCGTGAACGGGGCGACGTAAGGGCTCAGGTCCATGGCGCGATCGAGCCAGTGACCGGCGCGCTCGAGCGGCGCGCCGTGGTGCGGCGTGCCGAGGAACACGCCCTGGCGCAGTTGTCCCAACCAGGCGTGACGCGCCTTGTGCGCGTGGTGACACGCGCTGCGGGTCACCAGTCCGCCCATGCTGTGGCCGATGATCGCGAGCTCCGGCGCCTCGCCCGGCCAGTCCGCGAACAATCGCTCGAGCAATGCGGCCAGCGCGCGGCCGTTCTCGGCCACCGGCAACCCGGTGTTGTAGCGGACGTACACCGGTACGAAGCCGAGCTCGTCGGCCAGAGCGGCGCCGTGGTCGTGGCCCTCCCGCCGCCAGTGACGCTCATTGAGGCACAGCCCGTGCACCATCAGGAGCACCCGCGCACCCCTGCCGTGCCGGCGCAGGTCCTCGTGCAGCACCGCGGGATCGAGAGGCCGGTCGCGATGCCGCAGGCTCATCTCGATCGCCAGCGGATTGCGAGTCCGGGCGAGATAGTCGCCGTACACGCCGTTGAGGATGGCAACCGCCGCGTCGCGCTCGGGCGACGTCCCGCCCTCCGGCAGCAACGAGGCGATCGGCGCCAGGGCCAGGTCGAGACCCGTGCCGACGACCTTGGTGGTCCCGCGCACGCAGCGATACACGAAGCCGGTGATGCCGCGGGTCCGCCCCGCACCCGGGGCACGGCCGACCGGGCCCGGCCGAAGCTGGATCGTGTGGTGCATCGTCTCGACCAGGCCCGTGATGCCGAGCGTCGCATCGACGGCGAGGCGCGATGCGCCCTGGAGGTCGGCCAGGTGCCGGCGGTGGACGGGAGCCATCTGAAACCTTCTTGCGGACGAGCAACGTATCAGCATGGCAGGCCGGACTGGTCAGCGCTCCCTAATCGGCGCCTGGTGGGCCGCCCCGGTTGAGCCCGATGCAGCGCGGGCGCAAACTGGACCCATTGCGCGCCATCGAATCAAGGACCTGTGAACTCCCCCGCGTCAAATCACCGTCCGCAGACCCTCGCCGAGGAAGTCGCCAACAGCGTCAGTCACGGGCTGGGGTTCGTGCTGGCCCTTGCCGGGGCGCCCCTCCTCATTGCGGCGGCGGTGCAGCGCGGGACGCTGTCGGACGTCATCGCGGTCAGTGTCTTCGCCGCGGCGATGGCGTTGATGTACCTCTCCTCGACGATCTACCACGCGCTGCCGCCGGGCCGCGCCAAGCACGCCTTCCACGTGCTCGACCACGCCGCCATCTACCTGCTGATCGCCGGCACCTACACACCGTTCACGCTCGGTGTACTGCAGGGCGGCTGGCGCTGGACGCTGTTCGGGCTGGTGTGGGGGCTCGCCGCGTTTGGCGTGCTGGTCAAGGTCTTCGCCGGCATCCGCTGGCACGGCATCTCGACCGCGGTGTACCTCGGCATGGGCTGGCTGATCGTGATCGCGGCGAAGCCGCTGTGGGAGAGCCTGCCGCTCGCCGGTCTCGCATGGCTGCTGGCGGGCGGCATCGCGTACACGGCCGGCGTGTACTTCTACGCGAGGAACTCGCTGCGCTTCGGCCACCTGGTGTGGCACTTGTTCGTGGTCTCCGGCACCGCCTGTCACTTCGTGGCGGTGTGGAAGTACGCCATCTAGCTTGGCCGGCGGGTTTCTCCGGCCCCGCCCGCAGGACGGCCCTGGAGCCTGCAGGTTCCGCAGATCCGTGCCCCGGCGCCCGTGGCCCACTTTCCCGTATTTCACGCCACTTTTTACGTGACATCGGTGCTGCGCCCCGTGCAACGCTGGTTGCGAGCCGGAAGCCGCCTCCGGCCGATGGCTTTGCCACTCCAGTCACGCGGGCGTAGGATTCCTTACATCAGGTAAGGCGCCCCACCCATGACGACCGCGACGATGACCAGCAAGGGCCAGATCACGCTTCCCAAGTCCGTCCGCAGCCGGCTCGGCCTGCAGGCCGGCGACCGGGTTGAATTCGTGGAGACACCAGATGGGTTCCTGGTGTTGCCACTGAAGGGCGACCTCACTGACATCAAGGGCATCGTGCCTCGACCGCGCAACCCGGTCAGCATCAGGGAGATGAACCGCGTCATCGCCCGCATGGGGCGAAAGAGTTGATCGGCCTCGACACCAACGTGATCGTCCGCTACGTGGTCCAGGATGACCGCGCCCAGTCGGCCGCCGCGACACGCTTGCTGGAACACGAACTGACGGCGGAGAACCCCGGCTACCTGTCGCTCGTCGCGCTCGCCGAGGTCGTCTGGGTGCTCGCTGCCGCCTATCGCACGGACAAGCCGACGCTCGCACGGGTCGTCGAGGGCCTGCTGGGCGCGCCCGTCATTCGCGTGCAGGAGGCCGAAGCCGCCTGGCTGGCTCTCCTGGATTTCCGGGAACCATCCTCCACGGTCGACTTCAGCGACGCGCTGATCGTCCGCCTCGGCACGCGGGCCGGCTGCCCCCGGACCGTCACGTTCGATCGCCGCGCGGCGAGACACCCTGCCTTCAGCCTGCTCGGCTGACCCGGTACCCCGTGACATAGCGACACCATGCCGCACGGCAGCATCGGGCATTGGCCCGAGTCGGGGGCGAACCTCGCTAGACTACCGTCCGGACTCCCGAATGCTTCATGAGCCCACTGCAATGAGCGATTCCCTGCGCGACCAGCTGCTGAAGGCCGGCCTCGTCTCGAAGAAGAAGGCGACGCAGGTCGAGCAGCAGCAGCACCGCCAGCAATACCGGCAGGCGAAGGGCCAGAAACCGGTCCAGACGGACGAGCAGCGCGAGGCCGCGGCCAGGGCGCAGGCCGCCAAGGTCGCGCGGGATCGCGAACTCAACCGCGAGCGCGCGGCCAAGGCCGACGCGAAGGCGCGGCACGCCGCCATCCGGCAGCTGATCGACCAGCACCGCCTGCCGCCCCTCGAGGGCGAGCAGTTCGATTACTTCAACTTCGTGGCCGGGAAGAAGATCCGCCGCATCGCGCTCAACGCCGACCTGCGCGCGCGCCTTTCGCGCGGCGAGCTGGCGATCGTGCGGCACGAAGGCCGCTCCGCGCTGGTGCCTGCCGAAGTGGCTGACCGCATCCGCGAGCGCGAGCCGGCCGTGGTGATTTCCTACAGCGATGCGCCGGCCGCGGTCGACGAGAACGACCCGTACAAGGACTTCGTCGTCCCCGACGACCTGCGCTGGTGACGCGGGCCGGGCACGTCGCTGCCCGACGCCACGCCGCGCTTCACTTCACCTTGCCGCCGCCCGCCAGTGCGGACTCGACCTCGCCGTCATCCAGCACCTTCAGGAATGCTGCGAGGTGATTCTCGGAGGCGGCGAGCAGGTTCGAGTAGACGTGGACGATGTCTTCGTAGCCGAGGCTGAGTTCGATCGCCTCGACGATGTCCTCCATGTCCTTCTGCTCGATGACGACGCCGACGCCGAGCGCCTGCGTCAGCCCTTCGCTGCCGACGGCGACGAGCGTGTCGTACAGTGCCTGCAGCTCCGGATCCCGGAACACCCCCGGCTCCGCGTAGGCCGGATCGGGCAGCCCGTAGGACACGAGGAGATCCAGCACCGCGTCGGTATGCCGCTGCTCCGACGCCGCGATGCGGGCGAAGACGTTCGAGCCCGGATGCTGGTCCACGTACATCAGGCCAAAGAGTGCGTAGACATCGTGCGCGAGCTTTTCCTCCTCGCGCATGAACGCGAGGCCGTCCGCGACGGCCGGGTCGATGGCGACCTGTGCGAGCGCTGACGGCGCAGCGATCGTGGTGACCACGGCCAGGGCAAACAACAGCTTTCTCATGGCGATCCTCCTTGTGGTCCGTGGAGGGAGGCG
Organism: Pseudomonadota bacterium; assembly: GCA_018261655.1. Lineage (GTDB taxonomy): Bacteria > Pseudomonadota > Gammaproteobacteria > Steroidobacterales > Steroidobacteraceae > SG8-30. The sequence continues at coordinate 7,133 of JAGTSG010000064.1, read as the reverse complement.
CCGGGCCCGGAGTGCCGGGATTCGCCCTGACCCGATGATCCTGGACAGCGTCCAGATCCGTACGCGGTCCTCGGACGCAGTATGTGCGCCGAGCCAGCGGCCCGCCGTCGGAGGTTGTGCCAATTGCGCGGTGGCGCGCCGCAAGCGGTCTTAAGGATGCAGGGCTGCCTGTAGAATCCGCGGTTCCACGACCCGGTACCACCCGCTCCCATGCATCGGCTCGCGCGCAGCACCAGGATCCCGCGTCCCGTCGACGACGTGTTCGCGTTCTTCTCCGACATCGTGAATCTCGAGCGGATCACGCCACCGGAGCTGCGCTTCCGGTTCGTGACCCCGCCCCCGATCGAGATGCAGCGCGGCACCCTGATCGAATTCCGCCTCGCGCTGTACGGCGTGCCCTTCGGCTGGCGCACCGAGATCAGCCACTGGGAACCCCCGGTCCGCTTCGTAGACCGCCAGCTCGCCGGACCCTATGCGCAGTGGATCCACTTGCACGAGTTCAGTGCCGAGCGTGATGGCACGCGCATGGTCGATCGCGTGGACTACGCCTTGCCGCTCGGCCGGCTGGGACGCATCGGGCTGCCGCTGGTCCGGCGGCAGCTCGATCGCATCTTCGACTTCCGCGAGGCGACGATCCAGCGCCTGCTGGGCTGACCTCGGCCATGACCCCGGAACGCCGACCCGGCACCGTCGTCAACCGTGGAAGGGTTGCGGCGTTCAGTCATGCAAGCGCGCTTTCAGGCATCCCGACGAAGTGAATTCGGAGAACCCGGAGGTCTCATATGTTCAGGAAGATCATTGTCGCCGCCGCACTGCTGGCGCTCGCCGGCCCCGCGCTGGCCGATGAAACGCCGGTGCTCGACCAGCGCCAGGAGCGCCAGCAGGACCGCATCCGCGACGGCTGGCAAAGCGGCGCCTTGACGCGCCAGGAGACCGGCCAGCTGGTGCAGGGCCAGCAGCGGCTGCGTGCGATGGAACATCGGGCCGGTTCGGATGGGCAGTTCACCGCGCGGGAACGCGCGCGGCTGCAGCACCAGGCCGACGTGCAGAGCCGGCACATCTACCGGCAGAAGCACGACCGGCAGGGCCGTCGCTGACGGTCCGGTGGGTGGACGGGACGCCCGGCGCCTGGGGTGCCGGGCGTTTCCGTCCCCGGGTCAGCCATCACCCGGCGCCGTAACCGTAACACCAGCATCATTGATTTCCGTGGACTTGACAGGCTCGTAATAAGATCTATAATTCGCGTATCACAGTTCCGGGCCCCTCTGACGGTCTGGCCGCAACGGCCAGCCGCCATGTCGGAACAGCGCAGTGGCTGTCTGACACGGAGGCTCCATGGAACCCCTGTTCGAATTGCTGTCGGCCGACTTCCTGGGCAAGCCCGCATGGATGTGGCTTTCCTTCCTGGCCATCGTCGGCGCCCTGCTCGCCTTCGACCTCGGGGTCATGCATCGCGATGACCACGAGATCGACGTGCGCGAGAGCCTGCTCCTGTCCACGGGCTACATCGGCCTCGGCCTCGCCTTCGGCGCGTGGGTCTGGTGGTACCTGGGGTCGCAGAGCGGCATGGAGTACCTGACCGGCTTCATGGTCGAGAAGACGCTGGCGATGGACAACGTGTTCGTCATCGCGATGGTGTTCGCCTTCTTCGCCGTGCCGCGGCAGTACCAGCACCGCGTCCTGTTCTGGGGCATCCTGGGCGTGATCGTGCTGCGCGCGATCATGATCGGCGTCGGCACCGCGCTGATCACCCAGTTCTCATGGATCCTGTACCTGTTCGGCGCGTTGCTCGTGCTGACGGGCATCAAGATGCTCGTGTTCATCAACCACGAGTTCGACCTGGCCGGCAACCCGATCGTCCGTTTCCTGCAGAGCCACCTGCGCATCACGCCCGGCCCGGTCGGTGCCCGCTTCTGGGTCCGCCTGCCTGCGCCGGAGTCGCGCGGTGGCCCGCCCTCGACGGCGGCGGACGCGCCGCTCGTGTGGTGGTCCACGCCGCTCTTCCTCGCGCTGGTGGTCATCGAGATCGTGGACGTGATCTTTGCGGTCGACTCGGTGCCCGCGATCTTCGCGATCACCCAGGACCCGTTCATCGTCTACACCAGCAACGTGTTCGCGATCCTGGGCCTGCGCGCCCTGTACTTCGCGCTGGCGGCCATGATCCACCGCTTCCGCTACCTGAAGTACGCGCTGGCGCTCGTGCTGGTGTTCATCGGCACCAAGATCTTCGCCGTGAACATAGTCGGCAAGCTGCCGGCGTGGATCTCGCTCTCGGTCACCTTCGGCCTGCTCGCCGCGGGCGTGCTGTACTCGCTGTACCGCACGCGTACCGAGCCGGGGGAGGCAATCCGCGACCCGGCGCCATAACCGTAACACCGGCACCTTTCACCGCCTTTCATGGTGCCGTAACCGTAACACCGGCACCTTTCTCGCAGTGGCGGCAGGCCCAGGACGCGGCGCGGGCGGCGGTGAGGCCCTCCATCGACAGCTTGCGGTTCGGGTGCACCGCCAGCGAATTCCCGTACGCGACCGCAGCCTCGTCGGGCTTGCCGGCCGCGAGCAGCAGGTCGCCCAGCAGCTCGGCAAGCGGCTTGGCCGCGAACGGCGGCCCGTACTCGAATGCCAGGGTGTCGGAGATCGCGATCGCCTCGCGGACCCTGGCGAGGCCGGCCTCCTGTTCTCCCTGCGCGCACTGGATCGCGCCCTCGAGCGCGATCGCGAGCAGGCCGCCCTGCTCGATCTCCTCGGGCGTGACGGTGTCGTAGCGGCTGGCGACGACGCCGACGGCGTGGTTGCGTGCGCGCTCGGTACGCTCCCGCAGCCGCTCCACGTATCGCTTCGCCTCCTCGAACCGGCCCTGGCGGGCCGCAGCGAGGCCGCGCGTGAAGTCCTGGGCGCTGAACGGGTAGATCCAGGCGATGCCGGCCTCGTTGAGGTCGGGCCACGCATCCACGCCGGCCGCACCGCCCGTCTCGGCGATCCACATCGCGCGCAGGTAGGCCAGGGCCGAGCGGTTGGCCTGGCTCGCGCCCTTGGCGACGTCCTGCTCGACGATCGCGACGAGCTTCACCGCCTCCTGCTGCTGCCCCTTCTGCAGGTACGCGTAGGCCAGCCACTCGAGCGGGTGATAGCCGCCCTGCCCCTGGCTGCGGGCGGTCGCGAGCGAGGCGACGTTGGCTTCGATCGCGTCGTCCCACATGCCGAGCGCGAAGAAGATGTGCGAAGGCATGTGCTGCGCGTGCGAGGCCGCCGGCGCGACCTTGCCGTAGAGCCGCGCGGCACGCAGGCCGAGCGGCGCGTGCACCGGGTCGTCGTAGGCGTGCACGAGGTAGTGCAGCGCGCCGGGATGGCGCCTGTTGACCTCGTACACCGCCTCGGCCTCGGCCGCGGCGCGCATGTAATTGGCCGTATCGCGCACGGCGCCGGTGAGCCCAAGCCAGGACAGCGCGTAGAAGGAGCGCGCGTCGAGGTCGTCCGGGTACTTGCGCGACAGCTCGCCCAGCGCCTCGTTGTAGGCGGCGTCGCGGTCCACCTTGTCGCCGTCGCCGTAGAGGTCCTCGACGGCGGCGAGGTACAACCGTTCACGCTCGGTCGGCGCCTTCGCCAGTCGCTCTTCGCGCGTCGGCGCCAGGCGCGCCAGCACGGCGCGCGCAGCCAGCAGGTCCTGCTCGCCCCAGATCGGCATGTTGTAGCTGAGCGCCTCGCCCCAGAAGGCCATCACGAAGCCCGGGTCCCTGGCGATCGCCGCGCGGAACGCGGCGCGCGCTGCGTCGAACTCGAAGCTGTGCAGCAGCAACAGGCCGCGCATGAAGTCCGGCTGCGCCGCGGCGGCGCCGGAATTGGGGAACGTCGTCTCGCCGAGGTCGCCGACGACGGGCTTAGGCGGCTGCACCTTGTCATGCGCCATGGCGGGTGCGAAGCAGGCGAACGCGCACAGCAGCGCGCCCGCCACGACGGTCGACTGGCTCATGGGACCCCCCCTGGTCCACCCGGACCGGGGCCGTTATCGCACACTTCCCCGCTCGCCGACCATCTCCGCCCCGGCTGCCGGGCCAGGCGTGGCGGCGAAGGATCTCGGCCGCGCCGGATTGCGGTAACCTTTCGGGGCGTCGCGCCCGCGAACTTCCGGCGCCCCGCCGCCAGACTCGTCCAGGAGGAGCCCGCCCGCCATGCCGATCACGTTCGAGGTGAATGGACATCCCCAGACCGTGGACGCCGACCCGTCCATGCCGCTGTTGTGGGCGCTGCGCGACCTGCTGGGCCTGCCCGGCACGAAATACGGCTGCGGCATCGCCGCCTGCGGTGCCTGCACCGCGCTGCTCGAGAGGAACCCGCGCCCCAGCCGTGACGAGGTCCGCGAGGCGATGGACCACGTGCTGTGCCGTTGCGGCACCTACCTGCGCATCGAGTCGGCGGTGCAGCGCGCCGCCGAGCTGATGAAGGACAAGGAGACGCAGCCGTGATGGACCGCAGGCAATTCCTCGCCCGTTCCGGTGGCCTGGTGCTGGCCGTCTCCCTGCCCCTGCCCGCAGCCTGCGCGCGCTCCGGCGAACCCGCGACCGGCGGCTCGCTCACCGCCTACCTCGACGTCGACGCGGATGGCACGGTGACGTTTCATTCCCCGACGAGCGAGATGGGCCAGGGCACTCACACGGGCCACGCGGTGATCATCGCCGACGAGCTCGGCGTCCCGCTCGAGCGGGTACGCGTGGTGACCGCGGAACCGTCCGACCCGTTCCGGCGCAACGGCAGCATGTCGTCCGGCGGGTCGTGGGGCGTGCGCTTCTGGAACGAGCCCTTGCACAAGGCCGCCGCCCAGGCGCGCGAGATGCTGCTCGCCGCCGCCGCGAAGCAACTCGGCGTGCCGCGCGACGCGCTCGGCACCGACGCCGGTGAGGTCGTACACGCGGACAGTGGCCGGCGCCTGTCGTTCGCCTCGCTGGCCGGCGCGGCTGCCGGGATGGCACCGCCCGACGACCCGCCGCGGCGCGACCCGAAGGAATTCCGCTACGTCGGCAAGCCGGCGCCGCGCGTGGACATCCCTGCCAAGGTCCGCGGCGAGCCGGTATTCGCCTCCGACGTGGTGCGGCCCGGCATGGTCTATGCCTGCGCGCGCCTGAGCCCGGTGTTCGGGGCGCAGGTGGACTCGATCGACACCAAGGCGGCGCTGGCCGTGCCAGGCGTCAGGCAGGTCGTCGAGATCCCTGGTGGTGCCGCGGTGATCGCAGGCGACAGCTGGTCCGCCATGCGCGGCGCCGAGGCGCTCGTCATCCGCTTCAAGGCGACGAACCACGATTCACTCGACTCGGCGGCGATCTCGCGACAGATGCGCGCCGGGCTCGACGCAGACGCGCGCGCCCTCGAGGCCCGCAACGACGGCGACGTCCCGGCGGCCTTCGCGGCGTCCGCCAGGACCTTCGAGGCCGTGTACGAGGCGCCCTACCTCTGTCACGCGGCGATCGAGCCCTGGACCTGCACGCTCGAGTTCGACGAGCACGGCGTGCTGCACCTGTGGGCGCCGGCGCAGGCGCAGGACCGCTTCCGCAACACCGCCGCGGAGACGGCCGGGCTGCCGGCCGAAAAGGTGCGCATCCATACCACGATGCTCGGCGGCGGCTTCGGCCGGCGCCTCGGCGCGGACGGCGTGCCCCCCGCGGTGCGCACCGCGATGGCCGTGAAGCAGCCGGTAAAGTTCTTCTGGACCCGCGAGACCGAGACCGAGCAGGGCTGGTACCGTCCGGCGCAGGTCGCGCGGATGCGCGCCGCGTTCGACGCCGAAGGCAAGGTCACTGCGTTCTCGCTGCGGACCGCCGGGCCCTCGCTGGCCTCGAGCTTCTGGCAGGGCGGATTGAAGGAAGGCGAGCTCGACGGCTCGTCCGTCAGCCAGTTGCGCGACACGCGCTACCGGCCCGGCGCGTTCCGCGTCGACTGGGTGCGCGTGGACCAGCCGATCCCGATGGCGCCGTGGCGCGCCGTTGGCGCCACGCAGAACGGTTATTTCATGGAATGCTTCGTGGACGAGGTGGCGCGCGCCGCGGGCAAGGACCCGTACCGGCTGCGCCGCGAGCTGCTGGCGCACGACGCGCGCGCACTCAAGGTGATCGACACCGTGGCCGAGGCCGCAGGCTGGGACGAGCCGCTGCCCGAGGGCCGTGCGCGCGGCATGGCCTACGTCGAGAGCTATGGTTCGCTCTGCGCCGAGGTGGTGGAATTGTCGTTGCGCGACGGGCGGCCCGTGGTGCATCGCGTGACCTGCGCGCTCGATTGCGGGTCGGTGGTGCTGCCCGACGGCGTGCGCGCGCAGGTCGAGGGCGGCATCGTCATGGGCCTGTCGACGGCCCTGCGCGAGCAGGTGCGTATCGCGAGAACGGCCGCGCCGCCAATACCAACTTCGACGGGTACCCGCTGGCACGCATGAGCGATGCGCCGGAGCGGATCGACACGGTGATCATCGAGTCCGGCGAAACGATGGGCGGCGTCGGCGAACCGCCGCTGCCGCCCATCGCGCCCGCCGTCGCCAACGCGCTCTTCGCGCTGACCGGCAAACCGGTCAGGCGGCTGCCGCTGTCTGAAGCCAGTCCGGGCTGACGCGCCGCCGGGTCACTTCGCGGGCGGCGGGACTGGCGCGCGGAACACGGGCCCCGACGGCTCCACGCCGGGCGGCAGCGCGGCCGGTGCGGGCTGTCCGGCCGGACCCGCGTGTTTCGCGTACCGGTAGATCGCCCTGACGTCCTCGTCGCTCATGTCGCGCAGCGCGAACCAGGGCATTGGCGGCCGCTTGGGCGCGCGCGCGAACAGCAGCCACTGGTCCTCGGTCATGCGCTGCACGGTCAGGCGCAGGTTGGGCGGATAGGTCGTGCCCCAGGGCCCGTTCCAGCCCACCGTGTCGCCGGTCAGCCAGAGCGACTCATCCACGGCGCCGGCGGTCGTCATGTAGCCGGGCGTGTGGCAGTCGTTGCAGCCCGCAATCTGCGCCAGGTAGCGGCCGCGCGCGATCGAGGGATCGGCCTCGTTCGCCGTCGTCGCCGGTGGAATCATCGATGCCAGCAAGGCCATGGCGGCCGCGAGCGGAATGCCGCGGGCGCGCCGGGCCAGCGGCCCTGCGTCAGGCTTCGTCATGTCGTTCCCCCCTC
>JAGTSG010000063.1 GCA_018261655.1 Pseudomonadota bacterium | reverse complement strand
GCTCGGCACCACGGTGTTGTAGGCGCGCGCCAGGCGGGTGATGGAATCGAGCAGGATCACCACGTCGCGCTTGTGCTCGACCAGGCGCTTGGCCTTCTCGATCACCATCTCGGCCACCTGGACGTGCCGGCTGGCCGGCTCGTCGAAGGTGCTGGCAACGACCTCACCCTTGACGGTGCGGGCCATCTCGGTGACCTCCTCGGGCCGCTCGTCGATGAGCAGCACGATGAGGTACACGTCCGGATGGTTGCCGACGATGGAGGTTGCGATGTTCTGCAGCAGCATCGTCTTGCCGGCCTTCGGCGGCGAGACGATCAGGCCGCGCTGGCCCTTGCCGAGCGGCGCGGTCAGGTCGATGACCCGCGCGGTCAGGTCCTCGGTCGAGCCGTTGCCGCGCTCGAGCTTGAGCCTCTTGGTCGGGTGCAGCGGCGTGAGGTTCTCGAACAGCAGCTTGTGCCGCGCGCTCTCGGGCGAGTCGAAGTTGATCTCGCCGACCTTCAGCAGCGCGAAGTAGCGCTCGCCGTCCTTGGGCGGGCGGATCAGGCCGGAGATCGAATCGCCGGTCCGCAGGTTGAAGCGCCGGATCTGCGACGGGCTGACGTAGATGTCGTCCGGACCCGCAAGGTAGGAACCCTCGGCGGACCGCAGGAAGCCGAAGCCGTCCTGCAGGATCTCGAGCACGCCGTCGCCGTAGATGTCCTCGCCGCTCCTGGCATGCGCCTTCAGGATCGAGAAGATGACGTCCTGCTTGCGCTGCCGGGCGATGTTCTCGATGCCCATGGCCTCGGCCATGCGCACCAGCTCGTGCACGGGCTTGGTCTTGAGCTCGGTGAGGTTCATGGAACGGCGCGACGCGGCCAGTTCCTCCGGCGAGATGATGTCCAGCTCGCCACCCTCCACGAAATCGTCCTGGGGCAGGCCTTCCTGGCTCGGCCGGTTGCCGCCGCGATGGCGGCCACCCTTGCGCCCGCCACCCCCACCACCACCACCGCCGCCGCCGCCGCCGCGGGCCTGATTGCCCAGATAGCCCCTCACAGGTGCTGATCCAGCAGTGCGGCCAGCTTGGACTTGGCCACCAGCCCGACCTGCTGCGCCTGCGGCGCCCCGTTCTTGAACAGGATCAGGGTCGGGATGCCGCGTACGCCGTACTTCATCGGCGTCTGGCGGTTGTGGTCGATGTTGATCTTGGCGATGCGGACGCGGTCGCCGTACTCGCTCGCGATCTCGTCCAGGATCGGCGAGATGGCCTTGCAGGGGCCGCACCATTCGGCCCAGAAATCGAGCAGGACGGGGACGTCCGACTTCAGTACGTCGGACTCAAAGGCGTCATCGGAGGTGTGGACGATGTTGTTGCCGCTCACGCGGTTTTCCTCCCTTGCAGAGGGTCTGGATTGTTGGGTGGGTCAGGAAAAAAAGGGCCGTCGGGAGGGCTTGTAAGTGACGAGCAGATGCCCGATGCGGCACAATACTGTTCTGGCGCTTGAACCTAAGGCTGCCTGTCCAGGGTACCGGCCCTGCCGGGGCCTCTTGAGACCATCCCGGATCTGCCGGCGTCTAGCGAATGCTTGCGGTGAACCCGCGGTGCTTGGGTGACTTTGTAGCCTGTCGCGCGCCAATTTTCAAGAGATCTTGTTTCCAGAAGAGCACTAGTGAGCGAACAACAACTGTCGGAACTGTCATTCACCAGCCTCAACCTGCCAGAGCCGCTGGCCCGGGGCATCGCCGACGCCGGCTTCGAGCGCTGCACCCCCATCCAGGCACGGTCCCTGCCCCGCGCGCTCGCCGGGCTGGACGTGGCCGGCCAGGCCCAGACCGGCACCGGCAAGACGGCGGCGTTCCTCGTCGCCCTCTATTCACGGCTGCTGCGCAACCCGTCCGCGCCGGGGCGCCCCATCACCTCGCCCCGCGCGCTGATCCTGGCGCCGACGCGCGAGCTGGCGATCCAGATCCACCGCGACGCGGAGATCCTCGGCCAGTACACCGGCCTCGTTCTCGGCCTGGCCTTCGGCGGCGTGGACTACGACAAGCAGCGGCGCCAGATCGAGGCCGGCGTCGACATCCTGATCGGCACGCCAGGCCGCCTGATCGACTATTTCAAGCAGCACGTGTTCGACCTGCGGTACGCCGAGGCGCTGGTCCTCGACGAGGCGGACCGCATGTTCGACCTCGGCTTCATCAAGGACATCCGCTACCTGCTGAGGAGGCTGCCGCCGCCCGACCAGCGGCTCAACCTGCTGTTCTCCGCCACGCTGTCCCAGCGGGTGCTGGAACTCGCCTACGAGCACATGAACGACCCGGAGCTGATCCGTATCGAGCCCGAGCGGGTGACCGCCGACAACGTGACGCAGGCCATCTACTTCCCCTCGATGGAGGAGAAGGCGCCGCTCCTGATCCACCTGATCCGGAAGAAGGGCGCCACCCGCAGCATGGTGTTCGTGAATACCAAGCGTGTTGCCGAGTACCTCGAGCGCAAGCTGCGTGCCAACGGGATCGAGGCGGCCGCCATGTCGGGCGACGTGCCCCAGTCGCGCCGGATGCGCATGCTGCGCGACTTCCACGACGGCAAGATCGCGGTGCTGGTGGCGACCGACGTGGCCGCCCGCGGGCTGCACATCCCGGACGTCAGCCATGTCTTCAACTACGACCTGCCGCAGGACGCGCAGGATTACGTGCACCGCATCGGCCGCACCGCCCGCGCCGGCGCCTCGGGTGACGCGATCAGCCTCGGCTGCGAGGAATACGTCGAGACCTTGCCGGAGATCGAGGCTTTCATCGGCCGCAAGCTGCCGGTGGAGCAGTTCGACCCCCACGAGCTGCCCGAGGTCGCCTCGGCCAGCAACGTCCCCCGCCACAAGGACACGCAGTCCTGGCGCGAGCACGAGGAGCGGCGCGCCATGCGCGGCAGCGACCGTCCCCGGCGCGGGTCGCGCCGTCCCCCGGCGGCCACGCCGCCGCCCGCGCCAAAGGTCGCAGCGCCACCGCCGGAGCCGGTGGCGGCCTCGCCCGACGCGCCAGCCCGGAAGAAGCGTCGCCGGCGCAGGCGGCGCAGCGGTGGCCCTGGCCCGGGCGACGCCGCGCCGCCCGCGGCGCAGTGACCGCCCGCGCGGCGACATGACCCACGACCTGCACCGCCTCCTCCTCGACGTCGTCGCCCTGTCGCGCGAGGCGGGACGCGCGATCCTGGGCGTCTACGCCTCCTCCTTCACGGTTCAGGAGAAGGACGACAAGTCGCCGCTGACGGAGGCGGACCTGCGCTCGCAGGAGATCCTGTCGGCCGGCCTGCGGCGGCTGCTGCCCGAGGTCCCGGTCCTCTCCGAGGAGGCGGAGTCGATTCCCTGGGCTGAGCGATCCGGCTGGGACTGGCTGTGGGTCGTGGACCCGCTCGACGGCACCCGGGAGTTCGTGCAGCGCAACGGCGAGTTCACCGTCAACGTCGCGCTCGTCCACGCTCACCGCCCGGTCCTCGGGGTGGTCCACGCACCGGTCCTGGAGACCGACTACTACGCCTGCGAGGGCTATGGCGCCTTCAAGAGCCACGCTGGCGCTTCCGGCCCGGTCCGCGCCGCGCGCAAGGCGGCCTCCCCGTTGCGGGTCGTCGGCAGCCGCTCACACCGCGGTTCCTCGCTGGACCGGTTCCTCGAGCGCGTGGGGCCGCACGACATGGTGCCCATCGGCAGCTCGCTGAAGTTCTGCCTCGTCGCCGAGGGCGCGGCCGACGTCTATCCGCGGCTCGGGCCGACCTCCGAGTGGGACACGGCTGCCGGCCAGTGCGTGCTCGAGCAGGCCGGCGGGCACGTCGTCGACCTCGGGGGGCGACCGCTCGCCTACAACGCGCGCAGCGAGCTGCTCAATCCCTGGTTCGTTGCCTATGGCGACGAGTCGGTGGACTGGCGGTCACTGGTCACATGAGCTGGTCCCTCTTCCTCGGTATCTTCGCGCTGCTGCTGACCGGATGGGCCTGGCACGCGAACCTGGCCGCGCGCGAGCTCGCCAACCGGGTCGCGGCCGAGACCTGCACCCGGGCCGGCGTACAGTTGCTCGACGGCACCGTCGCGTCGCTGAAGCTCGCGCTGGCGCGGACGCCGGACGGACGCCTGGCGCTGCGCCGGACGTACGTGTTCGACTACTCGGAGGACGGCTACAGCCGCCGGCGCGGGTTCGTCGTGCTCACCGGGCTCTCGCTCGACAGCGTCGGCCTCGGGCCGAGGGCAGTCACGTGAAGGCCGGCACGATCGACCTGCACCTGCACTCGACCGCATCCGACGGCCGCCTCGACCCGGCCGCGCTGGCCGCCCATGCCCGGGCCTGCGGCGTGCAGGTGATGGCGCTCACGGACCACGACACGACCGCGGGACTCGCTGCCGCGGCAGCGGCGGCCGAGGCCCTCGGCATGACTTTCATCCCGGGCGTGGAGATCTCGGCGGACTGGCGCGGCCGCAGCGTGCACGTGCTCGGGCTGGGAATCGACCCGGGCGGCGGGACGCTGACGCGGGGCATGCAGCAGCTGGCCAGGGAACGCGAGCGCCGCGCGACGGAGATCGCGCGGAGGCTCGACGCGGCGGGCGCGCCCGGCACCGCCGTGCTGGAGCGCGTGCGCGGGCTCACGGGCAACCCTACCCGCACGCATTTCGCCCGCGCGTTGTCCGAGATGGGCGCCGTGTTCAGCCTGGCCGAGGCCTTCGACCGCTACCTGGGTCGCGGGCGCCCGGCCGCCGTCCGGTCGCAGTGGCCGGCCATGGCGGATGCCGTCTCCTGGATCCGCGCGGCCGGCGGGATCGCGGTGCTCGCCCACCCGCTCAGGTACCTGCTGTCGGGCGGCGCGCGCCGGGAGCTGTGCCGGGAATTCCAGCAGGCGGGCGGCCTCGGGATCGAGGTCGTCTGTGGCGGAGGCTCGGCCACCCAGCAGGAACAGGCCGCCTCGCTGGCCCTGCGGACGGGACTCGCCGGATCCGTCGGCTCGGACTTCCACGACCCCGCCATACCGTGGAATCGGCCGGGACGATTGGCTAAGCTTCCCGCTGCGGTACCAGCCGTCTGGACCGACCCCACCTTCCCCCTGGCCCTGCGCGAAACGGCATGAGCGGCGAAGAAGACAAGGTCAACACCGAGCTCTTCCAGCGGATCCAGCGACTGCGCGAGCTGCGCATCGAGCACCGCGACCTCGACGACGTGATCGGCAGGCTGACCATGGACCTGTACGTGGACGAGCTGCAGCTGAGGCGCCTCAAGAAGCGCAAGCTGCTGCTGAAGGACCAGATCGCCCGGCTCGAGAGTGAACTCATCCCGGACATGAACGCGTGATGCCGAGCGCCCTCCCCGCCGCGCCGCCGGTTCCCCGGGGCCCATGAAGGACTTCACCGAAGCGCTCACCGACCTGTTGAGCGCCGCCAACCTGGCGCAAGCCGTCGCGCTGGTGGTTGCCGTGGGAATTGCCTGGTTCGCCGAGCGCGCCGTGCGCGCCTGGTACCTGCCGCGTGCCGAGCCCGAAGTCACCGCCCGCCGCATGGCCTTCGAGGCGGTCGTCGTCGCTTCGCCCTACCTCGCGGCACTGGTGGTGCTCGCCGTCGCCCGTTCCCTGACCGCGGCGGCCGGCCTGGGCACGGCCGTGCTCGACCCTGCGGTCCGGCTCACCGGGGCGCTGATCGTCATCCGGCTGCTGGTCTTCGCCGTGCGCCGCTCGGCCTCGCCGGACAACAAGCTGAAGCGCTTCGAGAACAAGGTGGCGCTGGCCATCTGGCTGCTGGTCGCGGCAGAGGTGCTCGGCTGGCTGGACTTCATCGTCCACTCGCTCGATTCCGTGGGCCTGTCGACGGGCAAGACGAAGATCACCGTCTGGTCGGTGATCGCTGCCCTGTTCGCCGTCTCCGTCTGCGTCATCGCGAGCCTCTGGGTCGCGCGCTGGATCGACCACCGGGTCTCGAAGATCGAGACCCTCGCGCCGTCGACCCGCATCGGCATCGTCAAGACGAGCTATGCGTTCTTCGTCGGCTTCGGCATCCTGCTCGGCCTGCGCGCGTCGGGGGTCGACCTGACCGCATTGACCGTGTTCTCCGGCGCGATCGGCCTGGGCCTCGGCTTCGGCCTGCAGGCCATCGCCGCCAACTTCGTCAGCGGCTTCGTGCTCCTCGTGGACAAGTCGATCAAGCCGGGGGACGTCATCAGCTTCACCGGCACGACGGGCACGAGCACCCACGGCTTCGGCTGGGTCGAGGAGCTTCGCGGCCGTTACATCGTGGTGCGCGACCGCGACGGCGTGGCGACGCTGGTGCCCAACCAGAACGTCATCACCAACCCGGTGATCAACTGGAGCTACGGCCACCCCAAGGTGCGCCTGCGGATCCCGCTGCGGATCAGCTACGGCGACGACGTCGAGCTGGCCCTGCGGCTGCTGCTCGACGCAGCGAGCGACCATCCCCGGATCCTGCGCGATCCGTCGCCCGTGTCGCGCCTGATGGAGTTCACCGACTACGGCATGGAGATCGAGCTGCGCTTCTGGATCCACGACCCGGCCGAGGGCGTCAACAACGTGCGCTCGGACGTCAACCGGAAGGTCTGGGCCCTGTTCCGCCGCCACGGGATCACCATTCCGCCTGCGCAGCGCGAGATCCGCATCCTGGAAGGCAGCGCGACGGCGTCCTCGCTGGCGCCGCGCCCGCGCGGCCCGATCGAGCCGACGCTCGACGGCCAGGACTAGGACCCGGCACGCGCATGGCGTCGATGCCGGCGGATAGCGGCCTGCAGGTTCCCGAGGACGAGTACGAGCTCGCCTGGTCGCGCGCTCCGGGACCCGGCGGCCAGAACGTCAACAAGCTCGCCACCGCCTGTCAGCTCCGTTTCCGCGTGGCGGACACGCGGCTGCTTGACGAGGCCGGGCGCGAGCGGCTGCGGCGACTCGCCGGCCGGCGGCTGACGCTGGATGACGACCTGCTGATCGACGCGCACCGGCACCGCACCCGGGAGGCGAACCGGCGCGATGCGCTCGAGCGCCTGGCGACGCTGATCGCGGCCGCCCGTCACGTGCCCAAGGCGCGCAAGCCTACGCGGCCGACCCGCGCCTCGAAGGAGCGCAGGATCGAGTCGAAGAAGCGCCGCCAGGCGACCAAGCGCCTGCGCGGCCGCATCGGCGCCGACTGAGCTCAGCCGGTCTGCCCGGCCCCTGCGGGCTTCGCCTCGCGCAGCTTGCGCGAGTACGGCAGCAGCCATGCGCCCAGAGCCGGCAGCAGGAGCATCGCGCCCAGCATGTTCACCAGGAACATGAAGGTCAGCATCAGCCCGACGTCGGCCTGGAACTTGAGCGGCGAGAACGCCCAGGTGGCCACGCCGATCGCCAGCGTCACGCCGGTGAAGATGATCGCCATGCCGGTCACCCGCAGCGCGCGTTCGTAGGCCTCGCGCACGCTGAGTCCGGCGCGCAGGAACTCCTGCATGCGGCTGAACAGGTAGATGCCGTAGTCCACGCCGATGCCCGCTCCCAGGGCGACCATCGGCAGCGTGTTGACCTTGAGCCCGATGCCGACGTAGGCCATCACGGCGTAGACCAGGATGGACACGAGCGTCAGCGGGACGATGACGAGGATCGTGCCGATGACCGAGCGGAAGTTGACCAGGCACATGATCGTGACTGCCGCGAACACCCAGCCCAGGATCACGAATTCCTTGGCCCTGACCTCTTCGTTCTGCGCGGCCATCACGCCGACGTTGCCGGTCGCAAGGCGGTAGGTGACGCCCTCGGTCACGTTCTGGCTGCGGTAGTCCTTGACCGCCGCGATCACCCGCTCGATGGTCTCGGCCCGGTGGTCGGCCAGGAACAGCATGACGGGCATGACGCTGCAATCGCGGTTCAGCAGGCCGGTGCTGGTCTCGATGTAGCCCTGGGCCTGGACCAGCTGGCGCTCGTCGCGAGGGAGGTTGCGCCACTTGAGGCCGCCCTCGCTCCAGCCGGCGCTGACCACCTTCGAGACGCCGGCCAGGCTGACCACGTCGCGCACGCCCTCGACGTTGGCCATGTGCCAGGCAAACCGGTCGATCGCGTCGATGATCCGGTGGTTGATGCAGCCGTTCTCCTCCGTCTCGACGATGACGTTGAGGATGTCGGTGCCGACGAAGAACTTGGAGGTGATCAGCTCCGTGTCGCGGTTGTAGCGCGAGTCGGGGCGCAGCTCCGGCACGCCCGCCTGCGTGTCGCCGATCGGCGTCTCGGAACCCTTGATGACGCCGAACACGCCGAGCGCGATGGAAATCACGATGATCACCGCCGCCGGGCCGCGCTCGGCGATGGCCGACAGCTTCTCCCAGACCCGCTTCAGACGGTCGGCGCGGCGCCTGACGCGCTCCCGGTACCCCTCGGTGATCGGCACGAACGACACCAGCACCGGCAGCAGCACCAGGTCGGTCAGCATGATGACGCCGATGCCAAGGCTCGCGGTCACGGCCATCTCCTGGATCACCTGTACCGGGATCAGCAGGATCGTGATGAAACCGACGAGGTTGGCCAGCAGCGCGATGATCGCCGGCAGGAACAGCAGCCGGAAGGTCCGCCGCGCGGCGTCGTTGCTGTCCGCGCCGTCCCAGGCGGCATCCTTGACCGCGCTGATCTTCTGCACTCCGTGGCTGGTGCCGATGGCGAAGATGATGAATGGCACCAGGATGCCGAGCGGATCCACGCCGTAGCCGAGCAGCACCAGCAGCCCCAGCATCCAGACCATCGCCACCAGCGACGACACCACCGGGACGAGCGCGATGCGGAACGACTGGATGTACACCCAGACGAACAGCAGCGTCAGCGCCACGGTGGCGATCGCGAAGATGACCACCGCCATGGCGCCGTCGGCGACGTCGCCGATCACCTTGGCGAAGCCGATCATGTGCACCGAGACCGGCATGTCCACGGTGACCTCCAGGTTCGCCCCCTGGATCCGTTCACGGACCTTCTGCTCGAGCGCCGTGGAGATCGCGATGTAGTCGACCGGCTGGCCCGTCTCCGGGTCCGCGTCCAGCAGCTGCGCGTTGACCAGGGCGCCGGAGAAGTCGTTGGCGACGAGGCGGCCGACGATGCCGGCCTTGAGGATGTTCTCCTTGACCCTCGCGAGGCCCTCAGCGTCCGGCTGGAAGTCGGGCGGGATGACGTCACCGGCCTCGATGCCGCCCTCGACCACCTCGGTGTAGCGCACGTTGGGGGTCCACAGCGACTGCACCCGCGCGCGGTCCACGCCGGGGATGAAGAACACCTCGTCGGTGGCGAGCTTCAGCGCCGCGAAGAACTCGGGCGTGAACATGTTGCCGTCGCGGGCGACGATGGCGATCAGCAGGCGGTTCGCGCCGCCGAATTCCGCCTTGTGGTCGAGGTAGGTCTGGATGTACTCGTGGCCGAGCGGCAGCTGCTTGTTGAAGTTCGTGTCGAGGCGCAGGCCCTTCGCGGCAATGACGCCGAAGACCACGGTCAGCACGGCGAACAACGCGATGATCAGGGTGCGATGGCCAAATACGTGCGGCTCGAGCCGCTCCGCGACCGTCGGCTTGCCGTCCTCGCGCTTCGTTTCGACATGCATGGCGTCTCTACCTCAGGCCCGGTACCGCGAGGCGGCGCACACCGCTTTCGCCGGCGGCAATCACCTCTCCATTCCCCAGCCACAGCAGCGCTGCGAGACCCTTGCGATCGTCCTGCTGCGAAAACGTGAAGCTGTGGCCGCCGTCCTGGCTCACCAGCATGACGCCCGTCAGCCCGGCGATCAGGACCAGGTCGGGCGTGGGCCGGATCGCGGAGTTCAGCAGCGCGGTGGTTCCGGTCCCGACCTGCGACCAGCTCTGGCCGCCGTCCTCGGAGCGGAACACGTGGCCGCGCAGTCCGAAGGCAAGCAGCGCCTCGCCGTCGAGCGGCAGGAGCCCGTAGAAGGAACCGTCATAGGGCGACGGCAGTTCGCGCCAGGTCGCGCCGCCGTCGTCGGAGCGGAACAGCCGGCCGGCCTCGGCGCCGAGGTAGACCGTCGTCCCCTGGCCGGGCACGATCGCGTTGAGGTGGAAGTCGAAGCCCAGGCCAGCGTCGTCCTCTTCCAGTTCGTCGCCGGCCCCGCCAAGCGGCGCCGGCTCGAAGGTCGCGGCCGTCCAGCTGCGGCCGCCGTCGGTGCTCGCGTACATCGCGCCGTAGGCGCCGACGGCGAGGCCACGCTCGGCATCGGCGAACCACACGTCGAGCAGCGGCTGGCCCACGTCGGGACTGAAGTGCGTGCGTTCCCAGGTCAGGCCGCCGTCCTCGGTGCGCAGGACCAGCTCGTCGTGGCCGACCGCCCAGCCGTGTTGCGGATCGGCGAAATAGACGGCCGTCAGGCCGGCGCTCGCCGGCACCGGCACCTGCTTCCAGCTGGCGCCGCGGTCGTCGGACACCAGGATGTGACCGCGCTCACCCACCGCCACCGCGCGCTCGCCGGCCCAGGCGAGGTCGATGAGCAGCGATCGCTCGGCCAGGCGCGCCATCACCGCCGGCGTCGCCGCCGCGTCCTCCTGCGCCTCCACCGCGACTGCCGCCAGCACGGACAGCGCGACAGTCAGGGCCGCGCCGCGAAAGTAGTTCATCGTCCCGCTCCGTCCGCAACGGCGGGCGGGCGTGCTGGCGGCACGCCGGCCCGCATCAGGGCAAGGCCGCCGCGATCAACGCGTGCCGCGGCGCGCGATCGCCGCGGGCGTGAAGTCCGCCGTGGTCCGCTTGAGGTTGAAGTCGACCGTGCCGGGTTCCTCGTTGTCGAAGCCCAGCGCCAGGTACCGGCCGGCCTGCAGGTCGTATGAAGTCTCGAGCGTCGACCAGAACGTCGGCACGTCGTAGTAGTTGACCGAGTGGCCTTCCTGCACGCGCCACAGCTGGTCGCGGCCGTCGTAGCAATCCACCGCGAGGATCTGCCACGAGTCCTCGTCCACGTAGAACGTGCGGCGCTTGTACAGATGGCGCTGCCCGGCCTTCAGGGTCGAGTCCACGATCCACACCCGGTGCAGCTCGTACCGGGCGTGGTCCTGGTTGATGTGCAGCGGCCGGATGATGTCGTCGTTCTTCAGCTTGTTGGAGTGCAGCTTGTAGGAATTGTAGGGTACGATCATTTCCTTCTTGCCGACGAGTTTCCAGTCGTAGCGTTCCGGGCTGCCGTTCATGATGTCGAGCTGGTCGGAGGTGCGCAGGCCGTCCGAGGCGGTGCGTTCGGCGCGCGGCGGACGCGGCGCTGGCCCGGGTTGTAGAGCCACGCGCGGCGGTTCTCCTTGGCCTGGTCGAGCGTCTCGTGGACCAGCAGGATCTCACCGGCGAGGCGTGCCGGCGCCGTCGTCTCCTGCAGGAAGTAGACGATCACGTTGTCGAGCTCCGCCTCCTTGGCGCCCGGCAGGTGGTAGGCGAAGTAGGCTTCGTCGTGGAACTTCACCATCGTGTAGTCGCCGCTGCGCGTGACCGCGGCCTGGCCGATGTTGCGCGCCGCCACGTCGGCACGGTAGCGCAGGATGTGGTTCCAGAAGACCTCGACGCCCTCCTTCGGGATGGGGAAGGGAACGCCGCCGATCGCGCCGGTCACGCCGTTGCCACCCGGCGCCAGCTTCGCGCTGGTGGCGTTGGTCATGGTCGCGTCGTAGATGCGCTGCGGGAAGGCGGTGCTGCGCCGGGTCGGATACACGTTGAGGAAGTAGCTGCCCTTATAGGCGTTGAGCATCGCCTTGTGCCCCTCGGTGAGGAGCGCCGTGTACTTGCCCATGTTCGAGGCATCGACCTTGTACAGCACCTTGTCCGCAGCGTACGGATCCGGGTGATGACCGCCGGTCTTGAAGTCCGGGAAGCCGGCCTTGGCGGGCGAGGTGATGCCGCCGTCCCAGGCAGGGATCGTGCCGGCCGCATTGCCGGCCTTCTCCGCGCCCATCGGCGTCAGGTCTTTGCCGAGCCGCGCCGCTTCCTGGGCGCTGACGGCCGCGAGGGCGCTGCCTGCTGCACAGCACAGCGCCAAGGTCGCGACGCTCGAAAGGAACTTGCGATTCATGTGCTCTCTCCCGGATGTCAGAACGAGTACTTCAGCGTCGCTGCGATGAAGTCGCGGTCGTTGATG
>JAGTSG010000062.1 GCA_018261655.1 Pseudomonadota bacterium | reverse complement strand
TCGGCATGTTCCTCGACGCCGGGCCGGCCATCCTGATCCTCGGACCCGTGCTCGCGCCGATCTTCACGACGCTGGGCGTGGACCCGGTGCACTTTGCGCTGATCATGTGCATCAACCTCACGGTCGGGCTGGCGACGCCGCCGATGGGGCTGGTGCTGTTCGTCGTGGCCTCGGTCGCCAACGAGCGGATCGAGCCGATCGTGCGCGCCCTGCTGCCGTTCCTGGCGGTCGAGATCGCGGTGATCTTCATGGTGACCTACATCCCGGCGCTGACGCTCACCGTGCCGCGCTGGCTTGGGCTGATTCAATGAGCAGCGAGCCGTGAGCAATCCCTGGCCGCTGCGGATCGTGCTGGCCCTGATCATCATCGGCTGCTTCGCCGGCGTCGTCGCCTCGCGCACGGAACGCGCGCCGATCACCGTCCGCATCGCCTTCCTGGCCTCGCGCGACGATGAGGATTACTTCGGCGCGATGGCCTTCAAGCAGACCGTCGAGGCGCTGCTGCCAGGCAGGGTGGATGTCCAGATCTTCCCTTCTGGCCAGTTCTGCGGCAGCGAGCGCGAGTGCATCGAGGGTCTGCAGAGCGGCGTGCTGGAGATGCACCAGACGACGGTCGGCGGCCTCGCCACGCTCTATCCGGAGGTTCAGGTACTCGACCTGCCCTACACCTTCCCCGATGACGCCGTGGCCGAGTGCGTGCTCGACGGACCGGTCATCGCCGAGATGGGGGATGCGATCCTGCGGGACGGCCTCGGGCTGCGCCTGGTCGCGGTGGGCAACACGGGTGGCTGGCGGAGCTTCGCGACCACGACGCGACAGGTCCGTTCGGTCGGCGACCTCGCCGGACTGCGCATCCGCACGCTGCCCTCGGCGCTGGAGCAGGAAATGGTGCGTGAACTCGGGGCCGCGCCGATGGCGCTGCCCTGGTCCGAGGTCTATGGCGCACTCAGCGCGAAGCTGCTCGACGGCATCAAGAACAGCGTGCAGGACGTCGTCGGGATGAAGCTCGACGACCACATCCGCTACCTGTTCATCGACCGGCATGCCTACATGGCGTCGATCTGGTGGTACTCGGAAGTCCAGTGGCGCCGGCTGCCTCCCGACGTGCAGGCGGCATTCCGCGAAGGCTTCCGCGCGCTCGCGTCCGAGACCCGCGCCGCGGCGAAGCGACGCGAGGCGCCAGCCCTCGAGGAGTTCGGCCGTCGCGGTGGGATCGTCGTGACCGCGACCGCCGAGGAGCGCGCCGGGCTTAAGGAGGCGACGCGCGAGCTGCGGGACTGGTACGTGGAGAGGTACGGACGGGACTGGCCCGACCGGGTCGATGCCGCGGTCGCGGCATGTGAGGCACAGCTGCGGCCCCATGCGGCCGCCATGGAGTGATTCGATGCGGATCCTGTTCGTGGATGCCGGGAACTACTGCCGCTCGCCGGCCGCCGAGGCCGTGGCCCGCGCGGTCGCGGCGCGCGCCGGGGCGTCCGGACGCTTCAGATTTTCCTCGGCGGGCCTGAAGGACAAGCACGCAGGCGACAGCGCCGACCCGCGCACCGTCGAGGCCTGCCTGGCCCGCGGCTACGACCTCGGGGAATTCCGCTGCCGTGAAATATCGACGGATGACTTCGCGGGGAACGACCTGATCCTGGCGATGGACCGCGACAACATCGCGCAGCTCGAGTCGCGGCGGCCCGCCGGAAACACCACGCCAATCCGCCTGTTCCTGGGCGATCTCGAGGTCCCGGACCCCTACTACGGGGGTGCAGACGGATTCGCGGCGATGATGGACCTCATCGAGCAGGGAGCCGGGAAGATCGTCCTCGGCGCCGACTGACCCGCGCCTGCGGCCCGGACCCCTGCCGCGCAACGGCGGGGACCGACCGGGCGGCCGCCGTCAGGCGGCCGCCCGGCGCTCGCAGGCTCAGAAGTTCCAGCGCGCGGTCACGCCATAGTAGCTCGATTGGTCACGCGGCATGCCACGCTGGGTGTTGCCGCCCGGCAGCAGGTTGGTCGAGTAGGACTCGTCGGCCAGGTTCTTGCCCAGCAGCGCGACGCGCCACCGGCCGTCCGGACCCGAGAGCGCAATCGACGCGTTGATGATGTCCCAAGCCGGCTGGATCGTGTTGGTCGACCGGCTCAGGTCGTACTGGGTGTCGTCCTGGTAGGTGTAGTCCAGGCCGAAGTCGAGCCGCATGTCGCCCACATCCATGCCGTAGTTCGCGCCGATGTTCGCCTTCCACTCCGGCGCAAAGGGCAGCTGCGCCCCGTCGAGGTCGGTGCAGGTTGCGCCCTCCGGGCAGAGGAACTTGTCAACCTTCGCGTCGGTGTATGCGATGGCACCAGAGAGGGAGAAGTCGCCGGTGATCCGTGCCTCGAAGTCGACCTCTACGCCCTGGGTCGAGACGTCGCCGGCATTGATGAAGCGCGTGACCACCACGCCCTGGACGAGGTCCGGGTAGTTGGCCTGGTAGCCCTCGAAGGTCGTATCGAAGACGGCGATGTTCAGACGCAGCCGATCGTCCAGCAGCATCGACTTCAGCCCGAGTTCGAAGCTCTGCGACTCCTCCTTGCTGATCGCAAAGTCGTCGATCGACTGCATGTTGAAGAAGGCGTTGTAGGCCGGGCCCTTGTAGCCGAGCGAGTAGGTGCCGTAGACCATGACATCGTCGGAGAGGTCGTACTGCAGTCCGATCCGGCCGGAGGTGCCGTCCTCGTCGGTTGAGCCCTCGGTCAGCGCCCGGGTCGCGCGGATGCCGCCGACGTCCGTGGCATAGGTCGAGAGGCGCTCGTGGTAGTAGGACAGGTCGTCGCTGGTGTAGCGCAGGCCGAGGACTCCGCGCAGCTGCTCGCTGAAGTTGACCGTGCCTTCGCCAAACACCGACCAGCTGGTGAGGTCCGTGCCGTATTCTGCCTGGCCGTAGCCCGTGGTGACCGCGGCGCAGGGGGTCAGGCCATTCGGCAGCGTGGCCAGCGTGCCGTTGCACTCCGTCCGGTCGCGGCGGTAGATCTCATCCGACTGGCTGTCGTAGTAGAACACGCCGACGACGTAGTCGAAGAATTCCCCGCCGGGCGAAGCGAGGCGCAGCTCCTGCGAGAACTGCTCGTAGTCGACGATGCCCTTGTCGCCGAGCTGGGCAATCTGGCTGTACACGACCGCCGTGCCGTCGATGTCCTGGTACTGGGTGTTCTCCCACTTGCGGTAGGCGGTGATGGAGGTGAGCGTCAACGGACCCGTCGTCCAGTCGATCTCGGCCGATACGCCGTAGTTCGTGTCGTCGACGCGCTCGAGGACGTTGGTCGCGACCTCGTCGTTCTCCGGCCCCACCACGACCGGGGCGATGGACGCGGTGATCGCCGCGCTGGCCCGCGTGTACGCCCCGCGCGAGCCCGTGTCGCCGGCCTCGGCGTAGTCAGCGATCAGCACGATGTCGAGGTCGTCGCTCGGCGCAAACTCGAGCTTGCCGCGCACACCCTGGCGGTCGTAGCCCTGTACGTCCTTGTCCAGGTAGACGTTGCGCGCTACCCCGGGAAACTCGCCCCACATGGCGTTGAGCGAACCCCGCACGCTGTCCGTCAACGCGCCGGAGACGCCGGCACGGATCCGCTTCTCGTCGCCGTCATACCAGCCGAGGTCGACGAAGCCCTGCGTCTCCTCGGCGATCGGCTTCGAGACGATGTTGATGACGCCCGAGGACGCGTTCTTGCCGAACAGCGTACCCTGCGGGCCGCGCAGTACCTCGAGGCGCGCGACGTCCATCAGGTCGAGCGTCGCCATGCCGGCGCGGCCGAAGACGACGCCGTCGACGACAGTCGACACGGAGGGCTCAACGCCCGGCGAGGTGGAGATCGTGCCCACGCCGCGGATGAACAGCGACGTGTCCTTGTTGGAGGCGTTCGCGCGGAAGTTCACGGAGGGGATGTGCGTCGAGATGCTCTCCATCGCATTGAGGTTCGTCTGCTCCAGCTGGACACCGCTCAGCACCGACACGGCGACCGGCACGGTCTGCAGCGACTCCTCGCGCTTGGTTGCGGTGACGACGATCTCCTCCAGCTGGGCGCCCGGAGCGGCCTCCTGGGCCTCCGCGGCGGCGGCGGCAAGCGTCGCGGCGACGACCGCGGGCACAAGACGTCGGGAAAAAGACACACCCAAAGCTGAGTGTTCAGCGCGCTTCATGTTGATCCCCCTGGGCACGATGGCCCTCCGGTTCATTCGATTGCTGGCGGCTCTGCCCGCAGTGCGGCCTGGGCCGACGAAGCCACTTTCCCGGATCAGCTCCCCTAAAGTCAAGTATTAGATGTCTTATGTATGAGTTGTCGTTGCCAAGATGCAACAGCCGCGGCCCGGGCGGTGGTGAATGGCGCCATCGGCACAACCCCTTACGCAGAATGGCTAATGGTGCCCGCCGCGGGAGCGCGGGTAGTGTCGGCCCAAATGACCGCCGCCCGAGGGCGGTCCAGCCGAAGGGACCCCGCCATGGCCGACTATCGATCCATTTACCAGCGCTCCCTTGCCGATCCCGCAGGCTTCTGGGGGGAGGCGGCCCGCGACATCGACTGGTACAAGCCCTGGTCCACGGTCTTCGACGGCGACCTCCCGCCGGCCGGCCGGTGGTTCGTGGGCGGCGAGCTCAACACCTGCCACAACGCGCTCGACCGGCACATCGCCGCCGGCGCCGGCGACCGGCTCGCGCTGATCTACGACAGCCCCGTCACCGGCCAGAAGCGCCGCTACACCTATACCGAGCTGCGCGACGAGGTCGCGCGCCTCGCCGGCGCGCTGGTGGCCCACGGGGTGGGCAAGGGCGACCGCGTGCTCATCTACATGCCGATGATCCCGGAGGCGGCGATGGCCATGCTGGCCTGCGCGCGCATCGGCGCGGTGCACTCGGTGGTGTTCGGCGGCTTCGCCGCGCCCGAGCTGGCGACGCGCATCAACGACGCCCAGCCGAAGCTCATCCTCGCCGCCTCCTGCGGCATCGAGCCGAACCGCGTGATCGCCTACAAGCCGCTGCTCGATGAGGCCATCCGCCTGAGCAGTCACAAGCCCAGTGCCTGCCTGATCAAGCAGCGCCCGCAGGCCGAGGCGCCGCTGGTGGCGGGCCGCGACCACGACTGGGATACCGCGGTGTCGCGGGCGCAGCCGGCCGGCTGCGTGCCTGTCGCCGCGACGGACCCGCTGTACATCCTCTACACCTCGGGCACCACCGGCCAGCCCAAGGGCGTGGTGCGCGACAACGGCGGTCACGCGGTGGCGCTGTACTGGTCCATGGGCAACATCTACGGTGTGAATGCCGGGGACGTGTACTGGGCCGCTTCCGACGTCGGCTGGGTCGTGGGTCACTCCTACATCGTCTACGGTCCGCTGCTGAAGGGCTGCACGACGATCATGTACGAGGGCAAGCCGGTCGGCACACCCGACGCCGGCGCGTTCTGGCGCGTGATCTCCGAGCACGGTATCAAGGTGCTGTTCACCGCCCCGACCGCATTCCGCGCCATCCGCAAGGAGGACCCGGACGGCAAGCTGCTGCGCCAGTACGACCTTTCGCGCATGTCGGCGCTGTTCCTGGCCGGCGAGCGTTGCGACCCGGAGACGCTGAACTGGGCACGCGCGATGCTCGACAAGCCGGTGGTGGACCACTGGTGGCAGACGGAGACCGGCTGGGCGATCGCCGCCAACCCGCTCGGGATCGAGCAGCTCGAGATCAAGCCAGGCTCGCCCGCCGTGGCGATGCCCGGCTACGACGTGCGAGTGCTCGACGACAACGGCAAGGACGCACCGGCCGGCGACCTCGGCAGCATCGTGATCAAGCTGCCCATGCCCCCGGGCTGCCTGCCGACGCTGTGGGGCAACGACCAGCGCTTCATCAGCTCGTACCTGACCGCGTTCCCGGGCCACTACCTGACCGGCGACGCGGGCATCAAGGACGCGAACGGCTACCTGTGGATCATGAGTCGCACCGACGACGTCATCAACGTCGCGGGACACCGCCTCTCCACCGGCGCGATGGAAGAGGTGCTGGCCGGTCACCCGGACGTGGCGGAGTGCGCCGTCTTCGGCGTGCACGACGAGATGAAGGGCCAGCTGCCGCTCGGGCTGATCGTGCTGAAGGCCGGCGTCCAGCGTGACGAGAAGGACATCGTCGCCGAGCTGGTCGCGCGCGTGCGCGACCACATCGGCGCGGTGGCCGCGTTCAAGCAGGCCAAGGTCGTGGCGCGCCTCCCCAAGACCCGCTCCGGCAAGATCCTGCGCGGCACGATGGTCAAGATCGCCGACGGCGCCAAGTGGAGCATGCCGGCGACGATCGACGACCCGGCGGTGCTGAAGGAGATCGAGACGTCCCTGAAGGCGCTGGGCTATCCGCGGGCCTGAAGCAGGTCACGCCGCCGCGGGCGGCACGGGGATACGGAGGGGTCCAGGGGCCTGGGCTGCAGGCCCCGCCCCGGCCGCCGCGGAACAGCGGCGGCCGGTCCAGCACGGGTGCAACGGCAGGCGGCGCGCCGACGCCGCAACGACGCTCAGTGATCGAGCGTCCGGTCCTTCCAGTTCCACCATTTCAGGAGTTCTTCGCTCGGGTCCGGCGTTCGCGCGGCGTAGGCGGCGCAGCGGAACGTGTACAGAACGCACGGGTCCTGGTCGTGACCCGTGATTTCGCGCAGCCTGTCGAACAGTTGTTCGGGGTCCGACTCGGCCATGTCGCGGATCGAGTGCACCCCCAGGTGCCGCAGGTCCGCGGCGATGCTCGGGCCGACCCCGGGCAACGTTGTCAGTTCGTCGTGCATGGGTCGCATCCTCCTTCGCGTCGGTGACGGCCCGAGGTTACCCCAGGCCCCCAGGACCCGCGGTCTCGCCAATCGCCTATTTGCGTCCGGCCGGGAGAGGAGTAAATTGCGTTGAATTGGCCGCCGGACGGCCACGAGAGGTACCTGGTACGGACCTGTCCCCATCGGGGACGGGTCCGCACCAGGTACTTTTTTTTGCCTGGTCAGAACCGCCGGTAATGACCTGCTGACCGCAGGTGATTGGATCGGTTCGGCGCCTCCGGGACAACATGCGTCAGCATGTGCCGGAGGAACGTCCCGTGAACCGCACCGTCCGCGACCTCGTCGCCGCCGCCCGCGCCCGCGTCCGGGAGATCGGCCCGCGGGAACTGGCGGCGTTCCGCGAGGCGGGCGTGCCGATCATCGACGTCCGCGAGCCGGACGAGTTCGCCGAGGGCCACATCCCGGGCGCCGTCAACATCCCGCGCGGCCTGCTCGAGTTCGAGGTCGACGGCCATCCCGCGGTGGCGTACCGGACCGCCGAGGAACTGTCGCACCGCGAGCGGCCCGTGGTCCTCTATTGCCTGAGCGGCGGCCGCTCCGCGCTGGCGGCGGCGGCGCTGCAGACGCTGGGCTTCGTCTCGCCACTGTCCCTGGCCGGCGGCATCCTGAACTGGGAAGATGCCGGCCAACCCATGGCGACGCCGGCGATGCCCCGGGCGCACGCGACCCGCGACGCGCAACTCGCGCCGGGGTGACAGGGGATCCCGTCGATGTCAGGATCTTTGCCCCATGTTGACCTTGTTCGCACGCGAGGGCTGGGGCTCGACCCTCGTCGAGGCCCAGCTCGACTGGTACGGGCTGGACTATCGTCGCGAGGAAGTCGGCGACCTGTTCGCCTCGGCTGAGGCGCGCGAGAACCTGTCCCGCGTCAACCCGCTGGCCCAGGTCCCGACGCTCGTGCTGCCGGGCGGCGAGATCATGACCGAGAGCGCCGCCATCACCCTGTACCTGGCCGACCTGACCGGCCGGACCGACCTGGTGCCGGGTCCGCGCGAGCCGGAGCGCCCGGCCTTCCTGCGCTGGCTGGTGTTCCTGGTGGCGAACATCTATCCCACCTTCACCTACGCCGATGATCCCACCCGCTTTGTTGCATCGCGGGAGGCAAGCGCGGAATTCCGCGCCGCCGTCGACCAGTACGCGCGCCGGCTCTGGACCGTCGTGGACAAGGCGGCCTCGGCGCAACCCTGGTTCCTGGGGCAGCGGTTCTCCGCCATCGACCTCTACATCGCGGTCATGACCCGCTGGCGCCCCGGTCGGGACTGGTTCGGGACCCACGCCGGGCGCCTGCACGCGATCGCGCTTGCGGCAGACCAGCAGGACCGGCTCGCGGAAGCGTGGCGACGCAACTTCCCGGCGGGCGCCTGAACCCTCCGCGGCTCGAAGGCCCTAGGTTCCGCCGTCCTGCTGCGCGCCCTTCAGGCGCGTCCTGATCGCCAGCTCGCCCTTGAGCGTGCGGTGGACGGGGCAGTGCGCGGCAATGTGGAGCAGCCGTCGTCGCTGGTGGTCGTCCAGGTTCCCGACCAGCTCGATCTCCATGCCGATGACGTCGAGGCGGCGGTCCTCGCCGCCAGCGTCCTCGGCGTCTTCCTCGTGCACGTGCCGGTGCGTCAGGCGCACCACGATGTCCTCGAGCGGGATGCCCTGGTGGTTGGCGTACAGGCGCACGGTCATCGAGGTGCAGGCGCCGAGCGACATCAGCAGCAGGTCGTAGGGCGTCGGGCCCCGGCCCGTGCCGCCGTAGGCCTCCGGCTCGTCCGACACCCAGCCGTGATGCTCGCTGAAGACGCCGCGCAGGAACCTGCGGTCGAGCTCGGTGACGACGACCTCGTGCGGGCCCACCGCCGGCGCGGCACCTGCCTGCGCGGACTTTCCGGGATCGTCTTGCGCCATGTCGCCTCAGCCTCGTCGCCGCTCACAGCACGAGCCGCAGGACCTGCTCACCCTCGTGCACTTCGCCGGTGAACTCGAAGCCGAGCCCCTGGTAGAAAGGCCCCGGGCTGCCTTCGCCCGGCACGACGCTGGTGATCAGCTCCTTCGCTCCGGGCAGGCCGCGAACGTGCTCGACCACCCGCGCGATCGCCTCGGCGCCGTAGCCCCGCCCCTGGTAGCGCGCGTCGATCATGAAACGCCACAGCCCGTATTCCTGCTTGTCCGGGTGCAGCTCGAGCATGACGAATCCGACCGGCTCGTCGCCTGCGTAGATCCCGCGAAACCAAGCGACCTCCGGCTGGAAGTGCGCCTGCGCGATGGAGACGGCGTTGGAGGCGACGAACCGTTCCTGGGTGGCGGCGACCTTGAGCTTCAGGATCGCTCCCAGGGTTTCGCGCGTGATCTCCCGCAGCGTAATGCGAGCTTCCGGCATCACTTGTTCCTTTGCTGGATCAGGTCGAGGATCCGCGGCCGCGCGGGCTCGCCGTCCATGTATTCGGCGCCCCGCAGGTACCCGACCTGCCTCAGCGCGCGCACCATGATCTTGCCGCTGTCGGGATAGCCGCCGACCTCGTGCGGGTCGTGCGGCCCCATCGCCAGGTACTCGAGGTCCTCGTCGTAGGGGTTGGCGATCTGGTGCGCCACCATCGTGCCCGCGGGACAGGCGATGCAGTCGCCGGGCCGGATGTCGATCAGTTCGTCCCCGTAGCGCAGCACGCCGCGGCCGGACAGCACGTAGAACACCTCGTCCTCGCGCAGGTGCCAGTGGAACGGCACGGCGGCTGCGTGGGGCGGGATACGCATGTAGCTCACGCCGAGGGACCCGCCGCGCGCCCGCATGTTGGGCGTGAGGACCTTCCAGCTGGAGGCCCATTCACCCTCGCGCTCGGTCACCTCCGGCAAGTCGGCGATGTTGAAGACCGGGCGGGTGTCGTCATTCATGGCAGCCTCCGGCATCAGGAAAAGGGGACGCAACCCATTTTCGCGACAGGGTAGCGTCCCCTTTCATGCCCTGCCAGCGATCCCCGTCTCGCCGGCCGGGCGACCCGGAGCTATCATCGGCCGGTACGAAGGGGGGGGTCACCATGGACGAGTCCGACACCAGGGTCCCGAGGCACCTGTGGATCGTGGGCACCCTCGCGGTGCTGTGGAACGCAGTGGGCGCCTTCGACTATTCCGCGTCGCAGATGCGCCTCGAGTCCTACATGAGCCAGTTCACGCCGGAGCAGCTCGAGTACTTCTACGGCTTTCCCGCCTGGGCGGTCGCCGCCTGGGCCGTCGGCGTGTGGTTCTCGCTGGTCGGCTCGCTGGGCCTGCTGCTGCGCCGGTCGTGGGCCACCTGGCTGTTCGGCGCCGCCCTCGCGGGCCTGGCGGTCACGACGCTCTACAACTTCGTGCTTTCGGACGGCCTGGCGATGATGGGCCAGGGCGCCGCCGTGTTCTCGGCCGTCATCTGGATCATCGCCCTGGCCCTGTTCTTCTACGCGCGCTCGATGTCGAAGCGCGGGGTGCTGCGCTGAAGCCGGCGCGGCCTCAGTGCCAGCACCAGCACGACGAAGACCACCGCCCCGGCGCAGCCCAGCGTCGCCTCGGCGTACAGCATGCCGCTCGAGCTCCAGCGGTCGTGTGCCCAGCCGTCCACGTTCGTCATGTACCAGATCGGCATGTTCGACAACGACGCATAGACGCTGTACTTGGTGGCCGCCGCGCCCTTGCCGATCACCTCCAGCACGAATGCCGTGAACCCGGCGTAGGTCAGGCCGGCGATGAACGCATACGCCGTCGTGAGCACGATGAAGTACGTCTCGGACCGCGGCAGCATCGCCATGGCGATGGCGCAGGCCGCCTGCATCAGGCCGTAGAGCACGTAGGCGGTCTTGCGGTCCATGCGATCGCAGACCCACCCGCCCAGGACGCAGCCGGCCGCGGAGACGATGCCGCCGAGCGTGCCCGTCACCAGTGCCACGGTGTCGGCGGAGGCGCTCCACTCGCCGGCAACGGCGGACCAGAGTCCGCTGGCGGCCCCCGAGCCGATCGGCAGGAAGCACAGCACCAGCGCGATGACACCCGACCGCTCGCGGATCACGGTCCAGAGGTCGCGCAGCGACGCCCGCAGGCCTGCCATGACCGTCGCGTGCTGCGAGAGCGGCGGCGATGGCACCGCCAGCAGCGCAAACGCGCAGGCCAGGCACAGGAGGCCCACGATCGCGCCCGGCATCCACGGCTCGGGCACCCGGGTCGCGAGCCACAGTCCGAGGCCGCCGCCGAGCCCCGCGCCGCCGAGATTGCCCGCCTGGAACCACCCGCCGGCGCGGCCCTTGAGCTCGAACGGGGTGCTGTGCGCCATCAGGCTCTCGACCGCCATTCCCATGAACGTCGTGGCGACGCTGGCGGTGAAGACGACGATCGCGAGCGCCGAGAGCCCGGCTGGCGTCGGCGGCATGAGGCCGATCGCCACGATGCCGATGCCCGTCGCCAGGCTCGAGATCAGGTACCAGCGCTTCTGCGTGAGCGTGGTGTCCGTGATCGGCGCCCAGAGGAACTTCCAGGTGTGCGGCAGCAGCGTGAGCGCGACGATGGAGGCCACCTGGCCCACCGAGACGCCTGCCGCCTTGAGCTGCCAGGCGACGGTGACGCTGACGAAACCGGACATCGCCCCGAATGGGGCGATGAGGAACATGAAGGCAGAAGGATGGACGTGGCGCGCGGTCAAGGGCGCGCGCTCCGCTCCTCGCGGTACAGGCGCAGGATGAACTTGCCCGAGGGCCGTCGCCGGAACTCCTCGACCTCCTCGCGCCACGGCTG
>JAGTSG010000061.1 GCA_018261655.1 Pseudomonadota bacterium | reverse complement strand
TGCAGCAGCAGCACCGTCCACCCGAGGAGTTGCTGCGGCACGAGCTGCACGCCCGGGCGCTGCTGCAGGTCGGCAATCACGTTGGGCGACAGGTTGGGAAGGACGTCCACCTGCCCGGCGTTGAAGGCCTGGATGCTGGCCGTCATGTCGGGGATGACCAGGAACCGGACCTGGTCCACGAGCGGCTTGCGCTCGCCGGCGAGCCCATCCGCGGGCTCGGTCCGGGCCTGGTAGGCCGGGTTTCGGTTCAGCGTCACGTCGCGGCCGCGTCGCCACTCGCCGAGGACGAAGGGGCCGGTCCCCACCGGCCTGACCCATCGGCCGCCGGCATCGACGCTCGACTGCGCATAGGCGCCCGTCAGGCACTGGACGCTCGCCAGCATCGTCAGGAAGACGGGCGAGGGTTTCTCGAGCCTGAAGACGACGGTGAGCGCGTCGGGCGCCTCGACCGAGGACACCGGCGCGATCCCGCCCGGCGAGAACTGCGGCCGGCAGGACCATCCCGTGGCCGGGTCCAGGAATCGCTGCCAGTTCCAGCGAATCGTGTCGGCCGTGAGGGGACTGCCATCGTGGAAGCGGATCCCGCGGCGCAGGCGGAAGGTGTACGTGCGGCCGTCCGCGGACCGCTCGAAGGACTCGGCCAGCATCGGCGCGACGCTGAGGTCCTCGCGGAAGGTCACCAGCGACTCGACCACGTGGCTCAGGACGGCATCGGTGAAGTCGTCGCGGTTCACGCCCGGGTCGGTGCTTCGCAGGTCGCCGCCCAGGGCGACCGTCAGCGTGCTCCCGCCCGCTGCCTGTCCCGGCGTCGCCACGGCAAGCAGGCACGCGAGCGCCGTGACGCAGCGGCCCGCGGCCGCAGACAGCCGGCCCGCGGCACGTCGCGACGCGAAATCAGCCTCGCGTTTGCTAGCCTTCACCCGCAGCCTGCCTCGGAAGAAACCCCCACGGCCAGTCTGCACTATATGATAATAAAGTGCAATTTGAGGTCAGGGCCGTGGCCAGGCGCATAAGCAAGTCATCCCTCGTGACCCCGTCCGCCCGCAGTGGCAGCCGGCTGCAGCGGGAGGCCGCCGGCCGGATCCGCGAGCTGCTGGTCCAGCGCGAGTCGCCGGCCGGCACGCACCTTCCGGAGATCGAGTTGTCGCGCGAACTCGGCATCTCGCGGACGCCGGTGCGCGCGGCGCTCGCGCTGCTCGCCGAGGAGCGCCTCCTCGAGTTCAGGCCCGGGCGCGGGTTCTTCCTGCGGCGGCAGCTGCGGGAATCGGACCGCGATCCGCGGGCCGGCGCCGACGAGGCGGCCGAACGGCTCTCGGTCGCCATCGCCCGTGACCGGCTGCGGGGCACGCTGGACGACGAAATGTCCGAGGCCGACCTGATGCGGCGCTACGGTGTCACGCGCGCCGTGCTGATCCGCGTGCTGCGGCAGCTGGCCGAGGCCGGGATGGTCGAGCGCAAGCGCGGCCACGGCTGGTCGTTCCTGCCTGCGCTGTCCGACGCTCACGGGCTGCGCGACAGCTATCATTTCCGCGCGATCATCGAGCCCGCGGCGCTGCTCGAGCCCGGCTTCAGGCCCGACCCGGAGTGGCTGCGTTCCATCCGGGCACGCCACGAGCAGCTGCTCGCACCCGGCAAGGACCGCTTCTCCGCCGTGCGGTTCTTCGAGATGAACGCCGAGTTCCACGAGGGCCTCGCGCGCGCGAGCGGCAACATGTTCCTGCACAAGGCGGTGGTGCAGCAGAACAGGATCCGCCGTTTCGTGAACTATGACTGGACCTACGGGCCCGGTCGCGTCGAGGTCTCCGTGCGCGAGCACCTCGCGATCCTCGACGCCATCGAGACCGGGTCGCTCGAGTGGGCCGCGGCCTTGCTGCGGCGACACATCCAGACGGCGGGCGACATCGACCAGCTGCCTTAGGGCCTGCCACCGCTGCGCCGGGGCCGGCGCCACCAGGCCAGCACCCCGGTCACGGCGAGCAGCAGCAACCCGGCGCCGCCGACGGCCCACGACCAGGCGTGGACGAGCCCGCCAAGGTCGGCGATGTGGAACCCATAGAGCACGTCGTCGTACGCCGCCGGAATGCCGCCCTGCCGCGCATCGCGCAGGCCGGCGATCGCGCCGGTCTCCAGGTCGACGGAGATCGTCGATCGGCCGTTGGGGTGCCGCTCACCGGGCAACCTGAACTTGAGCGCAACCTGCGCCGGCCCGGCCGGCGGCCGGGACAACTGCGTCAGGCGACCCTCCGGCCAGATCGCGCGCGCCGCGGCGATGGCCGCAGCCAGGTCGCCAGGCGTCAGGCGCACCGCGGCCACCTCGCCGGGCAGCGGGGCGGCCGGCGGTGACAGCGGCTTGAGCCAGGCGCGGATGGCGGGGTTGTGCGCCATCAGCGTGCCGGAGAGGACGAGCGGCAACAGGATCACCACGACCGCCGCGCCCCATGCGAGGTGCAGCTTGAGCAGCGCGGGTCGCGTCGCCGGCGCGCGCACCAGGTCCGCCTTGCGCCAGGCCCGCCGTCGTGGCCACCAGAGCACCAGGCCGACAACGATCGACAGGAACGCGACGGGACCGACCACGCGCACCGCGGTCCTGCCCGGCTCTCCGAGCAGGAGGCGCGTGTGCAGGTCGAACAGCCACAACTCGACGGCCAGGCGCGCGGGCGGTGGCTGCAGCGGCCCCCCGGTGACCGGCAGGACCTCGACCGGGCGCCCCTCGAATCCGACGGTGTGGAAGGCGCGCCCGGGCCGCGCCACGTCCGCGTACAGCCACGGGCCGGCCGCGGTCAGGGCCGCCGCCAGCGATGCGTCCGCCACCGCCGGATCCCAGGCTTGCGCGCGCCACTCCGGCGGAACCCACAGCGAGTCGCGAAACAGCAGCAGCGTCCCCGACAGTGCGATCCCGACGAGGGGCACGCAGAGCGCGATACCCGCCCAGCGGTGCAGCGTGACCAGCTTGCGCGTGGCCGCGGGCGTCATGTCGCGCGCCCGGCCGCGCTGGCGCCGCGTCGGCTCAAGCGGCCTCGCCGGCCGCGACGCGGCGCCTCTCGAGCCGGTAGCCGTCTCCTTCGGGCACCAGCACCGGCGCGACGGACAGCAACCGGCGCGTGTACGGATCGCGTGGCGCGTCGAACACCTCGTCACGGGTGCCCGCCTCCACCACGCGACCGTCCCGCATGACCATGACACGATCCGCCAGGCGCTCGACCACGCCGAGGTCGTGCGTGACGAAGAGCATCGCGAACCCGCGCTCGCGCCTCAGCCGGTCCAGCAGGTCGAGGATCTGGGCCTGCACCGTCACGTCGAGGGCGGAGACGGGCTCGTCGGCGACCAGCACCTCGGGGTCCATCACCAGCGCACGCGCGATGGCGACGCGCTGGCGCTGACCGCCGGACAGCTGGTGCGGATAGCGCCCTGCAAAACCGGCGTCGAGCCCGACCTCGTCGAGCGCGGCAGCGACGCGCCGGTCGCGTTCCGCGCGCCCGGGCTCGCGCAGTCCCTCGCCGACGATCTCCGCCACGCGCATCCGTGGGTCGAGCGAGCTCGCGGGATCCTGGAACACCACCTGGATCCGGCGGCGCAGCTCGCGTCTTTCGCGGCGGCCGCGGTCCGACCAGCTGCGGCCGTCGATGGTCAGCGTGCCCTCGCTCGGCGCCAGCAGTCCGAGCGTCAGCATCGCCAGCGAGCTCTTGCCCGACCCCGACTCGCCGATGACCGCGAGGGTCTCGCCCGCGGCAAGCTCGAAGTCCACCCCCCTGAGCGCGCGCCGGGCCGGGGCGCGGCCCAGGAAGCTGCGACCACCGCCGTCGTACTTCAGCCCGAGGTCGCGCGCCACCACAATCGGCTGCGCGGGGCGCTCCGCCCGCCCTCCCGCGCCCGCGCGCCGGGGCAGCGCGGCCAGCAGCCGTCGGGTGTAGGCGTGCTGCGGACGCAGCAGGATGTCGCCGCTCGGGCCGCCGTCCACGATCACGCCCTTTTCCATCACCAGGATGCGGTCCGCGCGGCGCGCGACCTGCGCCAGGTCGTGGCTGATCATCATCACCGCGGCGCCCACGGCCCGGGCCCGCGCCTGGATCAGGTCGAGGATCTCTTCGCCGACCACGGCGTCGAGCGCCGTGGCCGGCTCGTCCGCGATGACCAGCTTCGGCTCCAGCAGCAGCACGGACGCGACCATCACCCGCTGCCGCTGACCGCCCGAGAACTCGTGCGGATAGCGGCGCAACGCGGCCTCCGGCTCGTCGATCCGTACGTCCTCGAGGGCGCGTGCCGCGCGCGCCAGCGCCTCGGGACGCGACAGGCCGCGATGCAGCTCGAGCGCCTCGGCCATCTGCTCGCCGATGCGCATCGCAGGATTGAGCGAGGTCAGCGGCTCCTGCAACACCAGGCCGATGCCCGGGCCACGCAGTTTCCGCCAGGTTTCGGCATCGGCGCCGAGCAGGTCCTTGCCCAGCAGCGCCAGGACCTGCGCGTCGCGCCGCGCGCCGTCGGGAAGGAGTCCGAGCGCGGCGCGCGCCAGCATGCTCTTGCCCGAGCCCGACTCGCCGACGATGCCCAGCACCTCGCCCGGCTCGACGGTCAGGCTCGCGCGATCCACCGCCTTGCGGTCGCCGAACCACACCGACAGGTCGCGGATGTCGAGCAGCGTCATGGTCAGGTCCCCGCCATCCGCGGGTCGAACCGGTCGCGCAGCGCATCGCCCAGCAGGTTGACCCCGAGCAGCGTCAGGGACACCACGAGCCCGGGGATCACGACGAGTTGCGGTGCCTCGGCGAGGTAGCGGCGTCCGTCCGCCATCATTCCGCCGAGGCTCGAGGCCGGCGGCGGGACGCCCAGGCCGAGGAACGACAGCGCAGTCTCGGACAGCAGCGCGGTGCCGAAGATCGAGGTCGCGACGATGGTCAGCGGTGAGATGCAGTTCGGCACGACGTGCCGCCACACCGTGAACAGCTCGCCGTTGCCCAGCGCCCGCGAGGCCAGCACGAACTCACGAGCGCTGACCGACAGGGCGGTCGCGCGCGTCACGCGGATGACCTTCGGCGAATACGCCAGCGCCAGCGCCAGCACGACGCCCCAGCGGTTGGGACCGAGCGCCGCCATCAGGCCGAGCGCCAGGAGCAGCCCCGGGAACGCCATCAGCGCATCGGAGAAGACCACGACCAGGCGGTCCACGACGCCGCGGAAGTGCGCGCCGACGGCACCCAGCACCACGCCGATCGCCAGCGCGCCGAGCATCGCGGCCAGGGACACGATGAGCGACACCCCGATGGCGGCCAGCAGGCGCGACAGCACGTCGCGACCGAACTCGTCGGTGCCGAACCAGTGTGTCGCCGACGACGGCAGCAGGCGCGACTCGAAGTCGAGCGCCTGTGGGTCGAACGGCGTCCACATCGCGCCGATGACCGCAGTGACCAGCACCGCGCCGCAGAGCCCGACGCCGATCGCCCGGTTGAGCGGCACCCGGCGGCTCACAGCCTCACCCGCGGGTCCAGCAGCGGATAGACGAGGTCGACCAGCAGGTTCATCAGCACCTGGACGGTCGCCACCAGCAGCAGCGTGCCCTGCACGACCGGGTAGTCGCGCTGGTAAATGGCGTCCACCAGCAGGCGACCGAGGCCCGGCAGCGTGAACACGGTCTCGATGACGGCCGCCCCGCCGAGCAGCGAGCCGAGCAGCATGCCGGCGACGGTCACCGTAGGCGCCACGGCGTTCGGGAACGCGTGGCGCCACAGCACCCGCGATTCCGGAAGCCCCTTGGCGCGGGCGTGGAGGATGTAGTCGAGGCGCAGGACCTCGATGGTGCTTGCGCGCGTCATGCGCGCTACCTGGCCCATCTCGACGAGCAGCAATGCGAGCGCCGGCAGGGCGAGGTAGCGCAGGCCTTCGCCGAGGTCCTCCAGCGGCGAGACCCAGCCGACCGTCGGCAACCAGCCGAGCTCGACGCCGAACAGCAGGATCAGCATCAGCCCGACCCAGAAGCTCGGGACCGAGAGGCACAGCACCACGCCGACGACGACGGACAGGTCGAGCAGGCTGTCCTGGCGGTGCGCGGCGAGCAGCCCGGCGGGCACCGCGATGAGCATCGCCAGGGTGAAGGAGACCAGCACGACCTGCGCGGTCACGCCGAGGCGGTCGAGCATCGCCGTGAGCACCGGCTCGCCGGTGCTGATGGAGGTCCCGAGGTCGCCGCTGGCCAGCGACTTCAGCCACGCGAGGTACTGGGCGGGCCAGGGAAGGTCGAGGCCGAGGCGTGCGCGCAGCGCGGCGACGCTGGCCGGATCAGCGAGGTCGCCGAGCAGCAGCTCGGCCGGGTCGCCCGGGACCAGGCGCAGCAGGACGAAGACCACCAGCGAGACGACGAACAGCGTCGGCAGCGCCAGCAGGATGCGCTTGGCTGCGTAGCTCCACAATTTCGTGTCCCCCCGTCGGCGCGATGCGTTGTCGCTAGTCGAGGCCGTACTCAGTGTAGCGGTGCGGGCCGTAGGGCCGTGGCGCGATCCACATCCGGCCTGCCGTGGTGTCCATGATCACGGTCGCGACCGTCGAGGACACCTTGCCCCCGGGTCCGGTCGTGGGCGACCGGCACACGGCGCGGGGCGAGCCGAACCGGTCGGCCAGCGCCTCCTTCAGGGTATCGACGGTGATGCTGCCGCGATGCTTCGCCAGGTGGCGGCGCACGCGCATGTCGCGATACAGCGAGTCTGCGTTGCCGGGCAGGCCGCGGTCCTTCACCTTGATCCGCGCCGGCAGCGACAGGAAGTGGTTGGAGTGCACCAGCAGGTCCTGCTCGGGCATCAGCCAGAAGATTTCCTCGGGCGTGCACTCGAGGTCGATGGCCTCGCCGTCGCGATGCGACAGGATCAGGTTGATCGAGAAGGCGCGCTCCGAGCGCAGCACGGCCTGCAGGGCGCGCGCGTAGATCGACTCGGTCAGCGCCTGCCGGCGGACGATCGGAATCGGCACGCCGGGCCGGCGGCCGTCTGCCTCGCACTCGAGGTAATTGCCAGTGATCGCGATGCCGGCGCTGTTCAGGCCGATGCGGGCCATCAGCCCC
The DNA here is from genome assembly GCA_018261655.1 of Pseudomonadota bacterium. Lineage (GTDB taxonomy): Bacteria > Pseudomonadota > Gammaproteobacteria > Steroidobacterales > Steroidobacteraceae > SG8-30. Next base: position 4,571 of record JAGTSG010000061.1, on the reverse strand, counting down.
GCTTCGACGAACACCAGCATGCGCGGGCCGCCGTCCGGGGCGAGGCGCAGCACGACCGAGGACTCCGCGCACTCGTCGCGCCAGTCCCAGTTCTGCGACTGCAGCAGGTGTCCATCCGCAGTGGCCGCCGGGAGGGCCACGGCGCTGGTGCACCCGTCCGGGTCGTCGTCACCGGGCGGCCTGTCGCCGAAGCCGCCGTAGAGGAGTTCGGTGCGGGCGTTGATGGCAACGATGTCCTCGAACGGGACCTCCGCGCCGTCCGCGATGCCGCGCATCTCCTCGGCGATGTGGGGATAGGCCTGCTCGATGCGCTCGACGAAGCGGCTGGCGATCGCGCGCGCGGCCGGCCAGTCGACGCCCTTGTCGGCGAAGCCGCGGCGATAGATCTCGATCGAGCGGTGGACCCGTTCGGCCGCGCCGCGGCCGTACCGCCGTCCCATTTCCCGCGGCGGACCGGCCGCCTCGATCAGCGGGAAGGGAGCCGTCAAACCGTCAGCGGGACCCGGAGCCATGGCTCATGCTGCTTTATCTCGTCACAAAATGCAATGACGTCGGGTCGAGGATTCTCAGCGCCGCTGCCGCTGCGGCACGACGACGACGTCGATCGACTCCGTGGCCGGGTCGAAGAGGATCCTGGCCTCGCCGCGCTCCAGTTGGCGCATGACCTGGGCCACCTTCTGCTCGAGCGGCACGTCCCGGGCGCCGTACTCGGTGCCCTCGCGCAGCACGAAGGCCTCGACGACGCCCTGCAGCGCCTCGGCAGACAGCTCCGTGTGGGGCACCGGGACCGGCGGCGGTCGCTCGTCTTCGTCGGGCCATTGGGCCAAGGGAGGCTCCCGGGTTGCCGGTTCGAAGGCTATTTCCTGTTCCGCCAGCGGGCCACGAAGGTGGACAGGATGATGACCGCGAAAATGACGAGGAACGTCAGGGCGAACTTGGCCATTCAGGCCTCCGGCCGTGCTGGGCCGGCATCCTAGCCGAATTCCCCCCGGTACCGGGTCCGGGCTCTCGGTCCGGGGTCGGACCGTCGCGGACCAGACCCCCGGGCAAGGCCGACCCGGCACCGCCGCCGGGAACTTTTGCGGCAGTGCAGCAGTCACAGCAGCGACCGGATCGCTAATCCCCCCTGCGACCGGTTCCCTCGCGGGCGGCGGACAGAAGTCCCCGCCCGTTTTTCTTGGGTTGTTTCGATCGGGAGGCCCGCCGACGCGGGCTCCCTCTTGTACGTATTCCCGTCCCGCCGGGCGCGCGGACAATTTTCATACGACCCGGAGGCGGCGTGGACGCCAGCAGACAGGCAGCCGACCCGATCCCGCACAGTACGCGGGGGCGAGCCGGCGTCTGGGTCGCGGTTGCGTTGTCGCTCGCTGGGTCGCTCGGCGCGTGCGGCGGAGGCGGCGGCGGGGACGATCCCGACGACTGGCTGTATCCGCTGACCGTCCCGACCGACGTGGCCGTCGTCGATCTCGACGGCGACGGACGACAGGATGTCCTGGCGCTCGAGCAGCTCTCGACCAGCGAGACCGACCGCAAGGGACGCCTGCTGTTCTACCGACAGACCGACAGCGGCGCGTTCGCTGCTCCGGTCGTGACCGTCGTCGGCACCTATCCCTGGCACTTCGCGATTTCGGACCTCGACGGCGACGGGGCGCCGGACGTCGTGATCACCGACGCGGGCGCGGACAGCGCATGGCTGTTGTGGCAGGACGCCTCGCAACGCGGCCGGTTCGAGCCACCGCTGCAGCTGGCGACGAATGTCCACGGCTACGATCCCGTCGTCGCCGACCTGAACGGCGATGGCGCCCCCGACATCGCGCTGCCGGGCAGCGGCAGTCCGCCGGCGGCGGTCCGGATCCTGTACCAGGACCCGTTGCATGCCGGGACCTTCCTGCCGGCCGTGGACCTCCCGATGCCGGGCAGCACGGCGCACGCCGCGGCCGGCGACCTGAACCAGGATGGTCGCAGCGACCTCGCCGTGTCGGTGCTCACCTCGGGCGGCGGCACTACGCCGCCGACGATCCTGCTCGGCTACCGGGCGCAGCTCGCCGACGGCACCCTTGGCCCGCTGAATTCGCCCGCCTCGCACACCGGCCTCAACGTCGCCAGGCTGGCCGTGGCCGACTACGACGGCGATGGCGCGCAGGACCTGTTCGCCTACCTGACGCCCTACAGCAGCCAGTACACCGCCACGCTCACGGTCGTGCTGCAGGAGGTCGTGCCGGGAGCCTTCCACGGCGCATCGAACACGCGCCTCGACGACGTGCGGGGAATCGATGACGCCGCCTTCGCCGACCTGGACCGTGATGGCCGGCCGGACGCAGCCGTCGCCGGGTTCTTCCCGACCGGCTCGCCGTCCACGGTCAACGCGCGGGTCAACCTGTTCACGCAGTCGGGCGGCGGGATGTTCGCGCCGACGACCGTGCACGAGATGCCGGTGGCGGTCTCGCGTATCGCAGCGGGCGACCTGGACGGCGACGGCGCGGTGGACCTGGTCGCGTTCGCCGGCGAGGACGGCTGCCAGGTGATGCTGCAGTCGGCGGCGTCGCCGGGCGTCTTCTCGCCGCCGCGCGCGCTGCGCTGACCGCGGCATTCGTCTATCCTTGGCCCTGTTCCCGCCGCCCGCCCACGGAGAATGCATGGCCAAGCCCAACTACTCGTTCCAGAAGAAGCAGCGCGAAGAAGCCGCCCGGAAGAAGCGCGAAGAGAAGCTGCAGCGCAAGCAGAAGAAGAAGGAAGAGACGCCGCCCCCGGCCGGCGACTCGACGGCCAGCTGATCGCGGCCGTAGCCGCGTGATCCGCGGCGCCGGGCGTCGCGGGGCCGTGCCCGCGACGCCCCAGGCCAGGGTTACTTGATCAGCGTCACGTGGCCCTTCAGCTCGTAGCGACGCTCGTTACCGGCGACGGTGCACGAGGACACCACCACGTCGGTCATTGCATACCGCTCACCGGCTCGGCCGAGTTCCGCCTTGGGAAAGTGCGTTCCGTTCGCGCAGGCCGCATCCAGCTTCCTGGACGTTGCGTTGCCCGGTCCGGGCACCACGACCATGGCCGTGGCCATCGTCGGGGCGGCAACGGCGCCGCTCGCGGTGGCGCCCGTCGTCCCGCCATCCGCGACGGCCACCGGCTTGTGCGTGCGCTTGCCAGAGGCCTGCCCCGATGCCGCGTCCCGCGGGCTCGTGACCGCGGCGGCATCCGTGGCCGACAGGTCCTGCACCTGCACCTTGCCGGCACCGGCGCCGCCGGTCCCGGCGCCAGCCATCCCCGCATTGCTCGTGCCCCAGGACCACGACAGGACGTCGGTCGATCCCGTGGTCGCCCGCGCGCTCGACTCGCCGTCGACGCCATCGATCTTCAGGTAGTAATCGGACGCCGCCATCGCAGGCGCGCCTGCCATCAGCCAGCCACACATCGCGGCCATCGCCGCAAGACGATCAGTACGCATGGAATAACCCCCCCCGGGTTGTCACAACGGTGCGCCAGTCTCCCACCGCCGGGCCGGTCCGACCGTGACGCCGCGCAAGGATTGAAGGCTGCGGCACCGCATGCAGGCCCCCGTCCGCGCATTCGTGACCCGGTCGCACTGGCGGCCGGCCGCCTCCGGCCGGGCCGGGCGGGCCTTCAGCCCTCCACCACCGGATAGCAGGCGTCGCCCCACAGCGTCTCCGGGTGGTCGAGCATGATCTCGATGACGAGCGGCACCAGCTTGCCCATGAAGCCGGTGCAGTCGCGCAGCTGGTTGCGGTTGACGGCGCTGTTCCAGGTGGCGCCGCCGTGCATCAGCTGGTTGCGCAGCGTGTAGATGCGGCTCAGCGTGATGCCCAGCACCGTCACCGTGTCGCGCCGGCCGAGCGCCGCGTGCGCCGCGCGGCGCGCGTCGTCGAAGCGCCGCTTCCACTCTTCCTCCGGCATCCTGCCGTTGTGGAAGCTCCAGAAATCCTGGAACACGAACGGGTTGTCGAGCAGCAGGCGGATGCTGCCCGGGAACTCCTTCCAGAGCAGCTCCTCGATCCGGCCCTTGCGGTCGAGATCGGCGAGCTTCTGCAGGAAGGCGCGGAAGGTCTCCTGCTCGGACAGGCGGTAACGCTCGTCGATCTCCGTCGCATAGGCCGCGTTGAACGCGATCCACAGGAAGATGAACCGCCCGTCGGGATCGGCGTCCAGCTGCTCGGCGCGGTTGAGCCAGCTCAGCGCGCGGTGCAGGCGCAGCGCGAGGTTCGGGTGATGCCCCTCGCGCTCGGCACGGTGGCGGGCCTTGAGGAAGTGATAGTCCAACATCTCCCGGTGCCGGTGTTACGGAACTTCGGTTTCACGGACGGCGCGACCTTCATCGGCGCGCCGTCATCGTTGCCGCATCCTAGGCGCCGGCTGCGCGTACGTCGAGGCAGGCGGACGGCGGCCGCCCGGAGACGTCGCTGCTGTAAAATGGCGTCCTGGCGGGATGCCACCCACCTGATCTTCAACTCGAGTCAAGGATCCGACCCCATGCCCCTGATTTCATCTCCGCGCCGGGCACTGCTGCCCTGCGCCGCCGCCTTCGTGACGCTGTCGCCGGTCGCCGCGCTGGCCGATGA
>JAGTSG010000060.1 GCA_018261655.1 Pseudomonadota bacterium | reverse complement strand
GGCCACCTGGAACTCGCCGAAAAGGACCGGGTCGTCCGTGACCGCCATGATCACGCCCTCGACCTCCCCGGACGGCGGGTGCGGAATGAAGTCCATGTTGAGCTCGACTTCTTCCGGCACCAGGATGTGGCCGGGCTCGGTCTCGCGGGTGGACTTGATGATCAGCAGCGTGGCGGGATCGCCGGTCGCCTTGACCGTGCTGGTCGAGGCGTAGACACCCTCGTAACCGAGCACATCGCCGGACTCGGGGTCCTCGAGCTCCTGGCCGACCTGGTACGCCATCCACGGCTGGCCGACGGCCGCCGCGTCCATGCGCCGCGCGTGGATCCGGTCGCCCGAGCTGGAGATCAGGCGCTGGTCGCGGCCGGTGACCACGTATGGGGCCGCCTCGACCTGCTCCTGGGCGAGCACGGTGGGCTTCGACATGTAGGCCTCGACGATCTGCCACGGGATCGCCCTGATCGCCTCGGACAGCGGCTGCTCGCGCACCCGTGGCGACAGGCGCGTGGCGCCGCCGCGCTCGAGCACGACCCGCGGCTGCCCATCGACCCAGATGAGCGCCAGCACGTCTCCCGGGTAGATCAGGTGCGGGTTCGCGACCTGCGGGTTGACGTACCAGATCTCGGGCCAGAACCACGGATCGCGCAGGAACTTGGAGGAGATGTCCCAGAGCGTGTCGCCCGGGACGACCGTATAGCGCTCGGGAGCGTCAGGGGCGATCGGAATGACGCTCCTGTCGATCCCGCCGGACTGGCCGGCGGCGGGACCGGCCGGCAGGGCCAGGCCCAGCGCAAACACCAGGGCCGCCGCCGCGACGGCCAGCGGCCAGCGGGCGGGCTTCGAGGACTTGAAAACGGAGGACGGCGCCATCAACAGCTCCCTCACTGCCGGGTCCGGCGCCACGCCCGTATAATTCCGGGCGGGCGGCAGACGGATCCGGCGGATGAACCGGGACCTGGCCCCGGCAGACCCGCCGACATTAAGTTCATTGCCGGCAGAACTTTAGCAGTATTCCTAAGTCAGTTACACGAATCCCAGGCCCTATTCGCATGACGCGCCTCACAATACTTGAGTACCCGGATCCGCGACTGCGAACCGTCGCACAACCCGTCGAAACAGTGGACGATGAGCTTCGTACCCTGATCGACGCCATGTTCGAGACCATGTATGCCTCGAAAGGCATCGGTCTTGCTGCGACGCAGGTCAACGTTCACAGGAGACTGCTGGTCACCGACGTCTCGGAGGAGCACGACCGGCCCCTGGTTTTCGTGAACCCCGAGGTCGTCGCCCGGGAGGAGATCGGCACGGCGCAGGAAGGCTGCCTGTCGGTCCCGGGGATCTACGAGGACGTCGAGCGGGCCCAGCGCATCCGGGTGCGGGCGCTCGGCCGCGACGGGAAACCCTTCGAAATGGACGCCGAGGGACTGCTGGCCGTCTGCGTCCAGCACGAGATCGACCACCTCGACGGCAAGCTGTTCGTCGACTACCTGTCCGAGCTGAAGCGTCAGCGTATCCGCAAGAAGCTGGAGAAGGAGCGCAAGCTGCGCGGCAACGAACGCGCCCCGGTCCGCTCGACGGCGCCGGCCATCTAGGCTGGCGCGAATCGGCCAGATCGTGCCCCCCGGCCTGACCGTCGTCTTCGCCGGCACGCCGGACTTTTCGGTCCCGGCGTTCGAGGCGATCGCCGCCTCGACGCACCGGATCGTCGCTGCCTATACCCAGCCGGACCGCCCCTCCGGCCGCGGCCTGAAGCTCGAGCCCAGCCCCGTGAAACGCGCCGCCGCAGCGCGCGGCATCCCGGTCGAACAGCCCGCCACCCTCAAGGACCCAATGGCCGTCGAACGGCTCGCGGCCTGGCGCCCCGACGTGATGGTGGTGGTGGCCTACGGGCTCCTCCTGCCGCAGGCCGTGCTCGACGTGCCGCGGCTCGGCTGCCTGAACATCCATGCCTCGCTGCTGCCGCGCTGGCGCGGAGCCGCGCCGATCCAGCGCGCCCTGCTGGCCGGCGACCGGCGCACGGGCATTTCCATCATGCGCATGGAGGCCGGGCTCGACACCGGCCCGGTGCTGTCGGGCCAGGCGGTCGACATCGCGCCGGACGAGACGGGCGGCTCGCTGCACGACCGGCTGGCGCGTCTCGGGGCGACGCTGATCGTCGCGGCGCTGGACCGCATGGAGGCCGGCACGGCGCGATTCGAGCCGCAGGACGCGGCGGCGGCCACCTACGCCAGGAAGCTGGCCAAGGCCGAGGCGGTGATCGACTGGACGCAGCCGGCGGCGGTCCTGGAGCGGCAGGTACGGGCCTTTGACCCGTGGCCGGTGGCCGAGACCCGGCTCGACGGCCGCCAGTTCCGCATCTGGCGGGCGCATGCCGTGGACGCGGATTCGTCCGCTGCGCCGGGCACGGTCCTGTCTTCGGGGACGGAGGGCATCACGGTCATGACCGGCCGCGGCGCGCTGGTGCTCGATCGCGTCCAGCTGCCGGGCAAGCGCGCCGTCACCACCCAGGAATTCGCCCGCGCCCAGGACCTCGTGGGCCGCGTGCTCGGTTGAGGCACGACGCCATGACGCTGCGCGTGCGGGATCATGGCTAGCGCCCCCGTGATCCGGGCGGTCGCGGCCCGCACCGTGCTGGCCGTCGCGCGCGACGGCCGTACGCTCGAGGATGCACTGGCCGCGGCCGGGGTTCCCGACGACCAGCGGCCCGCCGTGCGTTCCCTCGCCTTCGGGACGGTCCGCTGGTTCATCGAGCTGGAGGCCTGTCTCGAGCGGCTCACCTCGCGGCCCCCGGCGCAGCTGGACCCGCCGGTCCGCGCCCTGGCGCTGGTCGGCCTCTACCAGCTGGTGCACGGGGAGACGCCCGAGCACGCCGCGGTGGCCGAGACGGTTGAGGCGGCGCGCGTGCTCGAGAGGCCGCGGGCGGCCGGCTTCGTGAACGCCGTGCTGCGGCGGTTCCAGCGCGAGCGCGCGACGATCCTCGAGGCCGTCCGGCGCGAGCCCCCGGCACGGTTCGCGCATCCTGCCTGGCTCATCGACGCGCTGCGGCGCGACTGGCCGGATGAGCACGAGGCGCTGCTGGAGGCCGCCAATGCCCACCCGCCGATGTGGCTCCGGGTCAATGTCCGGCGCACCGATGCCGGCCGCTACGCCGATCGCCTGCGGGAGTCCGGGCTGGACGCCGTCAGCTGCGCCTTCGCCCCGGAAGCCCTGAAGCTGTCGCGGCCGGTCGAGGTGATGAAATTGCCGGGCTTTGCGGGCGGCGAGGTCTCGGTGCAGGATGCCGCGGCGCAGCTCGCGGCCCGCCTGCTCGACGCCCGCCCGGGATCGCGGGTGCTGGACGCCTGCGCGGCGCCGGGCGGCAAGGCCTGCCACGTCCTGGAGCTGGTTCCTTCGCTCGGCCGGATGGTGGCGCTCGACCTCGACGCGGCGCGCAACCGCCGGGTGCGGGAGAACCTCGACCGGCTCGGCCTCGAGGCCGAGGTGGTGACCGGCGACGCCTGCGAGCCGGCGGGCTGGTGGGACGGGCAGCCCTTCGACCGCATCCTCCTCGACGCCCCCTGTTCCGGAACGGGCGTCATCCGGCGCCACCCGGACATCAAGCTGCTGCGCCGACCCGGCGACATTGCGGCCTTTGCGGCGCGGCAAGGGCGCCTGCTGCGCTCGGCGTGGAGCCTGCTGGCGCCGGGCGGGCGCCTCCTCTACGCGACCTGCTCCGTCCTCCGCGAGGAGAACGCCGGTGTCGTCGAGTCCTTCCTGCGCGCTGTCCCGGAGGCGGCGGAGGTCACCGAATCTGCTAGGCTTTTCCTGCCCGGGGAACCGCCCGCGAGCGGCGCCGGGCCGGGCCTGGCGCTGCGGACCGGCGCGGCCGATACGGACGGCTTCTATTACGCCTGCCTCGAGAAGCGGGCCTGAAGGTGAATCGAGTGCACGCCACGCGGCGGCTACGGGCCGGACTCCGGTGCATTGCCCTGCTGTGGCTCGGCGGGATGCTGGCGTTCGGCGCGCAGGCGGCCGAGGAGCGCTTCGAGATCCGCAACGCCTTCGCCCAGCCGGTGGACGGCGTCTGGCAACTGACCGCGATCGTCGACCTGTCGTTGTCGCGCGCGGCACTCGATGCGCTGGCCGAGGGGATCCCGCTGACCCTCGTGCTCGACATCGAGGTCAGCCGCGAGCGCCGGTTCCTGCTCGACGAGGGCGTCGCCGAGCTGCAGCAGCGCTGGCGGCTGGAGTACGACGCGCTGTCCGAGCGCTACGTCGTGGTCAACCTCAACAGCCGCGCCCAGGCGACCTACCCCAGCCTCGAGCAGGCCCTCGATGACCTGTCGAGGATCGACGGGCTGCCGCTGATCGACGAGAACCTGCTCGTGGCGGGCAGTCGCCACGACGTCAGCCTGCGGGCGTCGGTGGAAATCGGCGGCATTTCGACCGCGGTGAAGCTGCTCGTGTTCTGGCGCGAGTGGAGCCGCTCGACCGAGTGGTACACCTGGAGCATCCGGCCATGATCCGGCGCTGGCTCCCGCTCGTCATCGGCATCGGCATCGTCCTGTGGGTCGTGGCGCTCGCGCTGCTCGCCGTGACGACGCGCGACTCGGAGGAGTTCGGCCGCCTGCAGCCGTGGATCCTGATGGTGAACGCCGCCGCAGTGCTGGTGCTGCTCGCCCTGATCGCCGGCCGCTTCTCCGAGCTGATCCGCGAGCGCCGCGAGCACGTGCCCGGCTCGCGCCTGCGCAGCCAGATCGTGATGATGCTGAGCGCGCTGGTGCTGGCGCCGCTGCTGATCGTGTTCACCTTCTCCGTCCTGTTCCTGACGCGCGGCATCGACAGCTGGTTCCACGTCGAGGTGCGCCAGGGACTCACCGACGCCCTGGGCCTGTCCCGCGCCGCGCTGGACCTGCGCATGCGCGAGTTCCTGGCGCGCACCGAGCGGATCGCCGAGGACCTCGAGTACGAGCGCGAGACGCAACTGTTCAACGCGCTGGCCGAGCACCGCCGCCTGGCCGATGCGCAGGAGATCCTGGTGGTCTCGGCCGGCGGCCAGGTCGAGGCCTGGGCTGCCGCCGGACTGCTCGACGGCATGCCGCCCTCGCCGCCCAACGAGGCGCTGCTGCAGGCGCGGGGCGGGCAGCCCTTCGTCAGCCTCGATCCGGTGGCCAGCGGCGGCTACGTGATCCGCTCCGCCGTGCCGATCGGCGTCGCGTCGAGCCTGCAGGGCCGGCGCGTGCTCGTGGCTGTCTACCCGGTGCCCCAGCGGCTCGCGGACCTGGCCGAGGCGGTGCAGGGCGCCTACCAGCAATATGGCCGCCTGTCCTACCTGCGGGAGCCGCTGAAGGTGAGCTTCGTGCTCACCCTCTCGCTGGTGCTGCTGATGGCATTGCTGGCTGCGGTGTATGGCGCCTTCTTCTTCGCCGACCGGCTCGTCCAGCCGGTGCAGGACCTGATCGGCGCGACCCGCGCGGTCGCCAAGGGTGACTTCGAGACGCGGGTGGCGCGCGGCTCGAAGGACGAGATCGGCTACCTCGTGACCTCGTTCAACGACATGACCAAGCGGCTTGCGCGCGCACGCGCCGAAGCGGACGCCAGCCGGCAGGCGGTCGAGAGCGAGCGCACCAGCCTGGCGGTCATCCTGGCGAGGCTCTCCACCGGCGTCATTTCCCTCGAGCCCGACCTCACGATCCGCGTGGCGAACCACTCGGCCGGCGACATCCTCGGCACGGACCTGCAGTCCCGCGCTGGCCAGCCTCTCGAGTCGGTCGCCGCGGAGCACCCGCTGGTCGCGCAGTTCCTGGCCGCGGTGAAGCCGCACGTCGCCGCCGGGCAGACGGAGTGGCGCGAGCAGGTCGCGCTCAAGGCGGATTCCGGGCGGCGCGAGCTCATGTGCGCCTGCACCGCGTTGCCGGGCGAGGGCGACGAGCCGGCGGGCCTGGTGCTCGTGTTCGACGACATCACCCAGCTGCTGCACGCGCAACGCGAGGCCGCCTGGGGCGAGGTCGCCCGGCGCCTGGCGCACGAGATCAAGAACCCGCTGACGCCGATCCAGCTGTCGGCGGAGCGGGTGCGGCGCCGGCTGCTGGGCAGCCTCGCGGAGCGGGACGCAGAAGTGCTGGACCGCGCGACCCACACCATCGTGCAGCAGGTCGAGGCGATGAAGCAGATGGTCAACGCCTTCAGCGACTATGCGCGGGCGCCGGCCGTCGAGCTGGCCAGCTTCGACGTCAACAAGCTCGTGAGGGAGGCCGCGGACCTCTACCATGCACAGGACGCGCGCGTCCGCTTCGAGCTGGACCTGGATCCGGAAGGCACGGTGATCGAGGCCGACCGGGGGCGGGTGAGGCAGGTGCTCAACAACCTGCTCACCAACTCGCTCGAGGCGCTGGAGGGGCGCGACGATCCGCGGGTGACCATCGAGACCCGGCGGCTTGCAGGCGCGGGCGTCCGCTGCGTCGAGCTGGCGGTCCGTGACAACGGCCCGGGGTTCCACCGGGACCTGGCGGGCCAGATGTTCGACCCCTACGTCACGAGCAAGCCCAAGGGAACGGGGCTCGGGCTGGCGATCGTGCGCAAGATCGTCGAGGAGCATGGCGGGCGGATAGAGGCGGACAACGACCCGTCGGGCGGCGCGCAGGTGCGCGTCTGGCTGCCCGTGGACGAGGCCTCGCGCGGAGCGACGTTGCCCCGCGCGACGAAGAGGCCGGAGCCGAGGAGAGAACACGCATGAGCTCAGCAAAGATCCTGGTCGTCGACGACGAAGCCGACATCCGCGAGACGCTCAAGGAAATCCTGGGAGAGGAAGGCTACGAGGTGGAGGTCGCCGCCAATGCGGCCGAGGCGCGCGCCGCGCGCGCCCGCGAGGAACCCGACCTCGTGCTCCTCGACATCTGGATGCCGGACACCGACGGCATCTCGCTGCTGCGCGAGTGGGCCGAGGCGCACCAGCTGCGCTTTCCCGTGGTGATGCTCTCCGGCCATGGCACCGTCGAGACCGCGGTCGAGGCGACCCGGCTCGGCGCCGCGGACTTCGTCGAGAAGCCGCTGTCGCTGGCCAAGCTGCTGCGCACCGTCGAGAAGGCGCTCGAGTCATCGCGCCGCCGCCGCCAGGCGCAGCGCATCCTGATCCCGCCGCTGGTGGCGCCGGTCGGCAAGAGCCGCGTCATGCGGCAGCTGCGCGAGCAGGTGCAGCAGGTCGCGCAGCACGACGCGCCGGTCCTGTTCGTGGGCGAGATCGGGACCGGGCGCGAGGCCTTCGCGCGCTACCTGCACTCGCTCGGCCCGCGCCGCGCCGCGCCGTTCGTCGCGGTCACCTGCGCCAGTTTCGACGACGATCCGTCGGCCGCGCGGCTGCGTGGCCGGGGACGCGACAGCGAGGTCGAGCGCGGACTGTACGACGAGGCCGACGGCGGCACGCTGCTGTTCAACGGGCTGGAGGACATGCCGCAGGCCGTGCAGCGCGCATTGCATGCCGATCTCGAGGGCGGCGGCTACGTCCGCGTGGGCGGAAAGGACAGGATCCCGTTCCGGATGAGGTTCGTCGCGACGGCGGACCCGGGCATCGAGTCGCGACCGGAGGAAGTCGTGCGGCGCGACCTCGTCTCGTACCTCAGCGTGATCACGGTGCGGATCCCGCCGCTGCGCGAGTACGCGGAGGACGTGCCGGACCTGCTGAAGCACTACGTGGACCGGCTGGTGGACGAGGAGAGCCTGGGCTTCAGGCGCTTCAGCGTCGCGGCGCAGAACCGGCTGCGGAACTACCCCTGGCCGGGCAACGTCCGCGAACTCCGCAACCTCGTGCAGCGCCTCCTGATCGTCGGCGGCGCGGAGGAGATCGGCCTTGACGAGATCGAGCGCGAACTGGCGGTGCAGCGGCCGGCGGACGAGCCGCTGGTCAAGCAGGACCTGCTCGCGCTGCCGCTGCGCGAGGCCCGCGAGGCGTTCGAGCGCGCCTACCTGCTGCAGCAATTGATGCTGTGCAACGGCAAGGTCGGGGCGCTGGCCAAGCGGGTCGGCATGGAACGTACGCACCTGTACCGCAAGCTGCGCTCGCTGGGCGTGGACTTCCGGCAGATCAGCGACGACTGAACTTGCGCCGGGTCCTGTCGATTGCAGCGGGGCTGGTGATGCTTGCAGCCGCCGGACAGGCGGCCTGCCAGGCGGAGCCAGTGCGGTACGAGTACCAGGCCGCCTGGATCGCGCTCGCAAGCCCCGAACCCATCAGTGCCGAAGTGGAACGCAAGTCATGGGCGCGGCTGATCACTTTCCGTCCCGAGCGTGGATTTGCCCTGCAGGCGCCGCTGCTCGAGACCGGGAAACGCAAACCCCGGCTGGATGCTGGCGCCATCGTCGTGGCCATGAGGGACCTCCCGGAAATCGCCTGCCGGCTCGAGCGCCCGCAGTTCGAGTACTTCGTCGAATGCGTCCAGGATGCCGACCAGGACGGGCAGTACGAAGGGTTCTTCCTGCTGAACCACGACAAGCCGTTCCTGTTCTCTGCCTTGCGACAGCCACGACACCAGAAGGTCCTTCCGGCCGGTCCGGTCATGCTGGCCGAGATTCCAGCGCAGCAGCTGCCGACCATCGACATGGTGTTCCTGTATCCGGCCGGGTCAGCCCTCTCGACGGCCTCGGGAACGCACCGGTTTCAGCTGTGCGTGCTCAGGACCGATGACCGGAACCTGTGGGGCGACAAGACACACGATCGCGGGTGCCTGCCGGACATCGTCGTCAAGGACGGGGAGTTTCCCAGGCAACTGCAGATCTACGGCAGGACGCTCACCATCGCTGCACCCGTCGACGGCAAGATCCCGGTGTCCGTGACTGCGCATCCCGAAGACGTGCCCGCAGCACTCTGACCCCGCGAGCCGGTTCCGCGGTCAGCTGTCATGGAGGAAGGCCGAGCTCCATCCACCGCAGGCCTCTTTCGACCTTCCAGTCGGTCCAGCCCCGCTTGCGATAGAAGCCATAAGCGCGAAGCGTGGTATCGAGGTCCGTCGTGAGCCACGCTCGCCCGCAACCCGATTCCGCAAGCCACCCCTCGGCCAGGGCCATGAGCTTGCCGCCGATGCCTCTTCCCTCGTACTCCGGAAGGACGGCGATGACCAGGAATTCGCCCGTCGCGCGATCGGCCATGGAGAACGCGACGACCTGGCCCGAGTCCTCGCACAGCCAGCCCCTGGTGGACCGGCCGAGACTTTCCGTGACGCTCTGCGGGGTGATGCCGAGCCGTTGCAGTTCCTCGAGCGTCATCGCGTTCTCGCGCGTTCTCGGGCGAACGTCGAAAAGCGCAGGCACGTCGGCAGGAGTGATCTCGCGGAACTTCGCGGCGCTCATTCCTTCCATTGGCGGGTACGGTAGTGGTCCTTGATCGGGATTCAAGTTCGGTCACGTCCGCTTTCAGGCGATTCTGGCGCATCCTCCTGCTGTCGGCCATTGCGCGGTAACTGAGCCCGACGGGATAACGCGGAACCCCCGGGCCGTGCGCGATACGAACAGAGAACAAGTGCGTGGGGCTTTGGGTGGCTTCAGCGCCACGGTGGCGGGATCGTGAAACCCGGCATCCGCAAGGTCGTTGCCCTTTCTGGCGTCGACATCGGCCGCCATTGCGGTACTGCCGGTCACCGCGGCGCTCGCCACACCCTGCACAGCATGATCTGATGTACCGCAGCTGTTCAAATTCAGGGATTCGCTCGCCCGGCATCCGCCGGCAAGTCATCAGGAGGGGGACATGAAGACCGTTCGCGTGGGTTCGATCGTGGTGATGGGCACTGGCTTCCTGGCCTTGGCAGGGAGCGCGTTTGCGCAGTCATCCTACGAGGTCGTGATGAGCGGGCTCGACAACCCGCGGGGCATGGAATTTTCACCCAATGGTGCCCTGTACGTCGCCGAAGCTGGCCGCGGCGGTCCCCCGCCGTGCGATGTCAGCCCGATCGGCGAGTCGCGTTGTTTCGGCCACACCGGCGCCATCTCTCGACTGTGGATGGGAAGCCAGTCGCGCGTGCTGGAGGGCCTGGAGTCGCATGCATTGCCGGACGGGTCGTCGGCATCCGGGCCCAACGACATCTCGTTCCAGGGCCTCGGCGGCGCGTACATCACCATGGGGCTGGGGGGTAACGGAGCCTGGAAATCGACGCTGGGCGCGAGTTCTGCCGGGACCGCGATCAAGATGGCGGCAAGCGGCAAATGGAAGACAGTCGCCGACATCCTGCGCCACGAGACCGCGGAGAATCCCGCGGGCGGCGCAGTCGATACGAATCCATTCGGCGTCCTGGCGGAGCCCGGCGGCCTGCTGGTGGTTGACGCGGGCGGGAATTCACTGCTGAGCGTGGCGCCCAATGGCACGGTCAGGACGGTGGCAGTATTTGGTCCACAGCCCAACCCGACACAAGTGGGACCGCCGATGATCGAGGCCGTCCCCACCGCCGTGGCACGCGGCGCGGACGGTGCACTGTACGTCGGCCAGTTGACGGGTTTCCCCTTTGTGCAGGGCCTGGCGAGCATCTACCGGGTGCTGCCGGGACATGCCCCGGCAGTCCATTGCAGCGGGTTCAAGGCGATCATGGACCTGGCATTCGGCGCGGATGGCAGCCTGTATGTCGTCGAGAATGCGACGGGCGGGCTCTTCTTCGCTCCCGGGACCGGCCAGCTGTCGCGGGTCGCTCCCAACTGTTCGCGCACGGTGCTGCTGTCGGGTCTCGACCGCCCGACCTCGGTCGCGGTGGGTGCCGACGGCGCGGTGTACGTGACCAATCACGGTGTGACGCCTGGTGCCGGTGAGGTGCTGAAGCTCGTGCCCTGAGGCCCGGCCGGCCCCGACGTGTGCGGCCGCAGGGCCGCACACGTCGGCCACCCGATCCAGGATGGCGGTGAACGACCCGCAGCAGACATTTGGCTGACGCTCTCGTTCAGCGGCGGCAGAATCCCGTCCGCTGCAACCGTTTGTCAGCCGGCAAAGCTGCTACTTCACCCGTTCGATCTCGCTCAGTTTCCAGGTCTTGTCGAACCAGGGCTCGAGCGGGCCATACAGCCGGAACAACATGTTCCAGCCTTTGCCGGGGAGGGTCTGGATCCAGTTGTTCTCCATGCCGGGCGGGGCCTTTGGCCCGAAGTAAACATCCACCGACCCATCCTTGTTGACGACCAGCCCCCTGTCCAGGCTGCTCACCTGGGGAAAGTCCTGGTCGGTCTGCAGCATGGAACGTGTCTGGTTGTCGTACACGATCGCTGACCAGAAGTCCTTGACCGGAGCGTTCGGCAGTACACGCAGCCGATAGGTCTTGCCACCGTCCAGCGGATGGCCCCGAGAATCCAGGAGGCCGACGGCATACTGGGAGCCTTGACCCACCATCTTGGCTTCCATGGCCGGCGTCACGCCGGTGGCGTAGAAATAGAAGAACGCAGCCGCATCCAGATAGTCCACGCCCGGTTGCTTCTGGAACTGGTACCCGCCCAGCCACTGGCGCCAGGTGCTGTTCGGATAGTAGAAGGCCTCAGGTATACGGCTCTGGTAGGTGATGGTGCGCGCGGTCGCGTCACCCACCGCAGCGGCCTCCGTCAGGATCTTCTTCATGCGATCGTCAGGCGCGAAGGGCTTGCCCTTCTCGATGCCGATCGAGGCAAAGAAACCGAGAGTGACCGGATCGAGCGACTCGACGGGTTCGTTCTGGACGACGTAG
>JAGTSG010000059.1 GCA_018261655.1 Pseudomonadota bacterium | reverse complement strand
AGCCGGTCCAGCAGCAGCTCGCGGTAGATGCCTTCCGGAACGCGCTGGACCAGCGGTCGGGCGAGTTCGGCGAGCCGCGCGCGGCCGTCCACCGAGGACAGGTCGGTCTGCGCGGCCAGCTGCCCGACCAGGAACTCCGACAGCGGCAGGGCGTCGGCGAACCGTGCCTCGAACGCCTCGCGGCCTTCCTCGCCGACCAGCGAGTCGGGGTCGTGTCCCTCCGGCAGGAACAGGAAGCGCAGCTGCCGGCCGTCGCGGGCGTGGCCCAGCGAGTTCTCGAGCGCGCGCCAGGCCGCCTGCCGCCCGGCGCGGTCGCCGTCGAAGCAGAACACGACTTCGTTGGTGACGCGGAACAGGCGGTTCAGGTGCTCAGGCGTCGTGGCCGTGCCGAGCGTGGCCACGGCGTACTGGATCCCGGCCTGCGCCAGCCGGACCACGTCCATGTAGCCCTCGACCACCAGCAACCGGTCGACCTGGCGCAGCGCCTGCCGCGCCTCGTAAAGGCCGTAGAGCTCGCGTCCCTTGTGGAACAGCGGTGTCTCGGGCGAGTTCAGGTACTTCGGCTCGCCGTCGCCTATGATCCGGCCGCCGAAGCCGACCGTGCGGCCGCGGATGTCGCGGATCGGGAAAATGAGCCGGTCGCGGAAGCGGTCGTAGTGCCCCGTATCGCGCTCGCCGCTGCGCTCGATAATGAGCCCGACCTCGGCGAGCCTGCGGACCTTGTCCTCCGCGCCGCCGAAGCGGCGGAGCACTGCGTCCCAGGCATCGGGCGCGTAACCGATGGCGAACTTCACGCAGGTCTCGGTGTTGAGACCGCGCTTCGTCACGTACTCGCGCGCACGAGCGGAGTCCTTGAGCGCGTCGCGGTAGAACTGCGTGACCTGGGACAGCAGCGAATACAGGTCCTCGGCCGGACGCTCGCGCGGTCCGCGTCCGTCGTCCTCGCGCGGCACCTCGACTCCGAGGCGCGAGGCCAGTTCTTCCACCGCGTCGGGGAAGGGCAGCTTGTCGTGCTCCATCAGGAAGCCGAGCGCGGTGCCGTGCGCCCCGCAGCCGAAGCAGTGATAGAACTGCTTGTCGGGGCTGACCCAGAACGACGGCGTCTTCTCGTTGTGGAACGGGCATGGCGCCTTCCACTCGCGCCCGGCCTTCTTCAGCTGCACGCGGCTGCCCACCACCTCGACGATGTCGGTGCGGGCAAGCAGGTCGTCGATGAAGCTCTGGGGGATCCGGCCGGCCATCAGGTTCGCGTCGTGTCCTTCGCCGGCAGCATACCGCAAGGCGCGATGCGGTCCCCTGCGTTCCCGCGCGCCTGACTGTTGCGTCATGTGGCCCGGAGGGGTCAGGTACCGCCGCAATGCGGCAGCATGACCCGGCGTCGTGCCCGCGGTGCCAGACCCCGCGGGTGTCAGCCGCCGAGGGCGGCCTTGATGCGGGCGGAGAGGACGCCCATGTCGGTGCGGCCCTGCGCCTTCGGCTTGAGGATGCCCATGACCTTGCCCATGTCCTTCATGGACGCCGCGCCCGTCGCGGCGATGGCGTCCTTGATCAGGGCGTCGAGCTCGGCGTCGGAGAGCTGGGCGGGCAGGTACTCGTTCAGCCAGGCGATCTCGGCGGACTCCTTCGCCACGAGGTCCTCGCGGCCGCCGGCGCGGAACTGTTCCACGGAGTCCTTGCGCTGCTTGATCATCTTGTCGATGACCGAGAGCACCTGCGCGTCGTCGAGCTGGATGCGCTCGTCGACTTCGCGCTGCTTGATGCCGGCCTGGAGCATGCGGATGAGCCCGAGGCGATCCTTCTCGCCCGAGCGCATCGCGTTCTTCATGTCCTCGGTGATGCGGGCCTTGAGGGACATCTGGCCCAGGCGTTACCGGGGGGCGGCGCCGCGCATGCTGTCGCGCGACAGGCGCTTCATGTGCCGCTTGACCGCGGCCGCCTTCTTCCGTTTCCGCTCCTGGGTCGGCTTCTCGTAGAATTCGCGGCGGCGCAGCTCCGTGAGCACACCGGCCTTCTCGCAGGCGCGCTTGAAGCGACGCAGCGCGGCGTCGAAATACTCGTTCTCGCGGATACGGACGCTGGGCATTCGGACCTCGAACCTCGTCTTTGAAACTGACCCTGCCCGGGGTACCCCCGGGGAAAGAGCCGGAAATTGTATTGAAATCGGTCCGTCAAAGCAAAGTGAAGAGGGGCCAGACCCCGCGCTGTCCCCGAGGCGGGCACAGCGCGGGGTCTGACCCCTCCGGAAAGTCATGAAAGTACTGGGTATCGAAACCTCCTGCGACGAGACCGCGGTGGCCGTTTACGACGGCGACCGCGGACTGCTCGCCCACGAGGTTTTCAGCCAGTTCGACCTGCACCGGGCCTGGGGCGGGGTGGTTCCCGAGTTGGCCGCCCGGGACCACATCCAGCGACTGCTGCCCATGATCCGGGCGACCCTCGCGGCCGCCGGAACGGCCCTGGAAGACCTCGACGGGGTGGCCTACACGGCCGGTCCGGGGCTGATCGGGGCCCTGATGGTGGGCGGGGCGGTGGCCGAGAGCCTGGCCTACGCCCTGGGGTTGCCGGTCATCGGTGTCCACCACCTGGAGGGCCACCTGCTGGCCCCCATGCTGGAACCCGACCCCCCGCCGTTCCCCTTCGTGGCCTTGCTGGTATCCGGCGGGCACACCCTGTTGGTCGAGGTGGCGGGCATCGGCCGCTACCGGATCCTCGGCGAGTCGCTGGATGACGCCGCCGGCGAGGCCTTCGACAAGACCGCCAAGCTGCTCGGCCTCGGCTACCCGGGCGGGGCCGCGCTCGCCGCGCTGGCCGAGAAGGGTCGTCACGGGGTGTTCGAGTTCCCGCGACCGATGATGGACCGCCCCGGGCTCGACTTCAGCTTCAGCGGGCTCAAGACCGCCGCCGTGGTCGTCGTCAGGGATCGTCCGCTCGACGAGCAGGGCCGGGCGGACCTGGCGCATGCCTTCGAGGAGGCCATCGTGGCCACGCTGGTCGGCAAGGCCCTGCGTGCGCTCGATGCGACCGGGCACACGGCGCTGGTGGTCGCGGGGGGCGTGGGCGCCAATCGCCGGCTGCGGCATGACCTGGCCGACGCCGCGGCGCGGCGCGGTGCGCGCGTCTACTATCCCCGCCCCGGCTTCTGCACCGACAATGCCGCGATGATCGCCTACGCCGGCTACCGGCGGCTGGCGGCGGGCGAGCACGCGGGCCAGGCGATCCGGGCGCGGCCGCGGTGGCCGCTCGACGAGCTCACACCGATCACGAACTGACGACAGCCGAGGCAGGCCCCATGGACAAGATCTTCCTGAAGGAGCTGACGACGGAGACGGTCATCGGCATCTTCGACTGGGAGCGCGAGGTCAAGCAGACTATCGCCATCGACCTCGAGATGTCGGCCGACATCCGCCGCGCGGCGAGATCGGACTCCATCAAGGACACCCTGAACTACAAGGCCGTGGCCAAGCGGGTGCTGGCATTCACCGGGGAGAGCCGGTTCCAGCTGGTCGAGACGCTGGCCGAGGAGGTTGCCCGCCTGGTGCTGACCGAGTTCGAGGTCGACTGGGTCCGGGTCACGCTGCACAAGCCGGGCGCGATCCGCCACTCGAAGGACGTCGGCGTCATGATCGAGCGGTCGAGGAAGGACCTCGAGCCCGGGCCGGATGCCTGACGTCTACGTCGCCGCCGGCAGCAACATCCGCCCGCGGGAGCACCTGCGCAAGGCGCTCGGGCTGATGCGCGAGGCCTGGCCCGGCCTGCGCGTGTCGCGCGCCTACGCCAACAAGGCCGTCGGCTTCGAGGGCGACGATTTCGTCAACCTGGTGGCGGGGTTCCGGACGGAAGACTCGCTCGCGGCGGTGCTCGAGAAGCTGCACGCCATCGAGTCCGACTGCGGCCGGCCGCGCGAGGCGCCGAAGTGGGCGCCGCGCAGCATGGACCTCGACGTGCTGATGTACGGCGCCGTGGTCGGCGAGTTTCCCGGCGCGACGCTGCCGCGCGGGGACCTGCTGCGCCGGCCCTACATGCTCGGGCCGATGGCCGAGATCGCGCCGCAGGTCGTGCACCCCACGGCGGGCAGGACGCTCGGCGAGCTGTGGGCGCAGTTCGACGTCGCCGGGCACGCGATGACGCCGGTCAGCCTGGACGAAGGGGACTGATCCTTGGCGCTAGAGACCGCCGCCGAGGCTGCGTCCGCCGTCGATGGCGAGCACCTGGCCGGTGACGTAGGGCGCCTCGGTCGCGAAGAAGAGCACCGCGCGGGCGACGTCGTCCGGCGAGCCGGGCCGCCTGAGCGCGGTCCGTTCCAGGATCTTCTGCTGCAGGTCCGGGTCCACGCCCCCTTCGGGCCACATCACCGGACCGGGCGCAATGCCGTTGACCCGCACCTTCGGGGCGAGCTCGCGCGCGAGCGAGCGCGTAAGCATGATCAGCCCGGCCTTGGCGGCCGAGTACACGGGATGGCGCTTCAGCGGCCGCGAGCCGTGGATGTCCACCATGTTGACGATCAGTCCCTCGTGCAGCCGCAGCTGCGACGCCGCGGCCTGCGACAGGAACAGCGGGGCGCGCAGGTTGGTGCCGACGAGGTCGTCGAACTGCGCCGCGGTGATCTCGCCGACCGGGGTCGGGTAGAACGTCGAGGCGTTGTTGACGAGGATGTCGAGGCGGTCGAATGCGTCCACGACCGCCGCGACCAGCCCCGGCAGGCTGGCGAGGTCGAGCAGGTCGGCCTGCAGCGCGACCGCGGAGCCGGTGCGCGCCGCGTTCAGCCCGGCCACCAGCGCGTCCGCGTCGGCCGACGAGGACCGGTAGTGGATGGCCACCCGGGCGCCCGCGCCGTGCAGCTTGCGCGCCATCGCGGCGCCGAGGCGGCGCGCGCTGCCGGTGATGAGGACGGCCTTGCCGTCGAGCGGCGCCGGGCCGGGCTGCGACATGGGGACTCCGAGTGCACTTACAGGTTTACCCCAAACATACCCGAAACCCGCGGAGCGTGGCGATGCTGACGCAGGCGTCGTTGCCCGACCTGTCGGCGGACGAGCTTGCCCATTCGGCGCGCGTCGCCGCGCACCTGCGCGACGAGATCGCCGCTGCCGGCGGCTGGATCCCGTTCTCGCGCTTCATGCAGCGGGCGTTGTATGCACCGGGACTCGGCTACTACAGCGCGGGGGCGCGCAAGTTCGGCGCGGCGGGCGACTTCATCACCGCGCCGGGACTGACGCCCGTGTTCGCGCGCTGCCTGGCGGCGCAGGTGGCCGAGCTGCTGGTGCAGCTGGGCGGGGGCTGCGTGCTGGAAGCGGGCGCCGGCGACGGATCGCTGGCGGCGGACCTGCTGCTGTCGCTCGCCGGGCGCGGCGCGCTGCCCGCGCGCTACGACATCCTGGAGGTGAGCGCCGACCTGCGGGAGCGGCAGCGGGAAACCTTGTCCGCGCGCGCGCCGGCGCTGCTCGAGCGCGTGCGCTGGATCGACGCGCCGCCCCACGCGCCCTGGGAAGGCGTACTGGTGGCCAACGAGGTCCTCGATGCACTGCCGGTCGAGCTCTTCCGGGTGACAAGGGGTGGCTACGACGCGCTTGGCGTCGTCTGCGCGGGCGGGGAGTTTGCGTTCGAGCCGCGTGCCGCCGACGAGCGCCTGCTGCAGGAGCTCGACGATCGCCTCGGCGATCTTGGGCTGCCCGAAGGCTACGCGAGCGAAGCCTGCCTGTTGCTCCGGCCGTGGCTGGCGGAACTGGCTCGCGGGCTCGAGCGGGGCGCGATGCTCTTCACGGACTATGGACTGCCGCGCGCGCAGTACTACCATGCGTCCCGGTCCGGCGGGTCGCTGTGCAGCTTCTTCCGGCACCTTCGGGTGGAGGACGTCCTCGCGCGGCCGGGGCTGCAGGACATCACCGCCTGGGTCGACTTCACCGCGGTCGCCGAGGCGGGCCTCGCCGCGGGGCTCGCGGTGGCGGGGTTCTCGACGCAGGCGCACTTCCTGCTGGCCACCGGGCTCGAGCGGGAAGTCGAGCGGGCCGGCAACGGGCTCGACGCGCGGGAGGCCGCGAAACTCGCGCAGGCGGTGGCCATGCTCATGCTGCCGGGCGAAATGGGCGAACGGTTCAAGGTCCTGGCGCTCGCGCGCAGGTTAGAGTCGCCGCTCTCGGGGTTCTCGTTCCGCGACCTCGCGGCAACGCTGTAGGAGGCATTTCTTGGATCCAGTGCAGGCCATCATCCTGGCGATCGTTCAGGGCCTTTCGGAGTTCCTGCCGATTTCCAGTTCCGGCCACCTGATCCTGGTGCCGCACTTCCTCGGCTGGACCGACCAGGGCCTGGCGTTCGACGTCGCCGTGCACGTCGGCACGCTGGCCGCCGTGCTGGTCTATTTCCGGCGGCCGCTCGTCGCGATGACGCAGGCGTGGTTCTCGTCGCTGCGCAGCGGCAGGCACGACGAGAACAGCCGGATGGCGTGGTGCGTCATCCTCGGCACGATTCCCGTCGGCGCCGTCGGCCTCGCCTTCGGCGGCCTGATCGAGGAACACCTGCGCGACCCGCTGTTCGTGGCCGGCACGCTGTCGTTCTTCGGCATCCTGATGTGGCTGGCCGACAAGCTGGGCCAGCAAGCGAAGGACGAATACTCCATCGGCTGGCGCCAGGCCGTGATCATCGGCTGCGCGCAGGCGCTGGCGCTGCTGCCGGGCACGTCGCGATCGGGCATCACCATCACGGCGGGGCTGGCGCTGGGACTGACGCGTTCCGCCGCGGCGCGATTCTCGTTCCTGCTGGCCGTGCCGGGAATCGGGATGGCCGGGGCCTACGAGGGACTGAAGCTCGCCTCGTCGAGCGAGCCGGTGGCCTGGGGCGTGATGGCGCTGGGACTGGTCGTCTCGGCGGTCACCGGCTACGCCTGCATCCACGCGCTGCTCAAGGTCATCGAGCGCATCGGCCTGCTGCCGTTCACCCTCTATCGGCTGTTCATCGCCGGGTTGATCGTCCTGCACTTCGCCTGACGCGGCCTTTCTGCCGCGTTCCGTCCAAAACGAGATGACCCGCGCGCGCAGGGGCGACCGCGCGGCTATGTTCCTCCCGCAGGCGCATCCGACAGGTGCCGGTAAAGGGATTTCACCGGCCGGGGATGAGGGCCTGCATCGGGTAGCGGCCGGGGTGGCTGCTGCGGGGCGCATCGGACAGGGAGGTCGAACATGCGCAGCATCACGCGGATCGCGTCGCCGGTCATCGCGGCGTCATTGCTCACGGCGCTCGTCGTCGAGGCCGCGGAGGCCGTCGATGACTGGCAGGCGCCCTACGCGGAGGTCACGGCGGAGGACGACTGGGCAACCATCGAACCCATCGACGTGGAGCAGCCTGCCGCCGGGCCGCTGCCCGAGGCGGCGTCGGCCGGCCGTACGGCGGGATGGGGCGCCGTCTCGCCGGCCGGCGAGTCCAACTACTCAATTCCTCTGACCCTGCCGCCGGGCACCGGCGGCCTGACGCCCGGGCTCTCGCTGGAATACCGGCAACTCGCAACGGACGGCGCGATGGGCATCGGCTGGGCCCTCGGCGGCACGTCGGCCATCTCGCGTTGCCCGCGGACGATCGCGCAGGACGGCGCGGCGGGACCGGTAACGCAGACGCGGTCGGATCGCTTCTGCCTCGACGGCATGCGGCTGGTCGTCATCAACGGCGGTGAATACGGCGGCGCCGGCACCGAGTACCGCAGCGAGCTCGAGTCGTTCGCACGCATCCGCGCGTACGGGACCGCCGGGGCCGGTCCGCAGTATTTCGTGGTCGAAGCGCCGGACGGACGGATCCTCGAATACGGCGCGACCAGCGACTCGCGCATCGACTGGTCGGGAAGTGCGTCGACTCCGCGGGCCTGGGCGCTCAGTCGCATCCGCGACCGCGCCGGCAACGCCATGGACTTCGTCTACGCCGAGGACGCCGCTTCCGGTAGCTACCGGCTTGCCGCCGTGCGTTACAACGGCAACCCCGGTGCCGGCATCGCACCGGCTCACGAGGTCACGTTCAGCTACGAACCACGCCCGCCCGCGGATACCGACCTGCGTTACGTCGCGGGCTCGATGGTGCAGCAGACCCAACGGCTGCGGCGGATCGACGTCCTGCATCGCGGAGCGCTCGTCCGGCGCTACGCGCTCGACTACCAGCCGGCGCTCTCCGCGGCCGGTCACAGCCGGCTGGCGTCGGTCCGGGAATGCGGGCGCGACGCGTCGACCTGCCTGCCGCCGACGTCGATCACCTGGCAGGACGGAACTGCGGGGCTCGATGCAGAGCGGGCCGTTGCCGCGACCCTCGGCGCAGCAGCCGGGCTCGACGAATCGAAGCGCGGATGGGCCGGCGACCTGAATGGCGACGGGCGTGATGACCTGGTCTGGGCAGGCGGACCGACGGCACCCGCGACGCTGCGCTACCGGCTCGCGCTCGCGTCCGGAGCGCTGGGCGGGGAGGTCGACACCGGCATCCCGGTGCCGCGGGGCGCGGGTGTCCCGATCGACTACGACGCCGACGGCCTGGCGGACGTGCTGACGGTCTCGGCGGCCGGCCGGTGGATCGTCGTGCGGGGCGGCGCCGCCGGGCTCGGATCGGCACTCGATACCGGCATCGTCGCCAACCCCGTCGACTTCCGGGGCGCGGACCTCGACGGCGACGGGCTCTCGGACCTGGCCTACTCCGAGCTGGCGTCATCGTCCGGAAACGGCCTGGTCGTCAGGGTCCGCTACAACGTGCGCGGCAGCGGATTCTCTGCGTCGCCCGTCACGCTGTACGAGCAGGGCCCGGTCGCCGGTTACGACCCGCCGCAGGGCGGAAACTTCCTTGGTCGCGCAGGACAGCGGATCGACCTCGATGGCGATGGCCGGGAGGATCTCCTCATGAACGAGGCCCTCTCCATCGCCAGGATCTCCGCCGACCGTCACATGAGCGACGTTTTCGACGGTGTGGTCAGCCGCGCGGTGCCGGCCGACGTGAATGGCGACGGCTGCACGGACGTCGTCTATCCCCACCCTCTCGGCCAGTGGCGGGTCCGGTTCAGTGGCTGCTTCGTCGTTGGCACGACCGGCACGGCGATCGTCGGTCCCCAGTACGACCCGTCCCTCAGCCGTCTCCTCGCATTCGACTGGAACGGCGACGGCCGCGACGACGTGCTGTACACCGATGCCTCCGCGAACTGGAAGGTCGTCCCGTCGGCCGGTGACCGGTTGCTCCCGACCATCGATACGGGGATTGCCCACGGCACGCCGCTGGGAGTCGCCGTGGCTGACCTCAACGGCGACAGCCTGCCGGACCTTGCAACGTGGGCCGGTTCGAGGCTCGCGTACCGGCTGAGGGCTGGCCAGGCGCCGGACTTGTTGCGTTCGGTGACGGACGGCCTGGGCGTCGCCACCACCTTCGGCTATGCGCCGCTCACCGATCCTGCCGTCTACGCGAAGGGATCCGGGGCGACCTGGCCGCAGCGGGACGAAGCAGATGGCCGCCCGGTGGTCGTGACGCTGACGGCGGGCGACAGCGCCGTGCCGGACAGCCGGACGGTCACGTCCTATTCGTTCGCGGGCCTGCGTACGGACCTGAGCGGTCGCGGCGACCTGGGTTTCGCGCGCCGCGTCGTCAGGCAGGCCGCCCCGGCCGGCCTGTCGCTCGAGGAGGCGTACCGACAGGACTTTCCATTCATCGGACTGGTCGAGCGCGAGTGGGTCAGGAACCGCGCCGGGGCGGTGGTTCGCGATGCGTCGTGGGCATGGAAGGGCCTGATGCTGGGCAGTGGCGCGGCGGTGCGCCGCTACGCGTATCCGGAGGTCGGGACCACGCGGTCGCACGATCCGGATGCCGGGGGTGGGGTGCTCCTGACGTCGACCGTCACGGTCGGCTCCGTGGACCCGCTGTCCGGCCTCGTGACCGACAGCAGCAGGGTCGTCACCGAGGGAACGGGCGGCGGCAATCCTGGCGCGACGCGTACCGAGCGAACGCAACACTTCGTCCTTCTGAACGACACCGGCAACTGGTGCCTGGGACGGCCGCAGTCGACGACCGTGACGGCGAACCACAGCCTGGCGGGCGGCGCGGCGCTGACGCGCAGCACGGCTGTCACCTGGGATGCGCTCGCCTGCCGGCCGGTACGGGTTCAAGCGGAGCCGGGCGACCCGCGGTGGCAGGTCACCGTGGACCTCGCGTACGACGGCTTCGGCAACGTCGCCCGGCGCGCCGTCACGGGCGTCGGGATGGCGTCCCGCGTAGACGCCGTGTACTGGGGTGCGCAGGGCCGCTTCCCGGAGCGGCTGACCAATCCGCTGGCGCAGTCGACGCTGTTGAGCTGGGACGCCGGCATCGGTCGCCCGGTGGCGATCACCGATGCCAACGGGTTGCGGACGACGATCGAGTACGACGCCTTCGGCGACCCTGTTGCGCAGACGGCTCCTGATGGCAGGCGGCTCACCTGGGCGCTCCGGCACTGTGCCGGCGACTGCGCGGCCTCCGGCCGTGCGCAACTGGACGAGGCCGAGAAGGCGTCTTCCGGCGAGTTGCTGTTCGCGCGCACGCTCGATGTCGACGCCTTCGGCCGCGTGATCCGCAGCCTGACGCGCAGGATCGGCGGGGGCCAGTCGCATGAGGCCGCCGAATTCGACGCCCGCGGCCGGCTGGTGCGCCGGCACCTGCCCGCCTGGCTGGGCGGTGCGGCGAGCGGCTCCTGGCTCTACAGCTACGACGACCGCGGCCGGCTCCTGAGCGAGACGCTCCAAGGCGCGGACGGCGCGGTGGAGCGGTCGTTCAATCACGCGTACGTCGGACTGGCGCGGCAGGTGACCGACGCGCGGGGCAGCAGCACGTCAGCGACGACGACGGCCTGGGGCGATACCGTCGAGGTGCAGGACCCGCTGGGCGCGCGGACCCGCTATGAGTACGACGCTTTCGGTCGGCTGCTCCGCGTCCGTGCCGCGGACGGCGCGGCGCTGGCCGACCTGACCTACAACCCCTTCGGCCTGAAGCTGACGCACGCCGACGCGGACCTCGGCGCGTGGACCCTGACACGCAACGCGCTCGGCGAGGTCACCACGCAGCGCAACGCCAAGGGACAGGTGACGACCTACGAGTACGACCTGCTGGGCCGGTTGACGCGCCGTGTCGAGCCGGAGGGCACCAGCGCCTGGACCTGGGGCGCGTCAGCGGCGTCACGCAACGTCGGCAAGCTGGCTTCCGTCAGCGGCCCAGGCTATTCGGAAGCCCTTTCTTACGATGCGGGGTCGCGGTTGGCACGGCGCAGCATTGCGTCCGAGGGCACGCATTACTACGACTATGCCTACGACGGCGCGGGGCGCCTGGCGACGCTGACCTATCCGGCGAGCGTGTCCGGATTCCGGCTCAAGCTGGGATACGAGTACGACGGCGCGCACGCGGTCCGGATCCGTGACCTGTCGGCAGGGGGCCCGCTCCTGTGGGAGCTCGGCGCGGTCGACGCCGCCGGGAACGTGCTCGACGAATCCCGGGGCGGCCGGGTCCGGGTCATTTCCGGACACAGCCCTGCCACGGGAGCGCTGGAATATCGACAGGCGCTGGCGGGATCGCTGCCGGTGCAGGACGTCACCTACGGCTGGGACAGCGCCGGCAACCTGCGGGAACGGCGCGACCGCGGCCGCAACAGCCTCGAGTCGTTCACCTATGACGCCGCGGACCGCCTCCAGGAGGCGACGCGGAACGGGACTCGCGATCTCGCCATGCGTTACGACCTGGACGGCAACGTCACCTGGAAGTCGGACGTGTGTCCGTCTACGACTGGTTGCTTTGCCTACGATCCTGCGCACCGGCACGC